>JBAXPF010000090.1:0-13173 GCA_037132955.1 Verrucomicrobiota bacterium | reverse complement strand
ACACTTGGAGATCTACCAGAACCGCAGTTCACCCACAGATTCTGCTGAAGAGCCAGTTTTTGTCGGTGACGAAGCGCAGGAAGCAGACGGTTCCCGGCGGCAGGTCGAGGTGAATGACCGGCGGCGAACCGCTCAAAAGTTCCTCGCTCGACAAACTGAATTCGTGGTGATCATCCACCAAATATTTCTGCAGGCGAACCTTTCCTGTCAGGGGCAGATCCTGGACTGACAAATCCCAACGGCTCTGCGGGGATTTGAAATTGGCGAGCAACACTCCGGCGCGCTGCTTGTCCTCGCTCAGGCCGGCGCAGACATCGAGCGACGGCGGAGCGTCCACGCGCACCCGGGCGGGGGTTTGGGTCAACTCGTTGAACGCGCGAAATGCGTGGTAGGTGGTGCTGGGCACCCCGTATTCGTCGAACATGCTCCAGTGCAGCGTGTCGGCGGCGGCGGTAAAGAAATTGGCCACATCCAAGGGAGTGTCCTGGAACCGGATGAGCACCGCCGCCGCGAACGCCGCCGCTTCACCGCCGAGGGTGGCTTGGAATTTCGTGCGCAGTCCGCGGAAACTCTCGCGTTTGTTAGGTCGCAATTCGTTCCATCCGACGTTGATGTAATGCCACTCGTTGAGATGCGTTTCGGTCTTCTGGAAACCGAATTCATCGAGAATTTTCCGCGCGGTCACCGCACTGGCGGCTGGACCCGCCGGGTCTTTGCCATACCAGTGAAACGAGAAGAAGTCCAAGGGGAGCTTGCGTTCCTGGCAATACTTGAGAAACGGCCGCACCCACTCGCTGCGCACGTCGGTGACTCCCGGTCCGCCCACTTTGTTTTTAGGATCGTGGGCCTTGATAGCCGTGGCCGCGGCCTCGTAGAGCGCGAAATACTGCTCCATCGTGCCGGTCCACATCTGGCCTTTGAGATCAGGCTCATTCCAAATTTCCCAATACCGAATATTGAACTGGTGCCCGTCGGCCCAGCCATCGTTGAAGTGGCGGATCATATGCACGCAAATGTCGGCCCACTTGCGAGGGTCCGCGGGTGGATTGACGTTGTATTGGGTCTTGTGCTCGATGCAGGTGCCCAGTCGATAGACGATTTGCGAACCATTCTTTACGATGGCCGCCAAGTAATCGTCCGTCGGCGCGAACACGTAATTGCGGGGATCGTCCGCATCGGCATGAAACAGCGGAAACACGCAGTGGACATCCACCACATTCGGACTGGGCCACTGGCAATCGTGCAGGCGCGTGTGCGGGAACCCGGCTTCGGCGTGATAGGCGATCAGGTTGTCGGACTCGGAACTGCGGCTGAGCGGGCCGCCGTTGACGCCATGCAATGGCTTGATCCTGCCCGCCGGCGTCCCGAAGTGGATGCTCACGGTGCCGTTTGTTGCCGAAGCTTCGGGAGTCTCCGCGCAGGGCGCGTGGGTCGCAACCAGCAAGCAACACAGCAGTCCCGTTAGAACGGACAGGCAACCGGGCTGGCGATGTCCAATGGCGACAAGGATGCGCTGGTGAAGTGTCATGTCTTGTGATATACCTCAAACCCGTTTGCGGCGTCAAGCATCGCTGCGACGTCTGATTCACTTGCTGGGTGCCACCGGGCCGGCGGCGTCTGTGGCAGGGATCATGTTTTGTGCGCCGAGCCATGCGAGCATCCGGGTGCGGATGGAATCCCACAGCCCGCCCCAAAGGGCATTGAGGGTGTGGTTGCCGGTGGCCAGTTCCATATACTCCACCGGCACCTGGTGAGCCTTGAGTGCCTCGCTCAGCATCCGGCTGTTTTCCACCGACACGCCGGAGTCGAGCTTGCTATGGGTGATGAACATCGGTGGCGTCCGGGTGCTTACCTGTTTTTCGGCGGAGAACTGTTCTATCATTTCAGGTGTCGGGTCGGGCCCTAGCAGGTTGACCCTGGTTCCAAGTGAGGTCTTCTCACCCATGGTGATGACCGGATAGACCAGCATCACAAAATCCGGCCGGCAGCTGAGTCGTTCCAACGGATCGGTTGCTTCGGGATGGCCGGCGTCAAAGCGGGTACCGGCCATGGCCGCCAGATGGCCACCCGCGGAAAAGCCCATGATGCCGATGCGGTCGGGGTTGAGGTTCCACTTGTTGGCGTTGGCGCGCACCGTGCGGATGGCGCGTTGCGCGTCTAACAATGGAATGACGGGTCGTCCTTTAGGCAAGCGGTATTCCAGCACGATGCCGGCAATGCCATGCTGGTTGAGCCACTTGGCGATGTTGTGGCCTTCCGCATCAATGACCAAGCCGCCATAGCCGCCGCCGGCGCAGAGCACGATGGCCGCCCCATTGGCCTTGGCTGGATCCGGTAGATGGACGGTGATGGGAGCATCAGCCGCCTCAAACGTGCCGTCACCCATGGGTGCCTGGCCCGCCCAGAGCGGGAGCTTTTGCGGCGGCGGCGGCGCCTGCACCGTGGCGACGGGCCAGGATGCGCCCGTCGTGGCGCCAGTCACGCCCATCACCTTCAGGCGTGCCTTGAACGGCACGAGGCGACTCACAAAATTTGGGAAATTGCGGTTGGAGCGGGCAGTCCACCCGGTTTCCGCGATGGCGCACAGGCGCGGGAACGATTGCTGCTCCACGCGCTGGATCGTCGGCGTGCCTTCCCCCCACATGTTGCCTTGGAGGCCGAGCACATGCGCCTCCTGCCCGGGCGGCATGTCGGCTGGCACCGGTTCGAACGCATAGGTTTGCTCGAGGCGGGTGGCGTTGTCCAGATAGAGATCCGGATGCAGGGCGACGATCACGTCATGCCGCTGTCCGGCGGCGCCGAGGACCGCCTGTGCGCCCCGCCATGCCATCGCCAGCGCGCGGCTGTCGGCCTGCAATCCGCCTTCCATGATTTCATCCCAGCCGATCATGCGCCGCCCCTTTGATGTGAGATAGCGGTCGATGCGCCGGACGAACTCACCCTGCAAGCGGGCGATGTCCGCTTGAAACGGCACGCCGGTCGCGGCATTGGGCGGCAACCGGAAGGGCGTCACATCGGCGGGCAATGCGGTCTGGGCCAACTTGTCCATCAGCGGCTTGCATTGCGGGCAGGTACGCCAGCGGGCCGGGGTCACCTCGTCGGCGCCGATATGAATATAGGGCGATGGGAAAAGCGCCAGCACCTCGTCGAGCACGGCGCTGGCGAACTCGAACGTGTGCTCTTGCGCCACGCAGAGCGCGGATGAGGGAGTGCCGCCGCACGCCAACTCGGGGTACGCGGTGGTGGCTGCTCCGCTGTGACCCGGCATCTCAATCTCCGGGACCAAGGTCACATAGCGGCTTGCCGCGTAGGCCACGAGTTCCCTGATGTCATCCTGCCGGTAAAACCAGGAGTCGCCTTTCTTGCCGCTGCAATTCGCCAGCCGCGCGCCTATTTCCGTCAGCTTGGGATACTTTTTGATTTCAACCCGCCAGCCCTGGTCGTCTGTCAGGTGGAGTTGCATCACGTTGAGTTTCTGCATGGCCAGAAGGTCGATCATGTCCTTGATCTCTCCCTTGGTCCGGAAGTGACGCGCCGGATCGAGCAGATAGCCGCGCCACGGGAAGCGCGGCTGATCCTCGATGGCGACACAGGGCACTGTCCAAGTGATGTTGGCGACCGGTTGCTGGCTCTCGATTTGGATAGGGAGCAACTGCCGCAATGTCTGCACGGCATAGAACACGCCGGCAGGTCTGGCGGCCGTTAGGGTCAGCGCCTCCGGCGTGCAGATGAGCGCGTAACCTTCCTGCCCGAGGTCGCCGCGATCCTTGTCCAGTGCCAACACGATGCCGCGCGTTGCGGCGGCCGGGAGTGGTCCAACGGCAAGTTGCATGCCCGTGGCCGGCGCCAGCATTTCCGCTAGATAGCGGCCCACATCCGTCAATTCGGGTGAGTTGACGAAAATCGCCGTTTGTGGCGTCAGGGCAAACGTGCCTGCGGCCGGGCGGATCACGCGGGGCAGGGGAATGACCTGGATGGCGGATGGTGCGGCGGAACCGCTTGTGGCCGTCACCAGCAGCATGGCCATGGCGGCGGTGAGCCATGCGTGCCGCTGGGTGCGGAGTGCCCCGGGTGCGGGTCTATCAAACGGTCCGTGGTTGGGTGGTGTCATGGTCTTTGTGTGTGTTGTGTTGGTCAAATCATTGCGGGTTCTGCGGCAGTTCAACCCGAAATCCGAAGTTGAATTCCTGCAATGGGGAAGATAAACCACAGATTACACGGATTGCACGGATTTTTTTGGTGTGGTTTTCTTCACCATTTGCAACTTCGGAGAAGTTGCAAATGGAACCTAATTTAATCCGTGGAATCCGTGTAATCTGTGGTTATCTAACAATTTATTAGGATTCAACGTCGGTTTTCAGGTTCAAGAGTTCATGGGGTTTTCCTGCCTCATTCAATTTTTTCAAGTGCGGCATTCACCCGAACCGTTTCGCCCTTTGCTATTTGTATCACCTTCGTCATATTCTTGTATCGAATCGTAAAAGCCCCCCCACGGTCGGACTGGATAGCCGCCTTGGTGAGTTTGCCACTCTTCCAATCGACGTCCACGGTGCAGGCACCTCTTGCCCTGATGCCCTTGAGGCTTCCGGTTACCCATGCCGAGGGCAAGGCGGGCAGAAGATCCAGTTCGCCGTGCTGCGACTGCAGAGCCATCTCGGTGACATAACCCGCCGAAAGCACGGTCCCGTCAAGGAAGAACGGCGTCTCAGGAACGGGCTGATCGCCGTAATGAGCTCTGGATTCATATTGAATCATATTCTCCAGAGTGGCCTCACGGTAAATGTCATTGTAGATCTTATTGGCATGGTCGCCATCCAATACCCTGAGCCATGAGCAGAGACGGGCACTGCGGCTCCATACCTGCGAGGTGAAATTATCGAAACTCATTCCTTCGTGCTGACATTGGGTGGCAAAGAGCGGGCTGTTGCACAGGTCGGGGCGGTTCAATGTCGTGAAATCGTCATCGCCCCTGTGTTTCAGGGTGATCTTCATCGAATGGATAAACTCAGGGTCTTTGTAGGGGTTGATCTGCTTGCAAGGCTGCAAGGCGAGCAAGTGGGAAATATGGCGATGGTGGCAGTTGGGATCATCGACATCTTCAACCCATTCCTGGAACTGTCCCATCCGACCCACCTTGAACGGCATTAACCGGTTCGTGGCATTGATCAGCTGGTCTCTGAACTCCTTGTCTGTCGCCAATATTTCCGATGCGCGGATGGTGTTTTCAAAGGTTTCCCTCACGAAGGCGAGATCCTGGAAGTTGGGCGCCGTAATTCCAATGGGCGAAGTGCTGTGCTCCGCGCTATAGGTTCCCCAGAGCACCAGTTTTTGGGTGTCCTTGTATTCGATGAGATTATCAAGGTAAAATTGCGCCGCGCCTTTGAGAACCGGATAGATATCCTTGAGATAATTCCGGTTTTGCTCAAAGGCGTATTGCTCCCAACTGATCAGCGCGAGCCAGCCACTGGACAAGAATGGGGCGGGAGGCAACATCCCCACACCGCCCCAAAGGTCGCTGATCACAAACGATGTCCATCCCTTGCAGCCATAAAAGCGGGTTGCGGCGATAGCCCCGACCTGCGACAACATCCTGGTGTAATCAATGATGGGCTCCTGACACTCCGCAAGGTTCAGCGCATTGCCAAACATATAGGTCTGTGTGACGTTCATATCCAGCTGATAGGTCCCGTTCCACATGGCCTTGTATTTGTTGTTCCAGGTGCCCTGCAGTGCAGCGGCCATGGTTCCTGGCCTCGAAGCGCTGATGAGCATGTATTTGCCGAAGTTGAAGGATAGCTCTTTTAGCCCTAAATCCCTATCGTCGTTGTTAAGAATATAGTAATGCAATCTTTCGTTCGTGGGCAGGGCGGCCCGGTCTTGTGCCGGATTCTCCAGCTGGAGGCTGGTCCGGCCATACAGGTTCCGGTAATCTGTGATGTGCGTTTCACGCAACGGTTCGTAGCCAGATTTTGCGGCATTGGCAATTGCCTCAGAGGTGATTTTATCGGGATCCGCCCCTTTGAAGAGCGGCGGATTCAGCGCGTAATTGGTCGCCACCGAATAATAAATAACCACCGAGTTGCTGCCTTTTACGGTTAGAAAAGAACCCTCCCGGCTTATCTCCCCACCATCGTTGACGACTTTGATTTTCACCTGGTATGGGCGGTTGTTGTCATCGATATTGCCGGCAATTTCGAGCATCCCGGTCGTGGGAGTGATCGTTGTCTGCGGATTGCGCTTCTTATGCATCAGGTTCAATCCCAGGTTGAAACTCAGTGCCTTGGGTTTGTCCGCCGTCATCCGGATGGCCATCACTCTTCCCGGATAGCTGCAAAAATATTCACGTTCATATCGAACACCGTTGGTTTTGTATTTTACGGATAGGGTGGAATTGTGCAGATCGAGCAGCCTTTCATAGTCGTGGATCTCCCCCTCATGATTCTCGAAATTGAGGACTAGACTTCCAATCGTTGAAAGTCCGCCAAGCCCCTGCCAGGTATCGTTGGTCAGATATTTCGAGACCCGTTTATCCGCCTGCGCAATATCCCCCTGTGAGGTCAGCTTCTTTATTTCACTGATCGAAGTTAAATCCTGAGTTGGGACAATTCCAAAGTTGTAATCGGTGCGGTCTCCAGGCCCCCCCGTCCAAAATGTCTTTTCACTCAGGGTCAGGACCTCTTGTTTTGCACCCCCGTAAACCGAGGCGCCAAAATAGCCATTGCCCAGATGAAAGACCTGGCCCTCCCAGTTCAGCTTCACATCTCCCGGTTTGTTCTGCCAGATCGTCTCATTGCCCTTCTCAGTCTCCCGGGAGTAGGCCGTCAGACATAAGAGTGATAGAGTCAGTGAGATAATTCCCGTTTTCATGGGGTGGTTGCGGGGTGGGGTGGGTTGAATTTGAGCCACTCGGCGCGCAGCGTTTGCTCATCCGCCGTGGCAGCGGTGCCAATGACATAGCGATATTGCAGCACGAGGGGCTCGCCCTTTTTGAGCGGGTGGCGGGTCCCGGCTGTCGGGAACGCCGGCTGCAACCACGCCAGTTCCGGGAATTCAATGTGATCCGCCGGATAGCCGGGGTTGGCCGATTTCTCAAAAATCGTTAGGCTGGCGGCTTGGGGGGCGCCGCCCCAGGTGCCCGATGCCTGATGCCAGGCCATGCGCGGGGTGGTGCCCACCGCATCGGCGTGGTGGGTGATTGCGAGCGCCGTCGCCGCGGCGAGTCGGGTGTTGAGCCCGCCATATTTGTCGGTTAGGCGGCGCGCGATGGTCACCCCGTCGACCCGCGCGACCAGCCTGACGGTGAGATCGATGCGCCGCCCGTGCGGGCCGGCTTTTTCCACGCGGATGGTCACCTTCTCATCGACGATGGGTGTTTTGTCCTCCCACATCCACTGGCTATCCGCCTCGATGGTGGCGGCTTCGTTGCCAGCGCTGCTAACAGGCTTGCCCACCGGCCGCGCGAACACCCGCTGCAAGGCATGCAGGTCACCTGTCTGGTCGTCTAACATCACTTCCGGCCACGCCCAGTAGATGCCGCGGTGATGCGGGTGGTCGATGGGCCAGTCCATCGACATAACCTCGCCTGATGGCCCATAAAGCGGGTGGATGTAATCGCTCCGGGGCTGGGCGTATTTTTGGTTGGCGGCGGTGACTTTTTCCAGTGTCCCCGGCGGCGCCTGGACGGTTTGGTGGTTGAACTGCAGGATGTTGATCTTGCCTTCGCAAATGACCCACTGGCCTGACGCGGCGTCTGTCACCACCTGCATCAGTGGTTCCGCCAGGGCCTGCGGCAAGCCGCCCATGGCGGCAATCAGGATGCCGGTGAGCAGCCGGCGGGTGCAATGCTGCAGGCCTGGCGGCGCGGTGATTGTATCCCTAACGGATGAATCCAATGGGCGTGCCGTGGGGGGTGGTAATTTCATGGGAACTCTGTTCAAACTACTTTTGTATTTCGGCGAACAATGCCGCCAGGCGCTTTTGCCGTGCATCTCCTGTTGCGGCATGGTCCGCCATGCGCTTGGCGAAGCCGTGATACATGCCGAGTGCGGATTGCTCGTAGAATGCCTCAATGGCCAGCTTGCGTTGCGGCGTGATGGGACGATAGTAGCCGGCGCCGGGGTCCAAGGTCACGCGGGCCTGACAGGCCTCGCACGATTGCAGGGCTTCCGAGACGAAGGCCCGTTCGTAGTCGGCGGCAGGTTCGTTGGCCAGAAGTTTGGCCATGGCTCCCAACACGGCGAACGGCTTTTGCAGCGATGCAGGCAGGTCGGCGGTGACTGGCGGTGGCGGCGTCCCAGTCGCGACGAGTGCGGGCGTAGCCGGGTAGGGCATGGTGGCTTGCTCCTGCGGCCATCCGCCCTCGGTCGTGATTTCAATTTTGGCGTTGTCGGGCAGATCGGCGTAGATGAGCGCCACGGCTGCCGGCGATCCGACTTGCAGCGAGTTGCCGTTGACGGTGACCGACTTGACGATGGGCCCGCCGTTGCGGCAGGATAGATAGAGTTTTTTCGAGCCGAAGCGGACCGGCTCGTTCTGGGTGTATTGAGTGATCGACCCCGGGACACGGGGGCGGAGAATGAGCCGATCAAAGCGATAGTCGTAATCGAAGAGGCCGCGGACGGTTGCTGCGGGTATGGCGTAGTTGTCGGCCGTCACTTTCACGCCGGTGCCATGCAGCCACTTGCCCTCATCATACCAGGAATTGTCCGAGTTCTCACCGCGTTGCGACCAGGGGGAGTCCAACCTGAAATCCTTGGCCCATTTCATGGCCCGGATCGCGGAGCGGCGGATATCTTCGAATTTTCCCAGCCGGTAATACATGAGGATGGCCCGGCCCTCGACCGTGGACCAGGCGCCGCCATTGACCCAGTCGCCGAATTGATGGATGTCGCCCATGCCCGGACCGGTGGTGTTGCCCCAGCTCCAGTAGGTGTCGTCCAGACCGGGCGCATTGGTCAGCAGGAAATCAAAGGGCCGGATGGCTGGAAATGCCGCGATCTGCCGGTAAATGCTTGCGGCAGTTAGATCGTCCGCCACGCGGAGGGCAACGGCGTCGGCGTTGGCCACCCCTTCGAGGTAGCCGAACTGCCGCTGCCCTAACACGCCATGCAGGATGCCGCCGGGTTCCACGGATTTGACAAAATAGCCGGCGGGTGCCAGCAACAGCGGCAGCGACTCGCGGGTCAGTTTCTGCCGCCGCTGGCAGGTCGCGAGCTTGGCTTGGTCACCGGTGAGCTTGTACAATTCCACCATGCGATCCAAGGCCGCCAGATAGCTGATGGAAAGCCCTGCCAGGTATCCTTTCCCGAAGGAGCCGTCCGGTTGTTTTACGCCACCGTAGCTGGGGGCGAGGAGATTGCAGGCGGGGCCGACGAGGAACAGGTTGTTGTTAGGGTCGCGGTTTTTTTCGATGGAGTCGCAGGCCCGGTCCATTTTTGGGAGATAGTGTGCCAATGCCTTTGGGTCGCGGTTGGCCAGCAGGATTTCCGCCTGCATGACGAGTCCTGCGGCGGTGGCCTCGTGGTACCAATCATGCACGTTCAGGTCACCGTCACCCTGCTTGAACATGATTTTGCCGGGCGCGGCGCAATCCCCGAGGCAGCCATCGGGAGCCACCAGGTCAGCGCCGGCATCCGCCCAGCCGCCCTTGCGCTTGCCGTCACCCTGGTTGTCCCAGAACAGATCCATGGAGCGTTGCAGCAAGGAAGCCCAAGGTTCCTGGAGAAAGGGCGTCGCCGCATAGGCGAAGCCGTAGCTGTTCTGGATCCACCAGGCATTCCAACCGCCGGCTTCAACCAAAGTGTCCCAATCCGGCCGATAGATCATGGTCAGGTTCGGCACCACCGGGTTGGGATGGAAAAAGGCGAATGACTCGTCGATAAGACGCAGGAACCCGGTGTCACCGTCACCGCTACAAAAGCGGCCGGCGTAGTGGTCCGGCCCTGCGGTGTCCACAGTGGTGGCGGGCAGCGGCTTGGCGCAAAGATCTCCGCCACTTGGCACCATGGGCACCGGCTCGGCTTGCGCAAGTGCCACGAGTGATAGAAAGAGTGTGAGGGTGGTTTTCATGGATCGTCCTATTGCGGGGGCGGCGGCAATTCAAGCATCCATTGGTCTTCCCACTTCATTTGCTGGAGCATGCCATCGCTCTCAAATTGTAACGGGCTGCTCCAATACTGGAAATCATGGCCTTTGAGGCCATCCGGGCGGGTGCTCCAGCGGTCGCCGATCCACAGAAACGCCATGCCACCGGGCGTGGGTACTGCCGCCACATGCTTGCCCTGGGCCTTGATGATGCTGTCGGCGCGGCCTGTGCCCGGAGGCGTCCACGGCGAGGGCAGATCGCGAGGGTTGTCGGCCTTGAGGTTGATGTTGCCGCGGTAGGTGAACGGTCCCATGGCGGTGGCGGCGGTATAGACGCGCACCCCGGTGCCGTCCGGGCAGTAACAACAGGTGTTGTCGCTCAGCAGATAATAGCTGTTGTTGCGCTTGAACATCGACGGACCTTCACAGTTGCCGGCCACGAATGCGGTGGCCTCGCCGGTTGTGCCGAGGTAGTCGGGGGTGAGCTTCTCCACACAGATCTGGTGGTGCGGGATCGGCTCCTCCTTCACCTTGAAGCCGGTGGTCGTGTCAATGCTGGACAGCAGGTAGCAGGTGTCGTCGTCATCGATGAAGAGCGAGATATCGCCAACCCCGCTGGCGCTATGCTTCAATTTAACATTGCGATCCTTCAGGATGAATGGACCCTCCGGCCGGTCGGCGACGGCCACGCCGTTTTCGCCGGCGGCGTTATACCACATGACATACTTGCCGCTGCGTTTGTTGAACTTCACATAACACTGGAAGTACGTCCGCGGATTGACGTTCAGCTCCTTGACCATTTCGCCATGGGGGGTCCACGCCTGCATATCCGGTGAGCTGTAACAAACGAAGCGGTTGGTGTTGCCGAAGCCATCGCCATTGCCGAAGCGCACGCCATAGAGATAGTACCTGCCCTCGAAATACTCCAGGCAGCCATCGTGGGCATCGATGATCTCACCGTGGATGTCGCGACGCGGCTCAATGTTGTTGATGATCGCGAAACGCGGGCGACTCTTGCTAACAGTCAGCGTGGTCGGTTCGCTTGAGATCTTCAATCCAGGAATGGTGATGAGTCCCGAGGCATCGGCCTTGCCTTCACCGGTGGCGGTGCCATAGGTCCAGTGGAAGCAGGCGCCAGGCTTGAACGGCCCGTTTTGGATCCGGCGCAGGGACACATCCGCAGTGGATTCTCCGGGGATTTTGAAGGTCGTCTTCAGCCCGGACGGACTCACCAGGAAAAGCGCCATGGCAAGTCGGTCGTTGGTATCGCTGAGACATTTCCAACGAAAGAACGCGTTGATCTGTCCGGCGGCGGTGCTCTTCAAGTCGGCGGGCCACGGCAGTTTGTCGTTGCTGGTGGCATGGCTGAAAACCGGATAGGCCTCGTTCTTTTTGACATTCAGCCAGTCGAATGAATTGACCAGATCATTGGTCTTTTCTATCAGCAGGTGGTTGTGGGCGTGGTCGAACGGCCCCCAATTGAGAAATAGCGCATATCTCCGGTCATTCATCGCTTGCGCAAAGCGCTCATGGCCGCTGGACCAGTTGTCATTCTGTGCCGACTCGTCGATGGCAATCGGCGGATCGGGGATCCTGGCGGCTTCCGGCAGCACTTGGGGTGGAAAATACATCCGGTTGGAAACGTGTTCGATCCCGGCGGGAATGCTCGCCTTGATCGCGGCGAACACATCCCCATTGCGCATCCCGATGCCGAGCGTGCCACTGCCTCCCATCGAGATGCCTGTGAGATACACGCGGTTCGCATCGATCCCGTATTGCTGGATGACCCACCTGACGGTGTCCATCACCCGCCGTTCCACGGGCATCGGGTCGCCGCCTGAATTCTTTTGGGTTAGATTGGCATCATTCAGGTGCATGCCGCCCCACCACCAATCGTTGGGGTTGCGGCGGCAGTCGAGATAGAGCGCGTAGAAATCCTCCGGTGACCGGTAGATGTCATGGTTGCCGACGTCGCGGGTGCATTTCACGCATTGAATGACATCATGGCCCGCCGAGTGCAAAACCACATAGAGCGGTGCATTCTTACGGTCCTGTTTCGGATGAACCAGAACGAACGTATCCTGCTGCGGCGCCTGATATCCCCATTCGGGTTTCACTCCGTGCTGAAAAACCTCATAGGGCCTGCCGTTGATCGTCAGGTCCTCGAGCGGTTTGCCGTCGCGCGTCGCGTCCCTGACTGGGTTCCAGCCGGGTTCCGCCGCCACGAGCGGAATGACCGTCGTCAATAACAATAACAATGCCATGCCTGCGTGTTTCATGTATTTGTTTGATTACGGTTTCACGCGTTCCAGCACCAGCACCCAGTCTAGGGGACAAGGCAGTGGCGGTGCCTTGTACGTGCCGCCACTGGCAACTGCGTCTATGGCGTGTCGCATGCCGTTGCAGGGATTGAAGTAGAAGGCGTGATAAGCCACGTTGGGCTCGAGGCCCTTCACTTGGGGGCTATTCCAATCGTATATATCGCGTTTGGGCTGGTAGATGAACCGCACTTCGCCGGGGATCCCTGCCGCAAAGGAACCCGCTTCAGCCCATTCCGGATGCGGCTCAAATCGCCACCATGGATACTTCTCAAGCAATTTTTTGCCGAGTCCCAGTTGGGTCGAACCCAAGAAGTTCATCCCCTCCGCCCACGTGGTCCAGTCCCAGACAGGGAATGTTCCGGGATCGCCTTCCACGCTGGCTGGCTGCACGCCCGCCGCGCCGTAGGTGTGGCCCGCCGCGCCGCTGAGCATGCATCCCCAAAACAGGTAACGCTGAACATACCCGAAGGCGGTTTGCATGTGGCCTTCATAGCAGCACTCGCCTATCAGAACGGGCATGCCCTGCGTACTCGAACAGGTGCCTCTCAATTTTGCAACGGCTGCGCCCGCGCTGCCATCGCCATGCGGGGTTTGCAGCATATCGAAGTTGATCACGCTTGGGTCGGTGACCGCCTGCCGGCCGGTCTTGCCACCGGGAGGGTGCATCGTCGCGGGATGGTGATATGGGTCGGTATCGCGGACATACCTTGCCAATTCGGTCCATTGCGGGCCGGCAGCCTCGCCGCCGATCATCCAGACCACAGGATAG
>JBAXPF010000089.1:0-13194 GCA_037132955.1 Verrucomicrobiota bacterium | reverse complement strand
CCGACCAGCGACCCGTGAGGGCTGGAGTTTTCATGAGAGTTTTCCACACCGATCGATCTTTGGGTGACCGCCGACACTCCTTGCTCGATTATTGCTTGCCCAGTCCATTGAGAATGAGGTATTTGAGGTGCGCAGCCCTTGGCAAGCCGGGATGGCGGAATTGGTAGACGCGCTTGATTTAGGATCAAGTGGAGAAATCCTTGCAGGTTCGAGTCCTGTTCTCGGCACCACTCCTTGAAAATAAAGGAGTTGCAGCGGAAAGATCGGGGGAGGTTTCCTGTCGCGACAGCGCCCGACGCGACGCGGGCAACGCACATTGCGGCCAAGAGGTTCGCGGTTCATGCTCCCTGCGCAAGTTTCGTTGTCGTCATTGGGTGTCGTGGTATGCCTCGAATTCGCTGATGCAGGGAGCATTGCCGGCGGTCTGCAGGATCATCAGCCGGACCTTCGACGTGCTACGGCTATCATATCCCAAATGGTTGACCAGGATCTGCAACGGCGCGGCTTCCAGCGCTGCACAGCAGCCGCACCCAAGAGCCACTGCGGCAAGAAGATTGAACAATGGTTTCATGTCTTGTGGTAGACTCCAAACTCGGTCACGGCGTCAAACATCGCCACGACATTTTCGACGGGCGTTTCTTCCAGGAGGTAATCGTGGCTGGCACCGGCAACGTAGCCGCCACCGGGGGCCATGATGGCGAGGACGTCGCGGGTGCTATCCCGGACCGACTCGGGCGTGCCGTTGATGAGAACATGGTGGGAATCAATGGCGCCGTTGAGGAGGATTTTCGCGCCGTAGTTGGCTTTCAGCTTCACGAGATCCATGCCGCCGCAGCATGGTTGAAGCGCGTGCAGTCCATCCAGACCGGCAGCGATCATGGATGGAATGAGCGGCTCATAGCCGCCGCAACAGTGAAGTTGAACCCGCAGCCGGTATTGGTGGCCGAGATCAATCAGCCGTTTCAGGTGCGGCATGATGAAGCGGTCGAACTGCGCGGGGCTGAGCAGCGGTCCGGTCTGACCGCCGAAATCGTTGCCGATAAAAAACACATCCATCACATCCGCCGCCGCGTCGAACGTGCGCTGGCTAACAGCGATGTAGTAGTCCGTGAGATGTTGCAACAGCGCGTCCACCAGTTCCGGCTCGTCATACATCTTGAGGTAGAGGTTTTCCATGCCGAGCAGGTCGATCGCATCGTGCCAGAACGGCGACCAATCGCCGCCGAGGATCGCATATCGCTGGTTCCATGCCAGCGCGTCGGCGCGGACACGCGCAACGTCCTGCCACGTCGGGTCGGGCCACGCGTAATCGTGAACTTCCTTGAGCGTGGCGGTGGCGAGCGGATGGCTCAACGGCTGGCCGTAACCATACCCGGCACGGTCAATGCCGAAGACGGTGCGATAGACTACTCCCGGCGCGAGCGAAAACTCCGGCCCGATATAGCGGGTGAAAACCCGGCGGAAATCGTCGCCGATGCGGACAAAGAAACTTTCGTCGTCAGGAAGATTGAGTTGCTGCTTCGCCTTCGTTAGAAATTCCGGCGATGCCCCGCACCATCGCGGCACGCGGTCGGGTTCGGTGTGGGCAAAAGCCGCGAGGACTCTTTCACGTGAGTTCATTTCACAAGGTTGTCGTAATCCTCGACGGGCGTCGACTCGCCGCGCGACCAGCCGATTTCCTCACCGGTCAAGGTGACCGGTCCCCAGCAGATGAACATCCCAAAGCGCATGTCCTTCCACGCCTCGACGGCTTCGGGTTTGGCTTTCAGCAAGTTCGTGACCGGCTGCGGCTGCCCTTCGGCTGCCGGTTCGGCGGCGATGGTGCATGCCGCAGCGGCGAACAGGCCAAGGGACAGGACTATGGTGTGTTTGCGGATCATACTGCAACTCTCATTGGCATCGCCCCGTTCAGGACGCTGGATTCTTTGTCTCATGATCAACCAAAGCCGTCATATCGGATAAGCATAAGACACGCAGGCGCGTTAGATTAGACACGAGAATGGAGACAGGAGAATTCATGGATTGGAAAATTGATATCTATTCCTTTGCCTCCATTCCTTTGTCTCCATTCTCTTGTCCCATTTTTCTGTCAAACTTTCCGTTCAAGGTTGAGTGGTAGGGCGACCCTTACCGGCATTGGCCGCGGCCGCACGTTCCACGATCACCTTGTTGACCTCGCGGTCATACGTCCACAAGCCGTTGCATTCTTTCTCCAGGTCAGTGAGCTGCGTGTAGATCACCGCCGCGAGGCCCACCGAGGCATTCAACTCCCAGGCTTGGGCGAGCATTCTCTCGTAGGCGGCGGTTAGATCATTGATGTTAGCCATGCCCGGGTAATCGCGTTTTTTGGCGGTCCAATGGTGGCCGTCGATGCCGAGTCCCACCCCGCCGAACTCACCTAACACCGCCGCCCGCGTCTCCTCCGGCTTGGGGCATCGGGGGCCGGGATAGGCATGCGCGTCGATCACGTCGCCGCAGTTTTTGTCGGTCCCGCCGCTGGCGTTGTTGATCAGGCGCGATGGGTCGAGTTTTTTGACCTCCGCAACCAGCGCCTCGGTGTCGTGCTGGCCCTGAGACTCATTGAAAAGAACCCACATGATGATGGACGGATGGTTCCAATGGTGGGTCACCATGCGCAGCAGTTCGGTTTTGAACTGCGGCACATCAATCGGCTGGGTGCCGCCATAGGAATTGACGCTGGGCATATCCTGCCAGACCATCAGACCGAGCTTGTCGCACCAATAATACCAGCGGTCCGGTTCAACCTTGATGTGCTTGCGCGTGCAGTTGAAGCCGAGTCGCTTGGTTTCCACCACATCCCAGCGCAAGGCCTCGTCGGTCGGCGCGGTGTAGAGGCCGTCCGGCCAGAACCCCTGGTCGAGCGGGCCAATCTGGAAGACAGCCTTGCCATTGAGCATGAGGCGGGGGATGCCCTTCTCATCCTTGCCCAGCGCGATCTTGCGCATGCCAAAGTAACTGGTCACCTCGTCCACCACCTTGCCGTCTGATTTCAACACAACGCTCAGATCGTATAGATGCGGCGTGTCCGGCGTCCAGAGCTTCGGGTTGTCGATGGCGAGCTTGAGTTCGCTGCCGGCGGCACCGCTGACTTGGGCGACCTGCTTGCCGCCGTCGCTCGCGACCGCCTCCACGGTTCCGGAACCGGCCACGGTTAGACGTAGGCAGCCGCCCTCGAGGTCCGGCACCAGTTGGAGTGCCTCGATGTGTGACTGGGCCACCGGTTCGAGCCACACCGTCTGCCAGATGCCGGAAGAGGATGTATACATGATTCCGCGCGGGGTCAGCGATTGTTTGCCGCGCGGGTAGCCACCGTTATTTGTTGGATCAAACACCTCGACGGTGATGTCCTGTTTGCCCTCTGTCTTGAGTGTGCCGGTGATATCGAAACTGAATGGGTCATAACCGCCCCGGTGCATTCCGACCTCCTTGCCGTTGATAGATACCTTCGCTTCCCAATCCACCGCGCCGAAGTGCAACACCACCTGCCGCCCGCGCCATTCCTGCGGAACCTCAAAATTGCGGCGGTAAGTCATACGCTCCGAGTGCTTCATCACACCCGACAACGCCGATTCGATCGGGAACGGCACGAGAATGCCGGCCTCCGTGCCGTCGCCGAGCTTGATGTCCCACAGGCCGTTGAGGTTCAGCCATTCCTTGCGCACCAATTGCGGCCGCGGATATTCAGGGAGCACCTTCGCGGGTGACACTTCCTGCGCCCAACGCGTCTTGAGTGGCCCGGTGGCTGGCTGCCAGTCGGCGGCCAGCGCCTGCGGCAAAACCCACATGGCAAGCCCGGCGGCGATGAATGAGCGGGAAAAAACGGGATTGATTCGGGACGATTTCATTTGAGTTGAAAATCACGCAGGCTGCGCACGGGCGCGGCACCCGGTTGGATGAGCGCGGCCTCGAGTTGATAGTTTCCCGGTGGCGCGGGAATGTCGATGGGAAAAGCCAGTTGCGTCCTGCCGAGCGCCGGCACCTCACACGGCTGGAATTTTTCCAGCACAGTGGTGCCGTCGCGCAGCAGCCGGACACGGACCGCCCCCTTCCACTCCGCATACAGGTCGTTGATCACGGCCACCGGGAACTCCCGCGACTGGCCGGCTGGATAGGTTTCCTCCCATGCGTCGATCATAACGCCAACCGGCGCGAAGGCGTCGCGGACGTAGTTATAGAACTCCGGCTCCCATTCGAGTTTGTTGACATCGAGCCAGTGATCGCTGGTGGCGCCGGCGGGCCGCGAATAGCCGAGCGCGGTGAAATGCAGCACCCCGGCCAGCTTGCGGTGGGAGCGCCAGAACTCGGTATCCGCCGCGAGGTAACGCGCGTAGCGGTGGCGGCGCTGCCCGCTCGTCGCGTCCTTGCCGAGCATGTTTTGATAGAGCTTGTGGGTCAGGGTGGTTGGGGAGCCGTCGCGGTTGAGCCACAGCCAGCCGTATTCATTGATGATGACGGCATGTGTGCCGTTATTGCGGTGGCCGTTGCTGTTGAAGACACTGTCGCCCGATGGATCGGCGGTTGCCAGATCGGCCAGCCTGGCCTTTGCATCGTAAAAATGATAGGGGTGCGCTTCATGACAATCGCCCGGCTCACCCGGCGGGCCCCAGCCGTTGTCCCACGGCCTGTTAGACAAATCCAATCCGCGCACCCGCTGAATGGCCAGTCCCGTTTCTGGCACATTGGTTTCATTGCAGGCATCCCAGATGACCACGCTGGGATGGTTCCAGCGCTCCTCCAGCCACTGGCGGAACTCGCCCGCCAACTCGCCGGCGTCGAACTTGCCGGACCAGATGGGAAACTCATCCTGAATGAGGATGCCCTCCTCGTCGGCGATGCGATACCAGAATTCCGGCGGGAAGCCGATGCAGTAGCGCAGGCTGTTCCAGTGCATGTCCTTGACGCGCCGGTGAAGTCGGCGCACCCAGTCGGGGTTCCACGGCAGGCCGCCGCGGGCGGGATCCTCGAAAAACCGATAGAGTGTGATGTTGCTGCCGCGCATGAAATACGGCTTGCCGTTCAACACCGCCCGGCCGGTCGCCGGATCGAATTTGAACTCGCGCATGCCAAAGCGGGTTGTGAACACATCGCCGCTGGTCCGCGCGGTCAATTCATAGAGAAACGGTGACTCGGGTGTCCATAACTGGCAGGCGGCTAGTGGAACAGTTAGATCGAGCACCTGTTCGGCCGCCGCGCTCAGGCGCGCGGAACTCTTGCCGACCACCCGCCTGGACTTCACCTCGCAAACCTCCACCGTCACCTCACCCACGGTTGCATGTTGCAGCCACAGGCGGACCTGTGCCCGCTGGTTCGCCACATCCGGCACCACCTGCACATTGCCTAGATGCGGCGTGCCTGTTAGAACCAGTTCGACCGAATCGAAAATGCCGGGGATATAGCGTTCCTTCTCATAGTCGAAGCCGGTTGGAACGGCCGCAGGCACGGCGGAGCGGTCCGCGCCGACACGTATCAGCAGTTCGTTGGCGCCCTCCTGCAACGCGGCCTTGGCCTCGAAATAGCCGGGCGTGAACGAGGGAAGATACTCGCCTAACAGCCTCCCGTTGAGCCATACCCGGGAGCCGAACATCGCCTTGCCGACCTTGAGGGTGGCCACCGCTGGCAGCGGCCAGGTTAGAGTGAAGGTCCGGCGATACCAGAAGGCCTCCCGGCGTGCGCTCTTGACGCCCACCTCCTCGAATGCCGGCCTCGCCATGTCCACCAATCCCGGTACCGGCACCGTGTGCCCGAAATCCGTGGGCACGTCATTCATCGCGCCCTCGGCAATCTGCCAGGCGCCGTCCAGCAAAACGGTATTGCGTTTTGCCTCAACAGGGACGTCAGCGCTCTCGGCCGCCAGCGCGAGAATCATCCAGGACGTGTGCGGGATCCACTGCTCGCTCCAGCGCCAGCTCCAGTCGCCGCGCTGACCATACGGCGCAGGCAGAAAGGCGATGTCGTGTTCGTCCTCCACGCCCGAGGTGATCCCGTTGCAGATGCCGCCCGGCGGGTTTGGCGCCCCTCCCTCATAACTGGCCGGATTGTTCCGGCCCTTGCCCTGCATCATGCAGAGGTCGTAGGGATTCAACCCCAGGATCCAGTTGACCTGATTCCTTCCATACGCTTTCAACTCTGCCGTCATCTCCGGCGGGGTGCAGCTCCTTCCCATCAGGGCGGCCGAGGCCAAGGATGCCAGCCGCGCATTCTCTCCCGACCACCAATAACCGGTTTCGTTGCGGTGCGGAATAAAGAACGCGCCGCGCTTGCCGTCGGGATCTTTGATATACTGACGGGCATAGCCGAATGGATTGGCCACCTCTTTGGTGAGCGCCAGTTCAAACCGCAGCGACTCCGTCACCGCCGCGCTGGCCGCCGCCTTGCGTCCGGCATCGCTCTCAATTTGCTGGTAACGGCACAGCGCCACCACCGGCAGACCCGCGTCGACCGCATGGAAGAAGGGGCGCGCGCCGACGGCGTCCGCACGCCACCAGCCTGCGTAGCGCTCGTCCTTGGCGAGGCGGCCCGCCAGCGACTCCGCACGCGCCCGGGCGGCCTGAAGATAGAGCGGGTTCGTCGTGACACTGTAGAGTTCAGTCGCTGCTAACAGGCCGCAATAATCGTCAAGGATGTTTTCTTGATGATCGTCAATGTATTCCAGATTGTGGCGTGTTAGATGCGCAAAGCCCTTCTCCGCCGCAGCGAGGTATTGCGCGGGCGTGAAGTCCCCGTCCTGCTTCAGCGTGCTGACGCGGGCCAGCGCCGCAATGGCCATGCCCCCGCCCTCGCGGATGCCAGCCTTGGTCTCACCATGCTTGGCATGGCTCAGCCCCTTGTACCCGCAGATTTCGCGCTGTGCCGGATCCTTTGAGCAACTGTCATGAATCGACGCATAAAAACAGCCACTGGGATCCTGCATGCGCATCAAAAAATCGGCACCGTATAGCGCCTCCTCGCGCAGCATGGGAATCACCGCACGCAGACGCTGGCTCTTCTGTGTCCGCAACAAATCGACACTCTGCATGAAACACCAGACCGCCATGGGTGTCTGCTGAGGATTCATGTAGTTGGCTTCGCTCAGGTGGCTAAGGTATTTCGAGACATCCCCCGAAGCGTCGAACCAACCGCCGTGGACATCCACCCGCCCGCGCTGGGGCTCGCCGAAGAACCCCAGCGCGCGGTCGGCTTTGTCGTACGCGCCGCTGCTGCGTTGGATGCGGAAATAATAGAGCAGGTCGGAGAGACAGGCCTCAGGCAGTAACCGCTCGCCTAGGACGAAGGATTCCGAAAGCACATCCTGCACCCGGATGCGGTAAGTCCCCGCTTGGACAAGTGTGGAAAAGTCGCCTTGATGGAAGTAGCGGCCCTTCCAACCATCGACTCTGCCTGTATTTTCAAGTGGCCCCTGGAAGACAACGCGCGCCTGGCTATCAAGAACCTGGAAATCGGCGAGAGTGATATCATCGACACACTGCACCACCAGTCGCTTGCTGCCCCCGGTGTCGTATCCCAAATGGTTGACCATGATCTGCAACGGCGTGGCTCCCGGAGAGTTACTGCGTCCACTCCCAACCGCACCCAGACTTGCATAGTAACTGAGCAGCCAGAATCCTTCAGCATTGGCTTGGATGGTAACTTCATTGGTCACCCAATTTCTGCTGCTGTCTTCATAGTAGCAGTTGGGCTTGTCAAAACTGCCGGGGGCTGCGTGCGCAAATCCCTGGGCGTCAACGGTCGCATGATCAGCCGGCCCCTCGCCCCACCAACCTGTCTTTTTTGAAGAATTATAACAATTCCGACTGTATGACGTGCCGGAAGTAACAGCACCATTGACAAAGCTGCAGCCCCACGGATTGGCCCCGAAGATGTAGTTCCTCTGTCTGTTAATAAAGGAATTATAAGTGTCGGTACCGGATAATTCGTTATACATAATGCCCCAGATGGCCTTATGTGCCAGAATTCCAACTGCCCCCCATTGGAAATTCTCGTCGTCCCCGTATGCCGCGCCGAATTTGTCGGAGCCCAGTCCATTAATGGCATTTGCCAGATAGGTTTTTGCTGCTGCCGCATGACTTGGACTCACCCGTGCCAGCTCATAGTTTGCAATGGGTATCCAGCCGTCAGTCCAATCACAGGAAAAACCCTCGATGTTAGCGCCATTTGCTCCGTTAAGCCAGTGGGTTCCCTCACTGATATAGGCGGCTTTTGCCGCCGGGTCGGTTTCGATCCTTGCAAGCTCGGCCGCGGCTAGAGCCATGGGTCCCCTCCATCCTTTGGTCGGGTCTTTGCTAAACTCCATCGGGTCATAATGCTGGGGAGAACGCCATGATTTCTGATGGGATTTGCCATACTCATAAATTTGTTTAGCCGAGGTTTTGCAGGTTGCGGCCAGGGCTGGATCTGAGGAAGCCAAATATTGTGAACCGAGCGCCAGCGTAGCTGCGGCCATTCCCGCAATGTTGGCTCCTGCTCCCGTGTTATTTCTGGCCACAAACTCAGGAATCTTGAAGCCTGCTGGCAAACTTGATTGATCGGCATTGCAGGCAACCAATAAATCAGTTGCCGAATCCGGATAAGTCAGGGTTTTAGCAGCATAAAGGACCCTTTTCGCGGGATCCATATCATACACCCACATTCTGTTGATCCAATCAAGCAATGGCCTAACCTGGTTCATCGGGGTATGGGTCATGCCGGCATATATCCCGTGGGAGCCATAATTCATATCTGCCAGCATGAGATTAATGGCCGTGAAACCTTCGGTAATGACCGGTTTGGGATTGTTATCCGCATCATGGTAGGCGCCAACACCCCTGGCGCTTACATTAGCTCCATTTTCCGGCCCTCCCCAGGCTTGAAGACAGTTTGAGCCGCAGTGGCAATTCCCAAACCCTGCCACAACATCCCGGCCAGCCGCACTTCCGCAAACCTGATAACCATAAAATCCCAAGGTGGGGTCCAGCAGCCGTTTATAGATGTTGCATCCGCTATCGATTTTGAATTGCGGGGATTTGCTGCCGCCGCCACTCACATAGTATGTTCCAGGCTCTTTGAATGCGCTGAAATCCAGCGGATAGACATACAAACCTGATTTGTATCCGATGTCCGCGCCAAGGTCGGATCCCGTATAAACCGTCGTATTGTCACAGGCCTTTTTCACATGCCAATTGCCTGTTTTTGCAGCTGTCACGGTCAAAAATGCCTTCTTGTCATCCGTTGGCAAGTAGCCCATTTGATTGACCCGAATTCCCTCATTCTTTGGATCAAGCTGAGGAGCTTTCTCTGCCGCCGCCGAGGACGCGGCCATGAGTAGCATGCACGAGAACCCAGCAAGCAGATCGAACTTACATATTATACGCATGAAATCATCCTTTCTTCGGCCAGTTGCTTCCATTTTAGGGCTTGGCAGGTTCCAGTTTCCAGTCATCGGTGCGGAACGGGGATGCCGGCAAACCCGCGGCGTTGAACAGATTGCAGCCCTCGGGATTGATTTCCCAAGCATAGCGGACCGCCGCAGGGGTCGTCACATGGGCACTGCTGACCACCACCGTCCCGCTCTCAATCTTCGCATCCGCCCAGACGAACTTCTTGTCGGCCCCTGCCATGGCGAATCTCTTGAGAGGCTCCCCGCCCTTTGCCACCAGTCCGCCACCAAGCTGCGCAAAATGCAGCACCACCTTGTTGTCCTTGACCTCCATGTACTCGTATAACGGGCCGGAGGACTCAATTGGACGGCCATACGTCCTGGCCAGCGCCACCAGCGAGAGACGGCGACCAACCTCGGGCTTGGTGAGAGGATGGATGTCAGTGGCACAGCCGATGTCGATGGTCACGGCCATTCCGGAATTGGGGACAATCCCCTTGAGCTGCGACTGGACCTCGCGAAAGGCGGCCCAGGTACTCTCACCAGGTTCAGCACGCGACTCCCCGAAGCTGGACAGTTGCACAAAGTAGACCGGGAAGTCACCCCTTGCCCAGCGGTTCCTCCAGTCGCGGACCATGGCCGGAAAGAGCGTCCGGTAATGCGCCCATTCGTCCGCGTTGCCCTCGCCCTGATACCAGACGACGCCCTTGATTCCGAACGGCAGAAGAGGCGCGATCATGCCGTTGAAGAGCACCGTCGGCGCGTTCATCACGTTGTCCTCCCACCCGTCCATGCCGTCGGGCCTGGCGGGTGCCGATCCCGGCGGCTCAGGCTTTGGCGGAAGTGCTTTGCCTTCCGCACCGGCTTTGGCGACCTCGGCTTCCCAGCGCTTGATGGTTTCCGGCCAGCGGGCCGTGTCTTCGAGCCACTTGGCCCGGTCCCTGAGGTATCGCTCCTTGCGCTGCGGATAATTGGCCCGAGCCGAAAGCGCCTGGTTCAGGTCGTTAGAAAGCGCAGGTTCAGACTTGAGCGCCTCCAGACTGGTCCACATCTGTCCTGAGCTGCTGCCCCTGCAGGCATTGATGAGGCCGACAGGCATCTTCTCGGCCAAGTGAATTTCCCGGCCGAAGAAGTAACCTGTTGCGGAGAACTCTTTGGCCGCGTCAGGCGTGCAGACAACCCAGCTTCCCTTGCAGTCGGACTGCGGCTCGAGAAAGGTCTCCTTGGGCAGCTTGAAGAGCCGCATCTGCGGATAGTTGGCCTGGCCAAGTCCCTTGGGATCGTTGACATCCCGCCCGATAATCCGCCGCACCGGCAACGCCATGTTGGACTGTCCTGAGCAGACCCAAACATCGCCAATGAGCACATCCTCAAAGGTGATCGTATTCTTCCCGACAATCGACACCCTAACCGGTGTCGCGCTTGCCTTCAGGTCCGTGAAGATGACCTTCCACTTGCCTTCCGTTCCTGTGGTCGTCGCAGCCGTGGATTCGCCTACCGTCACGATTACGGCTTCTCCCGGCTCTGCCCATCCGTAGATCGGCGTATTCGTGCCCGCCTGTATCATCATGTGCTCGCCGATGATGGCTGGCACGCGGACGTCGGCCCGCCCCGCCCCGCACAAGGCACAAAACATCCCAACAACCATACATCCCGTCCTTCCAACCATGGGGTACTCTTTTTTCATGCGATTATCAACGGGCAAACGGCGGGGGCATGATGGGTTGTATTTGTTAGATCGGTTTAATCCGGTTCATTGGTTGTTTTTGAGTTGCAAGGAGTGCTGCCGGGTGGCTCCGATAAAGTTTCTGCGATTCATGTGGGAGAATAGGGTTGCCGCAAGATGGGATAAGAGATTGTGGCGCACGGATCAAGTGCGGTAAACTTGCGATCCTCAATCCGCTATCCTCGATCCATGTGCACTGCGGCCGGAGGCGCGCAGCTACTGTCCGGCCGGCTTGATGACGAAACGATGCGGCCTGGGTTGGCAGGCGGCGGTGATTTGCGCTACGAGCTCGTCGTGCTGTTTTTGGAGGTCGGGAATTTGTTTGCTGCGGCCGTGGATTTGGGCTTCCCAGAGGGTTTGGACGACCGGGCCCTTCTGGAGGATGAGGGCGAGGACATCCCTGGCCTGCTTGGTGATGGGGCCGGCAGTAACCGCCAGATTCCAGCCTTTGGCCAACTCTTGTTTGGTTAGGGTGGTGACCCGCTCGTCATCGATCATGACGTCATAACGGCCCGCCGGCAGACCGGTCACCTTCAGTTCATAGCGGTTCAACTCATCTAACACAGACGCGAGTTTCAAGGCGGCCATCGCCCGGTCATCCACCGGCATCGGCAGGCACTCGTCGGCACGCTCGAAACTAAGCTTGTTATTTTCGAACTTGACGTTGGTCACCGCGCATTTTGCGGCGCTTACCAACTTGGCGCTCAGGTCGGCGGCCACTTCGAGGTTGGCGCTGGAGACCAAGGCCGGGGCGTTGAGTTGTTGGAGGATGGTGGCGGCCATCAGGGTGTGACCGACCGGTGCGGGGTGGACTTCATCGTCGCCGCCGACGCGGGCGTTCGCATCCAGCGCATGCTCGCGTTGCAGGATCGCCATGTAGGGATCGAATTGGTTGACAAAGGTCGCGCCTTCCTTGGCGGCCACCTCTTTGAGGCCGGCTGCGAACTTGGCAAGCGCCTGGTTGCGCACGTCGGTGGCCGGATCGCCGCTGCGGTTTTCAATCGGTTGCGGCGTGAGCAACACCACGCGGGCACCGTTCTTGGTGAGCGTCTTGACCAGATGCGTCTGGCTGCGGACATAGGTTTTGAAGATGTCTTCGCGGAACGGCTCGTAGTTGTGGTCGTTCATGCCGAAGTTGATCATCACCAGCGTGGGCTTGACGGCCACCACATCACGGTTGAGTGGATCGTCCACCGAGGCCTCGATGAGCTTTTGTTGGGCATCGCCCTCGGCGGCATGCAGCGCCTTTTCGTCGGGGAACGAGCGCATCCGCAGCCACGCGGTGTCCCCGCCCCAGCCGCGACCGAAAAAGGCAAACTTTTGTTTAGGGAAGCGGGTCAGGGTGTAGGCTTCGAGGTAGGAGGTGTAGAGTTTCTGTTCGGTGATGCTGTCGCCGAGCAGCACCACCCGGTCGCCGTCGCGCAGCGCAAACTCCGGTTCCGCCGCCAGGCCGCCCGCCGCCAGGCCGCCCGCCGCCAGGCCGCCCGCCGCCAGAACGGCCCAGGCCATGCCGGAGGGGATCAGGTTTCTCATGGGTCTCATCGTGGTGGTGTTTGGGGTGATCGCTGTGATTATTATGTTAGGAAAGCTCTGCGGCCGGCTTGCGCTAGCGCAAGCCGCAACGGATTGTCATCGCGCCGCAGGTTTTCTCTCACAATCCCCGCAGCCTGTCATGTCGGATAAACATCGGACAAGATTTTGCCTTGTGATCGGCCACCCACGCGCCACACACTGTTGCCGCGCAGCTCCAACCCAGAAAACCGGGGTTGGCATAATCGTTGGTTAGATTGAGCACGGATTTCACAGATTTCACGGATTAAAATAGGTTCCATTGGCAATTTCTCCGAAGTTTTAATGGTGAAAGTTCCAAACCAAAAATATCCGTGTAATCCGTGTAATCCGTGGTTCCTATTCCGACTGCAGGATATAAATTTCGGATTTATTGGTTCGGCCGCGCGCCGCAGGAACATCGCCCCCCCCCCCCCCCCCCCCCCCCACCACCCCACCCACCCACCCCAGGGCTTTTTTCAACCCCCCCCCCCCCCCCCCCCCCCCTCTCGCCCCGCGCCCCCCCCCCATTCAAACCACGCCCCGG
>JBAXPF010000088.1:0-13291 GCA_037132955.1 Verrucomicrobiota bacterium | reverse complement strand
GGGTGGCACAGTGGTGTCGATCAACAGGGTCTTGTGCGGCGCGGTGAGCCGTCTCCGGATGCGGTCGTCCGTCGCCAGCGTGACCGCTGCGGCTTCCAGTGAGTGCCAGCCCTTGCTGGCGATGCGCTGGCCGTCGGCGGTGAGCAGCAGGCACTCGGCGGCTGGCCGTGACGCCACCAGTCGCAGGCTTGCCTCGGGTTGGAGCACGCAACACGCGGTGGCCAGCGCCCCGGCGTCTGTGGCGTTGGGTGCGACGACCGTGGCGCTGAGGATGTGGGCGACGGGATGGCCGCTGCGCGGATCGACGATATGTGAAAATCCCTTGCCGCCGATGATCCCGCCGCGGCGATAGTTGCCGCTGGTGGCCACCGTCTGGTCGTGGACCTGAATGCGGGCCAGCGGCGGGTCGTTTTCCGCGTCGGCCTGCGGGTTGGTGATGCCCACGGTTTCGGTCAGATCGCCGCGCACCACGAGGTCGCCGCCGATATTGACCACGAGCGCATCGACTTTGGCGGCGGCCATGGCGGCATCGCAGGCATGACTGGCGATGTAGCTTTTGGCAAACGAGTTGAACACCAGCGGCACGTCGGTGAGGTGCGTGGCGGTGTGGGCGACGGGGTCCAGCGACCAATGCCGCAGCTTGACGGCGGCGAGGGCGGCGGCGAGGGCGGCAGGTTCCGGCAAGCGGTCCTGGGCAGCGGCGGTTTGCCACAATTGACAAACGATTGCGGCGGCGGCATTCAGGGCGCCATCGCTGCGCTCACACCACTGGTCGAACAACCCGAGCACTGCGTAAAGTTCGGCTGAAACCGCGACCGGCGTGCGCGACGTGTGCAGCCAGCGGTTCACTTCGCTGGTGGTCTCGTAGCAGCTCAGAATGTGCGCCAGGCGGTCGATTTCGGCCAGGGCGGCGGCCTCGGCACGCCCAGCCTCGCCCGGCGAAGCGGCGAGCACTTTCAATTCGAGCGAGGTGCCCAGCACATTCTCGTGGTGAAACACGTGCAAGCGCTCGTGGGCTGTGGCTTCAGCGGCGCTGGCGGGCAGCGCGACGCAACACCACAAGCCGCGGATGATAAAGGACAGGGGCTTCAATTGGAACAAGCAGAGTCGGTGGAACATTGGAGGATGGGGGAATCGGCGGGGCTGCCGTATGGATCAATCGTCGTCGTCCTCTTTCTCGCTGCTCCTGCCGCCTGTGCGGCGGGTTGGGGTTGGGCTCGCGGCGACTTGGCTGGCGGCCAGCTTGGTGAGTTCCTCCTTGCTGAGGAAGCCGTCCTTGTCGAGGTCGCCTTTCTCGAAGAGCGCCTGCATGCGTTCCGGCAGCTCGTCTTTCGCGAGCTTGCCGTCGCCATTTTTATCGAATTGCATCAACCGCGCCACCATCGCATCGGCCGCTGTGTTAGGCTGCGCACCGGCCCTGCGCTCGCCACGCGGGGCGGGCTGGACCTCATCCGGGGTGAGTTTGCCGTCGTGGTTTTTGTCGAGTTTTTTAAGGGACTCGGAGGCGCTGGCGAGTTCCTTGTCGTCGATCACACCGTCGCCGTTGGTGTCGAGCGCGGCAAACAGCGGATTGAAGCGCGGGGCGTTGCGGTCACGTTCCCCGCCGGCGTGACGGGTGGTGCTGGCTTCCGCCGCAGCGGGCCGTGCTTCCTGGGCTTGGTTCACACAAACGGCAGCCAGCAAGGTGGCGGCAAGCAAAAGGGACGATTTGATTGGCATGGGCTATGGAGTTGCTGCGCAACATATCCAGCGCTTGCATCAAGCCAAGAAATATATCGATTGTTAGATATTTGCTTCCCATTCGAGCCTTGTGCACGCACCTCCCCATTGTCATTTGCCAGCCGTCATGTTTGCCACCGTGCTGGATCTGGCGGTGACCGCCGGGCCCGTGGAACCCGAAAGACCAAGTGATTCAAGATTCAACCGGGACTTTCAACTCGACGACATGCTCCTGCTGGTCATCGGCGAGGGGGATGCAGTTACCGGCCAGCTCATGGCCATCCAGGGTGAGCAGATGGGTGTCGGGCGCAGCCGCGGCGAGCCGGGAGATGGTGATGTGATAGACCGTCTGGCGGAAGCGGTAATGGACCTTGAAGTGGTCCCAACTATCCGGTAGGCGGGGGGTCAGGCGCAATTGTTCACCTTCCAGATTGACGCCGAGGAGGGTTTCGACGAGCAGGCGATACATCCAAGCGGCGGCACCGGTATACCAGCTCCAGCCGCCGCGCCCGGTGTGCGGTGCGACGCCATAGATATCGGCGGCGACGACGTAGGGCTCGACTTTGTAGGTGGCGATTTGCCCGGGAGTGCTGCCGTGATGGACAGGGTTGAGCATATTGAAGAGTTCCCAGGCGCGTTGGTTATCTCCCATCAGCGCGAAGGCCATGGTGGTCCAAACCGCCGCATGGGTGTATTGGCCGCCATTCTCCCGCACGCCGGGAATGTAACCTTTGATGTAGCCCGGATTGAGGGAGGATTTGTCGAAGGGTGGATCAAACAATTGAATCAGGCCGACGTCACGCCGGACCAAGCGCTGATCCACGGATTGCATCGCTTGAGATTGCATCGCCTGGCGCGAGCGGGACGCCTCGCCGCTGCCGCTGATGACCGACCAGCTTTGCGGCAGGGAATCGATCTGACATTCCGGGTTGACCTGGGAGCCGAGGGGTTCGCCATTGTCGAAGTAGGCACGGCGATACCACTGTCCGTCCCAGGCGTGTTCCTCGATGTTTTGTTGGAGGAGCTTGGCCTGGGCGAGGCAGCGCTCGGCGAACGCGGGATCGTGTTGTGCGCGTGCCACCGGGACAAAGTGGGTGAGCACGTCGAAAAGGAAAAACGCCAGCCAGACGCTTTCACCCCGGCCCTGATGGCCCACCAGATTCATGCCGTCATTCCAATCGCCACAACCTATCAGAGGCAGTCCGTGTTCGCCGAATGTCAGCCCGTGTTCGATGGCGCGCACACAATGTTGGTAAAGGGTGGCCGACTCCGCGGAGCGATTCGGCAAATCATAGTAGGCCTCCTCATCGGGCCTGACCGCGCGGTCTTCCAGGAAGGGGATGATTTCGTCAAGCACGCCCGTGTCCGCGACACAGGAAACATAGCGGCAGGTCACGTATGGCAACCACAGATAGTCGTCGGAAAAATGGGTGCGCACACCGCGTCCGGCAGGCGGGTGCCACCAATGTTGCACATCGCCCTCGCGGAATTGGCGTGCCGCGGCACGCAGCAAATGCTCGCGGGTGATGGCCGGCGCGGCATGCACCAAGGCCATCACATCCTGCAACTGGTCGCGGAAGCCGTAGGCACCGCCGGATTGATAGAATCCGGTGCGCCCCCAGATCCGGCTGCTCAGCGTCTGATATAACAGCCAGCCGTTAGCCATCACATTGACGGCGGGGTCCGGCGTTTCCACATACACCGTGCCGAGGGTCCGATTCCAATGGGAATGAACCTCTTCGAGCGCGGTGAGGCATGCGTCCGCGCGCCGAAACTGATAGATGAGGCCCTGTACCTCGGCCAGGCTGCGGCCGACCCCGAGGCGGAAACTGGTTTCCCGTGATTGCCCGCTTGGCAAATTGAAGGCGACTTGGAGCGCGCCACACGGATCGAGGCCGGCGCCGACTTTGCCGGACAGGCCGGCGCGCTTGAGCGCGGCGGGTTGCGCCAGGTTGCCGTTTCTGCCGATGAACTCCTTGCGATCCCCGGTGAGCACCCGCGTGGCATCGTTGACGTCAAGGAAGACGATGCGATCGGGGAATTCCGTGTTGGCGTAATTGCGTGCCAGCAACGCGCCGGTCTTGGTGTCCACTTCGGTTTGCACATGCAGCAGGCTCTTGGGTCGCAGGTCTCCTAACACCCACTCCGCGTAACTGGTAAGCGTCAGACGGCGTGGCCGCCCCGAGTCATTGCGCAATTTCAGCAACGTGAATTTCACCGCGGCGTTGATTGCCACATAGATCCACAACTCGGAGGTGATGCCGAACTGGGTATGCTCGAAGACGGTGTAGCCAAAGCCGTGACGAATCACATAGGGTGAGGTGCCGCCCGCGGGCAGCGGCGTGGGTGACCAATACTGGCCGGTCTGTTCATCGCGGATGTATAACGCTTCGCCCGTAGGGTCCTGCACTGGATCATTGCTCCATGGGGTCAGGCGGAATTCATGGGCGTTGTCCGCCCAGGTGTAAGCTGCGCCGCTCTCCGAAATGACCGTTCCGAAATAGGGATTGGCTAACACGTTGACCCATGGTGCCGGGGTTGTTTGGCCATGCCTCAGGGTGATCACATATTCGCGGCCGTCCGGGGTGAAGCCGCCCAGGCCGTTGTGGAAAATCAACTCGCGCGACGGCAGAGGCCCGGGCAAATCGGCGATGGCAGTGCTGCCAGGCATCAAGGCCGGAACGCGCGATGTGGTGGCGATGCGGTGCTCGAGTTGTTCCGCGAGCGATCCGCGCTGATCGTCCAGCACGACTCTGGCCATGGCTTGCAGCAGCACGCGATCTTCGTTAGGGATTTGTTCAAGCCGCCGGACAAAGATGCCGCTGGGGCGATCCATCACTTGCGTTTCAATGCCTGCGGCAATCAGGTTGTTGATTTGCTCATGGAGCGAGCAGCGGTAAACCGAAGCGTCTTCGTAGAGGATGACCAAGTCCGCAGTCAGCCCTTTCATGTGCCAGTAGGAGTGGGCTTGAATCAACTGCCTCACCATCTCGATTTTTTCCGCGTCGCTGATATGGACGAGAATGATCGGGATATCGCCTGAAATGCCGTGGCTCCAGAGCCCGTTTGGGCCACGGCGGTTGGTGAGCAGCAGATTGGGGTTGGCCCGCCGCGCCGGGTTGGCATAAATCAAGGCACCCGCCAGGCGATCATAGAGCTGAACTTCCGCCTCCGTAGCGTTGAGATGATGCAACATCACCTGCCCGTGAGTCCAGGCCAGGTCAAAGGCTCGGTCCGCCATGCGCGAGCTCTGGTATTTTTCCACTTGGGTCAGCGCGGCTTGGCGGCTATCGGTTACGCCCCAAACCAAGTCGATGGTGGCGCTGGTGTGGGGTGGCAACGTGAGGGTGCGGCGCAGTGAAACGATGGGGTCGAGTACGGAACCGACGGTGTTGGACAAGGGTGACAAGCTCTTCATCGCGGCGGGATTGCTCAAGGTGCCGCCGCGTCCAACAAATTTGGAACGATCCGTTTCGCAGGAGCTTTCGCCGTGCCCGCCGTTTTGGCCGACCATGAGATGAAGCAACCACGGCGGGTTTTCTTCCACGGAGCGGGCGCGGCGGGTGCAGAGCAGGGCCGGGCCGCGGTCTACGAATTCCGTTTGCACGAAAAGATTGCTGAACGCCGGATGCGCCGCGTCCGCCGCGGGCGACGCCAGCACCACTTCCGCATAACTGGTCACCTCGATGACCCGCGTCAGCGCGGTGCGATTGGCGAGGGTGAGGCGGCGCAACTCCACGTCATCTTCCGGCGACACGCAGATTTCGGTGTGGATTTCGAGGCCGATGTGTCGTTGTCGGAACTCCGCGCGAGCATGGGTGAAGATGGCTTCATAGCCATCCGTCGCACGCCGCGTCGGTTGATAGGCGGTGGAGAAAAATTCCCCCGTCGCTAGATCGCGCACATAAATAAAGGTGCCCCAGTGGTCGCGCGTGGCGTCCTCGCGCCAGCGGGTGAGCGTCAGCTCGCGCCAGCGACTGTAGCCACCGCCGGCGCTGCTGATGGCGACATGATAGCGGCCGTTAGACAACAGATGCACCTCGGGCACCGATGAGGAGGGATTGGTGAACACGCGCATCACGTCTTCGCTCTCGGGGGTGCGGGACAATTCGGGCACCAAATCGTAGGCGACGACGCTCACCGCGGTCTTGAGCACCCGCTCTTGCAGCAGCAAATCGGCGGCCTTGAGCATGGGACAAGCCATGAAGCGTCGCGGCATCGGGTTGTCTAACAAAACATTGGCCAGCGCCAGCAGGCTCATCCCCTGGTGATGCAACATGTAAGAGCGGATCGTGATGCTGGTTTTGTCCGGCGGCAGGCGCGTCGGGGTGTAATCGACCGCCTCGTAGAATCCATAGCTGCCGGAGCGTTCCTCTTGCGCCAGGCGTTGCAGGTTGGCACAGGCTTCCAGCGGGGCGACCATCAACGCCATGACCGTGGCATAGGGCGCGATCACCAGATCCTCGCGCAAGCCGCGTTTCAAACCCAGCCCCGGCACACCGAAGGCCCGGTATTGGTAGTTGAGCTGGAGGTCGGTCCGGTTGTAGCCCGATTCGGAAATCCCCCATGGCACGCCGCGGGCTTTGGCATAGCTGATTTGTTGGGCCACGGCGGCTTTGCAGGTGTGATCCAGCAAGGTGTGCTCATAGTTGGGCATGACGAGCAGCGGCATCAGGTATTCAAACATCGAACCGCTCCATGAGATCAGGATAGGGGCTCCGCGCGCGGCGACTAACAACCGCCCCATCGCGAACCAGTGGTCCTGTGGTACTTGCCCCAAGGCGATGGCGACGTAGCTGCACAAGCGCGCCTCGGAGGCCAGCAGGTCGTAGAAACTGCTGTCACTCCGGCGATCACTGACGTTGAAGCCGATGGAAAACAAATCCCGCGCCGGATCGAAGAGGCAGGTGAAATCCATGGCGGCCATCTCGTCGGATTGCGCGGCTAGGGAATCCAAAGCCTCCAGGCGCAGGCGTGCGTGATCGCCGGCCGCGCCCACTGCCTGCGAGAGGGCCGTGAGGTAGGGCGGAGACTCTTGCCCGGCGGGGGCGGCCTCGGATGTTAGGTCGGGCACGATTGCATCCAACAGCGGACCGAGCGCGTCCTCAAACTCCGCCAGTTCATGCAACGTGGGTGGGCGGTCGAGGCGGGCCAGCAATTCCTCAAGCCGTGGTGCCGCCGCCGGGGGCGCTTCGCGCATCTGGTGCGGGGCCGCAGCGGGCGTCGCCTCATGGCCGGGCCCGGGAGCGGGCAGTGGCAAGGCCAACCACGGAGCGAGCCAACGCAGGTCCTCCAATTGTGCCTGGCAATTTTGCAGCAGGGTTTGAGCCCAGTCCCTGAGCTGTTGCTCCTCGTTTTTCAATGAGTCGGCTAACAGGCCGGCCTGTTCCGTGGCCTTTTCTAACAAACAAACCGCCGTCCGCAGGCGGGTCGGGGTCTGCGCCAAGGTTGCTTCGAGCGTGGCCAGCAGGGCACCCGCCTTGCCGAATCCCTGGAGAATGTGCAGCGTGTCACGCAGCCCGGCAAACACCGAGGGGGTGAGAATGGGTGTCCCGGCCAATTCCCTGAGGCCGGAGCCGAGGGTGAGCAAATGTCCGGCAAGGTTGCCGCTGTCCACGCTCGACACATAATGCGGGAGGAGCGGTTGGAGTGTGCGGGTGTCATACCAATTGTAGAAGTGGCCGTGATGGCGCTCAAGTCGATGCATGGTGGCAAGCGCGTCTTGGGTGCGCCGGATCATGCCGCCCACTGAGAGGTAACCGAAATCCCGGGCGGCCAGATTGGCCAGCAGCGCCAGGCCCATATTGGTGGGCGAGGTGCGCGAGGCAATCATCGGGCTGGGGATTTCCTGGAAATTGTCGGGAGGCAGCCAGTTTTCCTCTGCGGTGACAAAGGTCTCGAAAAAATTCCAGGTTTTGCGGGCGGTATCGCGCAAGAACGTCACTTGCTCGGCCGACAAATCCGGGGTGGTGGATGCAATCGGTTGGCTCAGCCACCAGGCGATCCATGGCGCGGCCAGCCACCCCCCAAGCAGCGGCAGGGACCCCGCCAGATGCGCCGGATGCGTGCTGGCAAGCCACAGTCCACTCGCCAATGCGGCCACCGGCGCGATCCACATCGTGGACAAATAACTGCGGACATCGGCGCGGTGGGTCCGTTCCGCATCGCCTGAGGTTTGCCACTCGAGCAGGCGTTTGCGGGTCACGAGCAGGCGCCACAGCGTCCGGCTAATGGCGTCCAGGCTGATGTAGGCGTCGTAAGGCAAAAAGGCCAGGCTCAGAAGAGCCAGGCAGAACTCTAGGATCAATGCCCGGCCGCCTTCTTGCAGATGCATCAGCCACGGCAAATCATCCGGTCGGCGAAACACCTTGGCCAGCCACGACAGCAGGCCCGGCAACGTGATGATGGCAAGGACCAGCAGCAGGCCCACGTTGGCAAGTTCAGGCACCAGCACCCACCCACCTAACAGGAAAAGCACCATGGCAACGGGAACCAGACTGCGCCGCAGGTTGTCGAAAATTTTCCACAAGGACAGCCGGGACAGCGGATTGGGCATGCTCCGCGGGTTGCTGCCGGGAACCCGCGGCAGCAGCCATTGCGTGATTTGCCAGTCGCCGCGCATCCATCGGTGGCGGCGGTCAACGTCCACCCAGTAACGGGATGGATAGGCCTCGTAGAACTCCACGTCGCTGACCAGGGCGGAGCGGGCATGACACGCTTCTAACAAATCGTGGCTGAGCACGGTGTTTTCCGGGAAGCGGCCGTCCATGGCCCGCTGGAAGGCATCCACATCATAGATGCCTTTGCCGATGAACGAGCCTTCCTGGAACAAGTCCTGATAGACATCGGACACCGCCCGCGTGTAGGGATCGATGCCCGCGTCGCAGGCAAAGAGCCGCACAAACCATGTGCGCCGGGAACTTGGCAAACTCACACCGACCCGCGGCTGCAGGATGCCGTAACCTTTCGAGACGATCCCGTGGAGTGCGTCAAACACCGGACGGTTCAACGGATGGGCCATCGTGCCCACGAGCCGGCGCGCGGCATCGCGTGGCAGTTGGGTATCGGTGTCCAAGGTGATGACATACTTGACCAAGGGGAGAATGGCGGTATCCCCGAGGATTTCGGAAAAACACGCGATGGCCCCGCCCCGCAGCATAGAGTTGAATTCGGCGAGTTTGCCCCGTTTGCGTTCATAACCCATCCACAAGCCTTCGCCGGGGTTCCAGCGGCGCGGCCGGTGAAACAGGAAAAACAGCTCTTGGCCGCTGCTCTCATATTTGCGCTTGAGCACGAGGATGCCGGCCCGCACTTGTTGCAGCAACACGTCATCGTCAGGCTGATGTTCCTCCTTCGCATCGCGGAAATCGGTCAGCAAGGCAAAGTGCAGGTGCGGATCCCGGTTCGCCAGATAATGAATCTCCAAGGTCTCGATGAGGTGCTCAATGGCGGCTTCGCTGGTGAGCAGGGTGGGCACGACGACCATGGTGCGGCACTCCGGCACGATTCCCGCGGAGAAATCCAGCCGCGGCAACAGGCGTGGAGGCAGCAGCAGCATGGACAGCCAGTTCATCAAGGCCACCGCCAGTTGGCTGGCACCGAGCAGAAAAACACCGGTGAAAAAGACCCGTTTCCAAACCTCCATATCGATCGTCTGGGCCTGCTGGAGGAAGGCCCAGGTCGCAAGCAGGGTGAGCACGGCAATGCCGCCCGCATAAAATGACAACGGGAAATGGTGGATACTGCGTTCGATGAGTGAGCGCCAGGGCCATCTAACTTGCGCCTGCTTCACCAACTGGGAGTGCCCGTTGTCGATCAGGTAATAGCCGATATGGGCCGTCCGGTCGGCTTGCCCGTTGTCCCGGGCAGCGGCTTCGGCCAGTTGCACGGTCAGTTGCGCCACGGCCGTTTCTGACAGGTGGCTGTGGCGGGCAACGGTTTCGATCACATGGCGATAACGATCACGGGTGGAAAAGTCCATTTCCCGGTAAGAGTCGGCCGGGTCGGAGAGCAACGTCTCATCGACCAAACTCAAGGTCTCCACAAACTCCTTCCAGTCGGTGGCACCCAGAAACCGCAGACTCGAGATGCTATGACTCACCGACACTTGGTTGGCCGCCTGGCCCTGGCTTTCCAAGTCGACCAGGCGTTCGATGGACAAGCCTTGTTCCAGCAGGCGGCTTTCAAGCCAAGTGCGCGCCAGATACAACGACGAACTGTGCCGCGACAAACGCTGGCAAAATTCCGCCACGAACGAACTGGTGAGCTCGATATTGGATTTGGCCATTTCCGCCACCACCCCAATGATCTGGGATGGGTCGTTTTCCGCCATGTCCTGCAAACGATCCACCCACAGGTCGGCCAGGTCACGATCCTGGCGGGCGCGGATCAGGCGGTTGGTGATGCGTTGCAGGTTTTCAATCAAGGCCAGACGCAACATGATGGGCACGGCCCACAACTCGCCGAGTTTCAAGGGCGCCACCGCTTGGTAAGCGGCGACAAAGGCGCTCAGCGCCCCTTCATCCACTTGGGCATCCACATGCGAGACCACCTCGAGCACGATTTCGTAAACGCGCGGAAAGCCGGCGCAGGGTCCGTTCAAGAGGCGCGGCAACTCCCGGCTGTAGCCGCGAGGCAGATGCAGCCTGGCCATCTTGATGTGTTGCTCGATGAGGTAGAAGTTATCCAACAGCCATTCGGCGGCGGGCGTGATGCGCCGGTTGCTGTTGACCGAGCGGGTCGAGTGATTGAAGGCGAGCAGACAGCGCTCGTTGGCATCCAGACAGGCCAACAGACGGTTGACCTTGTGGCGCGGCGCAACCTGGTGGGTCGCCGCCAAGCTGCGGGCATGGCGTTTGAGTTGCGCAATGCTGAACAACTCCGCCCGCAGCGGCGCTTCGCTCGCTCGCTCAAGCGACGGTCCGGTCTTCCAAGTATGCCAGCGTGTAGAAAGGCTCTGCATGTGGATGGTTCCTGGCTTGCGCAGCCCCTGCGTTTGACTCGTCCCCGGGTCTTCAATTGTCACTTGAAGGCCTGCGGGACAGCGATGATTTTGCCCACCCCGGATGGAAAATTACCGAAGGGGCTAACATTCAAGTGGTAGGCCAACCCGCAGCCATTGGCAAGCTCTTTTTTCCCTGTGGGAAATTGCGCAATACCCGCTTGCGCGGATGTCGGCATCCCGCTATGGATCGCCGCAACGTGGACGGGTTGGACACCGGCGAGGGTGGTCCACGGTCCGGTTTTTTCTCACCGATGTGTTGCAGACTATAACGGCCATAAATTCCATGGAGCCCGACCCTATCTATGTCCGCGATGCTTTTGCCCGCATCGCCGACCGCTATGTTCTAACCAACCACCTGCTCAGTGGGGGGATGGACTTTTGGTGGCGGCACGTGGTGGCCTCGCGTCTGCACGAGTGGCATCCGGGGCGGCTCCTGGATGTGGCCAGCGGCACGGGTGACCTCGCCTTGAAGATCCAGCAGGTGCTGCCGGACTGCGCTGTCATTGCCACGGATTTCTGTGCTGAAATGTTGGCCCATGCCACCCACCGCGGCCTGCGCCACACCGTGGTCGCCGACGCCCTCGCGCTGCCCTTTCAGTCCGGGGAATTCGATGTCGTCACGGTCGCCTTCGGGCTTCGTAACATGGCCGATTATCCCACCGCGCTGGGCGAAATGTGCCGTGTTCTCAAGCCAGGCGGGCATCTCGTCATCCTCGATTTTTCCCTGCCCACAAGCTGGCTGCGCATTCCCTACCGCTTCTATCTGCACCGCATCTTGCCGCACCTCGCCGGTTGGCTCACCGGTGAGCGGGATGCCTACGAATACCTCGGCCAGTCCATCGAAGCGTTTCCCTCCGGCAGCGCCATGACCGGCCTGCTTGAATCCTGCGGCTTTGGGCAAACTTCATTCACCCCTCTCACCCTGGGCGTGGTCACCCTATACCAAGGCACCAGACTCTGAATCCGGTGTCACTCCTTGTCCGCATGATCCGGCTCAATCCCGGTTTTGTCCCATGAGCGACCGGAGGCGGTCGCCAGCAAGGCCTCGGTGACCGCGAGTTCGCCGCCGCCTTCAAGCATGACCCGCGCGGTCGAGTGGCTCTTGCCATAGGTTGTTTTGCCAAACAAGGTCACCTTATCCGGCAGGCCTTCCTTGAGGGTGGCGATGAGATATTCCGCCGCGCTGGCCGTGCGGCGGTCCTGGAGGACCTGGATTGCAGTGGGTTCGACGGCAATGCCGTCACGGTCCGTGGCCGTCTGGACGCCCTTGCGGGTCGTGAATTTTCCAATCGGCGTGCCTTCCGGAAAAAACAGCGCGGCGGTCAACAGTGCCTCTTCGCGCAAACCGCCCGAATTGCCGCGCAAATCCAAGGTGAGCCGCCCGGGATGCGGGTAGACTTCAAGCTGACGCTGGATCGTGAGGGCGGTTTCCTTGTCAAATTTCCGCACGCGCACGGTGACGCCTAGTGGCGTCTTGGTGGTGGTGACGATGGGGGCCTCCTTATCGGTGCGGGTGAGGGTCAAATCCTCAATCTTGCCTTGGGGTTGCTTGATTTTGAGAGCGACCTGGCTGTTAGGTGGGCCCACAAACGTGAGCCGCAGGGAGTCGATGCCCTTGCCTGCCACAGGGCGCTTGTCCACTTCCAGAAGCTGGGCGCCGGGGTTGACACCGCCCACTTCGGCCGGTCCCTCGGCCATCGGGTAACAGAGGATGCGCCCGTCAGGCGCTTGATCGAGGGTCAGGTGGACCGTGCCGGGATTCTGGCGCAGCGCCTCAGTCCACTGCGCGATGGCCGCCGCAGGTTTGTAGTGGCCGTAAATGTCGATTTCCGGGAGCAAGGCCGTGAGTGCCCGCTCCACCCGGTCGAATTCCGGCATGGAGTCGTCCTCCGCCATGATGGCGTCGGCGAGTTGCGGGAAGCTGGGCTGACGTTCAGGTTTCCACGAACGGAACTTGGGCCCCGCCGTGCGAATGAGGGCCGCACGGGCCTTTTCGTCCAGCGTCTTCGCATCCAGCGGGTTGAGCGAAAAATGGTTGTATTGCTCGATGAAACTTTGCCACAGCCGGTCAGCGGCGGGGTTGCCGACGACGGGCGCGGGCTCGGCCAGCACGACCGAACTCCACGCCAGCATCCCGGCGAGGCAGATGGCACCCTGCCGGTTGGTGAAAACCGTCATTGCTGCAACTCGTCGATCTTGCGCTGGGTCTCCTCCGATTTGCGCTCGGTGTGTTTGGTTTGGCGTTCGACGTGTTCGAGTGTGTTCTGCCGTTCAGCCAGACGGCCCTGGGCCTTTTTCTCGCTCCAGAAAATGCCACCCTCGCGGGGGTTGCCGGTGGTTTCGCAACCGGTGACGAGCAGGGTGGCGGTGGAGGCGATGGCAAGCGTGACAACGCGAATGAGGGGGGCGTTCATAACGGTGGGATGGGTGGGGGTGGGAGGAGGATCAAACGTCGGTCTGGGATTCAAGGGATGCGTAGCGTTGCACGTTTTTGTTCATCACCGAGACTTGGGTCTCAATGCCATTGGTGCTCTCGCGCAGCGAGTTGAGGCGGGAGCCGCCTTGGCC
>JBAXPF010000087.1:0-13390 GCA_037132955.1 Verrucomicrobiota bacterium | reverse complement strand
GGGTTTTCCGCCCAAATGGTGGTTCCCTCCTCGCCAAGGAAAATGACCACCCGGCCCATCGGGGGCAATTCCTCGGTCGGGGTCAAGATCACCCCGACCGATACGGCGGAGCAGAAAGTGCGCTACACCACCCACATTGTGTTGGCCGAGACCCGCCAATGGACCAGCACCGATGGCAAATCCCTCCAAGCCAAATGGATCGCCTTCGAAGACCTCGTGGTGGAATCCACCCAAGGTGCCGCCAAGCCCACGCCCCCGGCTCCACCCACCCATCCCACCCTCGTGCGCGACGGGAAAATCCGCCTCATCGGCCCCCAGAAATCCTTTGAACTGCCGCTCGATCGCCTGAGCCAGGCTGACCGCGATTTTGTCGAACAATTCCGCGCCGCCCATCTATCAAAACCTGAGCCGACCCCGCCCTGAGCCACGGCAGCGGTGCGCGGCTATCCCCTAAAGCCTCAAGGATGGAGCGGGTTGGCCCAGCGGAGGCCGGGGAAGCGGGAGAAATCAACGTCGCAACTGTGGAGTTGCGCTTGGTGTTCCACGGCGAGCGCGGCGAGTTGCGCATCAGTTGTTAGGTTGCCTCCTGATCCGAGCTGCACGAGATAGTTGAGAAAGAGGGATTCAAACGAGGAACCCGGTTGGAGGATGCGCACGGGGGGCTGGGCAAGCCAGGACCGTACATGGGAAACGGCCTGATGGATATCGAGCGGTTGCGTAAGCACTCTGGGATGGGTCATCAAGCGGATGAATCCGCTGATACTGATCCATGGCAAGCCGACAGGAACCTTGCCATTGAGCAAGCCCTCCCACCAAGCCCTTGCCTTGGCATGCTCAGGGGCTTGGTCATTGTGGGCGTAAATCAGCAGGTTGATGTCAGGGATGATCATCGCAAGGCGGGGCGTTGCGAGTGGAATTCGCCAACTTCGAGTTCGTCTGCCAGCTGGTTCAATTTTCCAACATCAATGCCGGCAAGAAAACGGGATGAATGCGGAATGACGCGATACGGTTGCTTCTGGATCGGGGTTTCCAAATCCAAGCCGCGTTTCAGGGCTTCGTTGACAATGGCCTTTAGCGAGCGCTTGCCCAACGCGACTTCCCGGCGTAGGTGCTCAGCTATCTCCGGTTCGATGGTGAGGGTGGTTCGCATGCGGGCACCCTACATCAAGATGGTTTGATGTCAAGGCATCAAATCGGGTGGACGGACGGCATTGGTTAAGATGCTTTGCCTTGTATAGTCACTGGGGTGGAGGAACTAGAGGATTGGCAGGGGGCTGAGATGACAACCCCTGGACTCGGGGTAACTCTTGATACTGAGCCTGTGTCTGTGCTCTCAGCTTTGCCTGTCACGTTTGCCACGCAAAACATGGTGTCAATATAATGTCAGTCATTATGTTGTTGACAGTGGTGGGGGTGACGAAGGGAATCTGAAGCAAATGCAGAAGATAATGCCTGTCATTATGTTGTTGACAGCAGTGGAGGAAGGGCTGCGACGACGGGAATCTGAAGCAAATTCAGGGCAGTGGCGCAGACCTCTTTCAAAAGGAGAAATCGAAGTGCCTCAGACGCTCGTCCCAACAAGCCGTTGGAATTCTTGCTCGTCAATGATTGCGATACCAAGTTTCTCGGCGCTATTCCTTTTTGAGCCGCCGCCTTCACCGCAGAGCAGATAGTGGGTCTTGGCGGAAATCGAGCCGCTGACCTTGCCGCCCTTGCTCTCAATGAGGTCTTTCATCGCATCGCGCTCGATGCTCAGCGTGCCGGTGATGACAAAGGTCTTGCCGGCGAGCGGCATGTTTGTTAGGTCGGCTGCGGCGGGAATTGGCAGGTAGTTGTCGGAGACCGGATTGATGCCGAGTTGGTCGAGGCGGGCAAGGAATGATTCCTCGGAGATGATCTTGATATCGTAGCCATTGCGTTTCATTTCCAAGGCCCTCTCGATCTTGCTGCCGAAGTGGCGGGATGCCCACGCGCGCGAGCCTTTTTGCCCGACAATGACAAGTTCCGTATGGATTGTCGGTGCGGCATCCCGGGGCAAAGCTCCCAGTTCGTATAACCGATCCATGACTTTGGTCCTGGAGATGTTTTCGAAGTTGCCAGTGACGACAACTTCAAGACCCAGAAATGAGATGGGTTCATCCAGATCGTCGAAGATCAATTTGGAAGGGCGTCCAGCAGACGATGCCAGATTGGAGTCGCCATTTTCTGATGGCTCATCCAGTCCAACCAAGTCGCCTAGCAGTTTGGCGAGCTCCTGAAGCAGTTCGACCGGGGCGTCCGCGCCGGTTTTCAGCACATTGAGTTTCGGTATCAATTTGATCAGGACGAATGCGGGAAGTGACTCGGCGTGCAGCAGGATCCAGTCTTTCAAGAAGTTCGCTTCCCTGCTGTTGATTTCCCCATCGGCTAACACTCCAAGACACAACCCGGCAAGCACGTCGATCGCTTTGCGTCCTTCCAGCTTTTGTCTAAATGAGGAGACCGGTTTGCTCTGTGGCGGATGCAGGATGTAGGTTCTCATCGGGAGTCTATTAGTTTGCGAAACTCGGCTTCGTCGATGATTTTAACGCCCGGCAGTTTCTCGGCCTTCGACTTTTTCGAACCGCCGCCTTCGCCACATAACAGAAAGTCGGTTTTTGCGGAAACCGAGGCACTGACCTTGCCGCCATAGGATTCAATCAAGGCTTCCATGGCATCGCGCTCGATGCTCAGCGTGCCGGTGATGACAAAGGTCTTGCCGGCTAAAGAAAGGTTAGTATTTGCCCGTTGATTTGCCGTTGCCAGTTTGACTCCAAGCTTGCCTAAATCGTATAATAGTTTGGCCCCAACATCTGAGTTGAAATAGTCTAATGAGTTCCTGCAGATCAAGAGACCCAGCTCGGTGTTATAGTCCCGAAACTCCTTCAGTATCCGGCTTCTGATTCTGGTTCTCTTAGGATCTATTGCCGAATTGATAAGCGCGTTCTCGAGTTTCTCAACCAAGAGATATAGATCTTTCTCATCCTGATCTGGAATTCGCTTAATTTTTGTCTCCTTTCCTGATTTGAGTTGCAGTTCTTTCTTGGCTGCTTTGTGAAGCTCCTTGGCCTTCATGGTGGCTTTGAAAAGATTCTCAAGTCGGTCCAGATCTCCCATGAAAGTTGGGTCGGCAAGTATTTCTATAGCTTGTCGTAATTCGCGTACCTCATTCTGATTAATGTCTGGTATTTCCTGATCCTTTAATTTAATCACACCCATTTTCTCGAGTTTTCTAGAAAGATGGGTATACTCTATATAATATTTTTCAATTTTATCTCCATCGCCTTTACTATTGGCTTGTTGGGCAGACGCGTATATTTCGTCAAGCGTCAACAGATCCCTCAAGATTGAGGAATCGCGGATTTCCTCGAAAGATTTGTGGAACTTTGCGATCTCCTTTGCCGCCTCTTCGCCGATTTGTGAAATGCCCAGCGCAAACAGCCAGCGGTGGAGAGGTTTGGATTTTGCGGCTTCGAGTGCTTCAAGAAGCTTGGCGGCGTTTTTCTCGCCGAAGCGGCGGGAATCTTGCGCGGTGTCGGTTTCGAAGCTGGAAAGGCTTGGCTCTAACTCACCGCAGTTGCAGGATTCCTCGGTGCTGCCAAGATTGAGGTTGGCAAGATTGAGGTTGGCGAGGATGGATTCAGTTAGATCGAACAGATCCAACGGGGTGGCACAATGGCCGTGGCGGACGAGGGCTTCGGCGACGGCCTCGCCGAGGCCGTCGAGGTCCAGTGCCTTGCGGGAGGCGAAGTGGGTGATGCGGGTGACGGCTTGGGCCGGGCACTGGAAGTTGGTGCAGCGCCAGGCGACGAAGCCTTCCTCTTGGGAGATGGGCCCGCCGCAGGACGGGCACTTGCCGCCGACGTGATCGGAGAGCAAAAAGGGCACGCTGCCGGGAAGATGGCGGATGACCTTGACGATGGCCGGGATGATTTCGCCGGCTTTTTCCACCAGCACTGTGTCGCCGATGTGGATACCTTTGCGGGTGATCTCCTCCTGGTTATGCAGGGTGGCGCGGGCGACGGTGGAGCCGGAGATGAGGACCGGGGTGAGTTCGGCCACGGGTGTTAGGACGCCGGTGCGGCCGACCTGGATGGTGATGGCGTTGAGGGTGGTTTCTTGTTGTTCGGGGAGGAATTTGTAGGCGGCGGCCCAGCGCGGGGCACGCGAGGTGAACCCGAGTTGCTCGCGCTCGGCGCGGTCCAACACCTTGATGACCGCACCGTCAGTGCCATAGTCGAAGGCGTGGCGCTCGCGGTCGATGGTGGTTACCGCATCCAACATTTCCTCAAGGTTGCGGGCGGTGAGGATCGGCTGGTTGCGCGGGATGCGGAGGGAGTCTAACAGAGAGTGGAAATCGTGCTCGGTGGCGAGCGGCGGACCATTATACTCGCCGAGGCCGTGGGCGAGGAATGCGAGCGGGCGCAGGGCGACGATTTTCGGGTCGAGTTGTTTGAGGGTGCCGGCGGCGGCATTGCGCGGGTTGGCGAAGGTCGGCAGGCCGGCTTCGTCAAGTTCCGCGTTCATGGCGGCGAAGGCGGCGTTGGGCATGAAGATTTCGCCGCGGATTTCGAGGACGGCGGGTAGGACTTGGAGATCAATCGGAATGAGTTCGCCGTCTAGCGCAGAGTCAAGGAGTCGTCCGTTTGCCCGGGCCCACGATACCACGGATTGGGCTTCCTGTCGGAGCCGTTGCGAAACATCTGCTCCATCACTTGTGCTGAGGTCATGCCGGAGCTTTTGGCGGAGGCTTGCTGCCGCACCTTGCGCAGTTTTTCGGCGAGTTGTTGCGGAGTCACTTGGGTGTTCATAAGGCAGGAGGGAGCCGATGTCAATGGAGGGGGAGACAGAAGACTGCGGCAGGGATGCCGCAGCTACGGATGGCGCAGCCGTGTTCGGCGTGCGGAGGTCCTGAGGGATCGTGCGGATCGTGCGGACATTGTGGGTGACATCGTCGCCGGTTTCGCCATCGCCGCGGGTGACGGCGTGGACGAGGCGGCCATTTTCATAGCGCAGCGAGACAGCGACACCATCGATTTTGGGCTCGACGGTGACGGTGACGTCTTTTGGTTCAGCATTGTCACGCTTCAGGTTCTTGCGCAGGCGTTGATAGAACTCGATGAGTTCCTGTTCGGGTCGGGTGGTCCCGGATTTGGCGAGGGCATCGGGGCTCAGCTCAAACACGTCGTCGATGCTGAGCATCGGCACCGCGTGGCGGATTTTCTTAAAACCCGCGATGGGCGCGCCGCCGACGCGCTGGGTGGGGGAGTCCGGGTCGTGCAGCTCGGGGTGGAGTTTCTCTAACTCCTCAAGCTCGCGGAGAAGCTGGTCGTATTCGGCGTCGTGGATTTCCTGGGTGCCCTGATCGTAAAGGCCGATATGCCGCGCGAGTTCCGCGCGCAATTCGCGGATGCGGGAGGCGGGGGACCGGGCTTGCGCCAACGAGAACAGATCAGGCTCGGGCATGGAGTAGATGAGAAGACTTTAAGACAGAAGACAGAAGACAAGAGGATGAGAAGGATTCGTCGGATCGGTCAGATCGGACCGATGATTATAGGAGAGAGCGAAGCTCGTCTTCATCTGGTCTTCTGTCTTCTGTCTGGCAGCGAAGCGGTCTTGGGTCTTCAGAGCGGCTTGATCTCAATCATCGCGGTCTTGCGGCGGGCTTGGATCCAGCGGTCGTATTGGGCATGGGTCTTTTTGCGGCGGACCCGTTCCTCGAGCATTTCGCGCACCTTGCCATCGAGGGCGGGGGCCGGGCCGAATTCGATTTTGGTGGGGAATACGAGCGTGAAGCCATTGGGGTCTTCGAGCGGGCCGACAAGTTGATCCGGCTTGGCCCCGAAGATGATGGCGGCAAACTCAGGGGATAGATCCGGCCGGGAAACATTTTCCTGGATGCCGCCCTGCGCGGCGAAGGCATCGCGTGAGTGGGTTTTGGCGAGCTCGGCGAAGTTGCCGCCTTGCTTGAGTTTTTTTGCCACCTCCTCGGCGAGCGAGAGTTGGGCCTCGGGGGGGGCTGTGGGGTTTTCCTGATCCACACGGGGGATGAAGATTTTTTTGAACGAGATGCGGTCTTTGGCGGTGTCGCGGAGGGTCAGCTTGATTTCCTCGTATTCCTGTTGGATCTCGTTAGGCAGGGGCGGCGGCGCATCGGAGAACTGGTTGGCACGCATCGCTTGGACGATCATTTTTTCCCGGGTCATCTTGCGGTAGCCATCCATGGTAAGGTGACTGCGCTTGAGTTCCTGTTGGAATTTCACCTCGTCGCCATTGAAAAGCTCGCGGACCTGGCGTTTGACTTCCTCGTTGATGAGGTAGTCCTTGATGCTGGCACCCAAGGTCTTGAACTCGTCAAGGATGATCTGCCGGTCAATGAGTTCCTGGATGATGCCGTCGCGCGCGGTTTTGAACTGGCGCTCGAACTCAGGCCCGCGCCGCGGAAATTGGGCGGCGAGCTGGCCATAGATTGGCGCCAGCATGAAGGAAACCTCGTATTTGGTAATCACGTGCCCGCTGACCTTGGCGACGATGCCGTTGACCTCGATGGGACCCGCCGGCAGCTTGGGCGCCGCGGGCCGCAGCGGTGGCGCAAGTTGGGCTTGGAGCGCGGGTTGATCTTGTGGCGTGAGCGGGGCTTGTGGAGCTTCCTCCGCAGGGGCTTGCTGGGCTTGGAGACTGCCGCCAAGGATGAGGGTTGCGGCCATTCCTAGGGCGAAGGGGAATCGGATTTTCATGGGCGGGGAGAATGCGGTCAGAGGGTCTTGAGCAAGCTGATTGCTTCAGGGAGTTTCCCTTGGGGAGAGGAAGATTGCAAGCGGGGAAAACGCCGACCCTCCAATAAGATGTAATCGCCGTTGCGGTGGAGCATCAGGCGCTGACCTTGGATTTCCACCGAGGTGATGCCATTGGCGGCGGCCAGGACCTTGATTCTGGCGATTTCAAGCAGCCGGACGGCGGGGTCCGGGAGGCGCCCGAAGCGGTCGCGCCACAAGGTTTCGAGGGCGAGAATGGCCGCTTCGGTGCGTGCTTCCGCCAGTTCCCGGTAGGCTGCAATCCGCAGGCTCGTCTCGCCCAGCCACGTGGCGGGAAGAAAGGCCGGCAGCAAGGTGGTGGGTGGGTGGCGGGTACCCGGCAGAAAGGGGGAAACTTGCCCGGCGGGATGCTTGTCTTGCCTCTCAGGCGGGTCGCCCGAGGTCCAGACCGCTTCGGAGGTGACGATGAAATCGGCCCTGAAGGTGGGGATCTCACTTGGGGTCTCTTTGCGGGTCTTGAGGCGCTCCACCGATTGGCGCAGCAGCTGGCAGTAGAGGTCGAAGCCAATCTGCGCGATGTGGCCGGATTGCCGCGTGCCTAACAAATTTCCGGCGCCGCGGATTTCCAAATCGCGCATGGCGATTTTGAAACCGGAGCCGAGCGCGGTGTATTGTTTGATGGCGTGGATGCGTTTGCGCGCGTCGCCCACGGTCAGCATGTCCCGCGGCAACAACAGGATAGCATAGGCTTGCTCCCCGGCGCGGCCGACCCGCCCGCGGAGTTGATAGAGGTCGGCCAGGCCGAAGCGGTCGGCGCGGTCGATGAGGATGGTGTTGGCATTGGGGATGTCGATGCCGGTCTCGATGATGGTGGTGGCCAGCAGGACATCGGCATCGCCCCGGACGAACGTGTGCATCACCCGTTCGAGGTCGTCCTTGTCCATTTGGCCGTGGCCGACGACGATGCGGGCTTCCGGGACGAGCTGGGCGATGCGCGAGTGCATGTGCTCGATGGTTTTGACCCGGTTGTGGAGGAAAAACACCTGGCCGCCGCGTTTCATTTCGCGGCGGATGGCATCGCGGATGATGCGCTCATCGTAGGCGCAAACGGTGGTGGCCACCGGCACCCGGTTGGGCGGCGGCGTCTCGATGGTGGACATGTCCCGCGCACCCATCAACGCCATGTAGAGCGTGCGCGGAATCGGCGTGGCCGATAATGTGAGAACATCCACCTGGCGGAAAATCTCCTTGAAGCGTTCCTTGTGGGCCACGCCGAAGCGTTGCTCCTCATCGACCACCGCGAGCCCCAGGTTCTTGAACTTCACGTCGCCGGAAAGCAGGCGGTGGGTGCCGATGACGAGATCGACCGCGCCGCTTTCCAATCCTGTTAGAGTGTCGCGAATTTCGGCGGGGGAGCGGAAGCGGTTGAGGAGTTCGATGCGGATCGGGTAGTCCGACATGCGTTCGCGGAAAGTGCGCCAATGTTGTTCGGCGAGCACGGTGGTGGGGACGAGGATGGCGACTTGTTTGTCGCCGGTGATCGCCTTGAAGGCGGCACGGATGGCCACCTCGGTTTTGCCGAAGCCCACGTCGCCGCAAATCAGTCGATCCATCGGGCGGCTGGCTTCGAGGTCGAGCTTGGTTTCCTCGATGGCGCGGCGTTGGTCGGCGGTCTCGGTGTAGTGGAACGAGCGCTCGAATTCCCACATCCAACGGGTGTCTGGCGGGTGGGCAAAGCCCGGATCGGATTGGCGTTCGGCCTGGATGCGGAGCAGTTGCGCCGCGTAATCGAGGATGGATTTTTCCGCCGCCTTGCGGGCGGCTTTCCAGGCGGAGCCGCCGAGTTTGTTAAGGTCCGGGGTTTTGCCGCCGAGCCCAACATATTTGCCGACCAGATGGGCCTGTTCTAACGGGACGCACAGATGGGCCCCCTCGCGGTATTCGAGAACGAGTTCGTCGCCCTCCTCGCCGGGTTGGATGCCGCGGAAGCGCGCGATGCCGTATTCGTAGTGGACGACCAGATCGCCTTCCTCCATCTCATCGACGGTGGCACGGGCGCGGGCGGCGCGGGCTTTGTCGAGGGTCGAGCGGCGCGCCATGCCGGGTGCGCGGTAGCGGCCGAACAATTCCGATGAGGAAAGCACGGCGAGTTTGAGGATCGGGACGGTGAAGCCGGCGAGCAGCTCGCCGCGCACCGGGATGAGGCCGAGGTCACGTTCGAGGGCTTTGCCGGCCAGTTCGGCAAAGCGTTCTTCCTCGCCCTTGCTGCCAAAGACCATGGCGACCTCCCAACCCTCGCGCTGCCATTCATTGAGTTGGCGGAAAAACCGCTCGCGCCGGGCCTCTTCCAAAATAAAATCCCCGGCTTCAAACGTGCCGAACGGACTGCCGAAACATGCCAGCGTGAAATCCTCCTCGCTGTTGAATTCCGCCGCGCCCTCCAAAATCCGCAGGTCCGGGCGCGCCAGTTCCGCACCGAAGGAAATAACCAAGTCCCCGGCACGCCGGTAGTCGCCCACCGTCGCCTCCACCGTCGGCTCGGCTAACAATAAATCCGCTCCCAACAATTTCGCCGTGGACGCCTGGGAATCGAGGTCGAACTCGCGGATGGATTCAAGCTCGGTGTCGAAAAACTCGAGGCGCAGCGGCTTGGGCGCCTGCCACGCGAACAAATCGAGAATGCCGCCCCGCACCGCAAACTGGCCGCGTGCGCCCACGCTGGGCACGCGCTCGTAGCCGTTGTCAGTTAGAGTGACGGCGAGCGCGGCGGGGTCGAGTTGGGTGCCGGGGGTGAGTGGCGTGCGACTGGCACGCAGGGCGGCGGGGGAGGGGGCCCTGCCGGCAAATGCCTCGCTGCCGCAGATGACGGCACAGTGTTCGGCGCGGGCGAGAATTTCCAACACGGAAAACCACTCGGCGGCGGATTCCGGATCGGCGATGGCTCCCTCACCGGCGGCGACCGGGCCTTCCGGAAGCACGAGCGCCGTGACGCCCCAGAGTTCGAGTTCGGCGGCGAGGCGTTCGCGGTGGCGCGGCAGATCGCAGACAAGCCACAGGCGCGACTTGTGCTGGTTCTTGGCGGCCAGCGCCACCAGCGCGGCTAGGAATGCGTGGGATGCTTCCGCGGCATGATCCAGCACGACCTCCCCCGCACCGCTGGCGAGCGAGGCCAGGCGCGTGGTGAATTCCGGATGGTTCACGGCGCGGCAAAGCCAGCCGTGGATGCGGGTGTCCGGGTGGGAGCCTGAAGATGTTGTTAGGTCCATCGATTTCCAACAGGTATTAATACCCCGGACAGCTTCCACTGCTTCGTAACGCGCTGCAACACATATCCATTCTGGCGGATTCTCCTTCAGCCAATATCACGGTTGAAAAGTCTAGCAAGTCGCGCCGCCCATGCTCGCTTTTACAGGCACCTGCAACGCTTCATCTTCCCCTCCCGCCAGCTACTATACAGCTACTATACCAAGGTATAGCGCGAAATTCCTTGGCAGAGTCATTGTCCCCAGACCTACTATCCAAATATATCTCATTCAAGGTCTGCAAACTTCATGCCTAATAATTTGGGTCTTCTCTAAACCACTCTGCATCTTGTCATGAACACCTCCCTCGCTCCAGTTCCGGCCAATCCAACCGTTCGTATGATGCATGCTTCACACGCGCTTGGCAAAGTTGCGACACTGCCAATAAATTATCAGGTAACTATCGGTGCGCGTATATGCGGCATGTGGGCCCGCTTGATGATCATGCTCCTGGCCGTGTTTGCCAGCGCCGGAGCTTGGAACGCACAGGCGGCCATTACACCTGTAAGTGGCAATGACTGGATGAAGGTCCATACAAACTCAGCAGGCGGAACTTCGGCTCAGTCTACCACTGCCTACACAATCAATTCAGGCCAGAACAGATTATTGGTAGTAGCTGTGGCTGTTTCGGTAAACGCTGCCAACCTCCCGCCTTCAACCAAGGCGGTGACCTGGGGCGGCAAGTCGCTTACGTTCTTGACAAGCAACCCAGCCAGCGGAAACAGAGTATTTGCGTATCTTTACTATTTGAAAGAATCGGATATCGCCTCGGCCAGTGGTGATAGCCTGGTGGTTGCGATGGGGGGAACCAGCTCCCCCGTTTATGGCTTCGTCACCTTTGCTTCCGTCTACAAGGATGTTGATCAAACGACTACTGTAAGGAACGGCGCAAGCCTCGTTTCTATAAACAGCTCGTTTACAACGGCAACAACAACTGCCAATTTTAATGCCGGTGACCAGGGTGTTTTCCTCGCGGCATTCGGATTGAATAGTGCAACATCTACCGCTTACAGCAGAACTGTCAGTGGTTGGACAGGAAGCTTGAGCCTGTTTGGCGGCAGCACTGGGAATAGTGGCGCCTATTACGGCGGCATCGGCACGAGAAACGCCACCACCGCCGCTACTGGTGAAACCGTGTCGATGACGGTATCGGTCGCCGAAAGAACCAGTATGAGCGTTGTTAGTATTGTGCCAAAGGTCTATACCGCCACCACGACGACACTTGCTTCCTCAGTCAACCCATCGGTCAACGGACAGGCGGTTACGTATACGGCCACCGTCAACCAGTCCGCCGCGACCGGAACGGTCAATTTTTACGATGGGGCAACCCTGCTGGGAAGTGGCACGTTGTCCGGTGGTTCGCCAAACACAGCTACCTACGCCAATTCTTCTCTATCGGTCGGGTCCCATTCGATTACTGCAACCTATGCCGGTGACGGCACCTATGCGAGTAGTACCTCCAGTTCAGTTTCTCAGACCGTGAATGCTTTTGGCACAGCCAACAAGCTGGTGATGAAAACCGCGCCCTCGTCCAGTGTGACCGCAGGCGCGGCGTTTGGCACCCAGTCGGCGGTTTTTGTGGAGGACCAATATGGCAACGTGGTGACCGGCGACAACAGCACGGTGGTGACAGCCACGGTGGGCACGGGCACAGGTCCGTTGACGGGCACGCTCACGGCTACGGCATCCGGCGGGACGGCGACTTTTGGCGGTCTGGCCGCTCCCACGCTCGCGCAATCCGGATTGAAGCTGACGTTCACAAGCGGCGTTCTAACAAGCGCGGTGGACACGACCAGCATCACGGTCACCCCAGGGGCGGCGAACAAACTGGTGATCACGGGTAGCGGCACGCAGACGGCGGGGAGTTCGCAGAACCTGACATTTACAGCCAAGGATGATTACGGCAACACGGCCACGACCTACACCGGGAATCATACCCTGACGTTTTCAGGGGCCAGCAGTTCGCCGGGCGGAACGGCACCGACGGTCGTGGCCACAGGTAGCGTCGTGAAAGCCTTTGGCGTGGGCACTATAATTACCTTCAGCAGTGGCGTGGCGACGGTCTCCGGCGGCAATAACGGAGTGATGAGGCTCTATGCAGCCGAGACGGCGACGATCAGTACCACGGACGGCTCGATCAGCTCTAGCGGGGCGGATAATTTGTCGGTGACGGTTTCAGCGGCTTCAGCGAGCAAGCTGGCGTTCACGACGCAACCGGCGAACACGACGGCGGGAGCGACGATGGCCAACGTGGTGGTGCAAATTCAGGATACCTATGGGAACGCGGTGGCACAGAGCGGCACGGCGATCACGCTGAGTGGGGCGACATTGTACGGCGGAACCAATCCGCAAAACACGGATACGAGCGGCAAGGCAACATTCAACGATCTGGTGATCCGCACCGCAGCGACGGGGTTGCAGTTCACGGCCAGCGGCGGCAGTCTGGCAGCGGGCACGAGCAGCAGTTTCAACATCACTGCGGGCACGGCCAACAAGCTGGTGATGAAGACCTCGCCCTCGTCGAGCGTGACTGCGGGGGTGGCGTTTGGCACCCAGCCGGCGGTGTATGTGGAAGACTCGTATGGCAACGTGGTGACCGGCGACAATAGCACGGTGGTGACAGCCACAGTGGGCACGGGCACGGGACCGTTGACGGGCACGCTCACGGCGACGATATCCGGCGGGACGGCGACATTCAGCGGCCTGGCCGCCCCCACGCTGGCGCAAGCCGGATTGGAGCTGACATTCACGAGCAGCGGGCTAACAAGTGCGGTGGACACCACCAGCATCACGATCACCGCAGGCACGGCCAACAAGCTGGTGATGAAGACCTCGCCGTCGTCGAGCGTGGCCGCAGGCGCGGCGTTTGGCACCCAGCCGGCGGTGTATGTGGAAGACTCGTATGGCAACGTGGTGACCGGCGACAATAGCACGGTGGTGACAGCCACAGTGGGCACGGGCACGGGACCGTTGACGGGCACGCTCACGGCGACGGCATCCGGCGGAACGGCGACTTTTGGCGGTCTGGCCGCTCCCACGTTGGCGCAATCCGGATTGAAGCTGACATTCACAAGTGGCAGTCTAACAAGCGCGGTGGACACCACCAGTATCACGGTCACCGCAGGCACGGCTAACGCGTTGGTGCTGACCCCCCCGGCCGCGCTTACGGTCTCTGCGGGGGTGGCGTTTGGCACCCAGCCGGCGGTGTATGTGGAAGACTCGTATGGCAACGTGGTGACCGGCGACAATAGCACGGTGGTGACAGCCACAGTGGGCACGGGCACGGGACCGTTGACGGGCACGCTCACGGCGACG
>JBAXPF010000086.1:0-13508 GCA_037132955.1 Verrucomicrobiota bacterium | reverse complement strand
GGCACCGGCAGCAACACCTGGCGGATGGGGAAGGCCGCCCACACCGGCGCGCCGCCGCCAAGGTGCCGGCCGTCGGGATGACTCAGAATCACCGAATCCGGGGTCACCCCGAGCTGGCGCAGCGAGGGCATCACCCGCCGCTTGAAGCCGAAGGTGTCGCCACAATCCAACAAAACCGCGCCGTCGTTGGCGGTGGCCAGGCAGGCGGCTGCGGCACCGCGGTCGAGGGCGTACACCAGCAGGAACGGTTGGTTGGAGCGGTGCAGATTGAAATGGCCGCCGGGGATGGCGGACATGGCGTGGGCGCTGGAGGCACAAGCATTGGCGACCACGGCATTGGCGCGGTTGACCCAGCAGGCGGCCATGGGCGCGACGGGGTACAGCGCTGCCGCCAGCATGGCCGCGGCCAACAGCACGAACACCAGGGGCATGAGGATCAGATTGGCCAGCAGCGCGATGGGCGTGATCAGGCCGAAGTGATAGGCTGTTAGGGGAGTGGAGCCGATCAAGGCGGCTAACGAGACGGCGAGACCCTGGGCCAGATGCCGGCGGAATTTCAGCAGAGTTTTTGCCAGCGGCTGAGCATGGGGGTGGGCAGATAGAGCGGCGCTGGGTCGATCCAGGAAAAATAGCGGGACGCCCAGTGAGTGCCCAGCGCAATGGCGGCCACCACGCCGTAGGAAAGTTGGACGCCGGGTTGAAACAGCACATTGCCGTCCCACAGGAGCGCGGCGAACAACACCAAGCCCAGGGAGTTGAGCAAGTCCGGCCGCCGCCGGAAAATAAAGGCTCCCAAAAACACCGCTGCCATCCAGGCCGAGCGCACGGCAGGCGCACTGTTGCCTGAAATCCAGGAGTAGCCGAAAATGAGCGGCAACAAGGCGCAAACCGCCCGGCGGCGGGACACGCCAGCCCAGCGCAGCAACAACCAGCCGATGCTGGCCATCATTGCCACATGCATGCCGCTGACCGAGAAAATATGCAGGGTGCCGCTGTTGCGGAAGGCCGCGATCAACTCATCGGCATCCGGCGGGATGTCGCCAATGACCACCGCACGGATGACCCTGGCGGCTTGGGAGTCCTCCGGCAGGCCCGCCGTCACCGCCGTGCGGAACTCCTGGCGCACCTGGGCACCGAGCGCCGCCAGGCGACCGGTTGTGACCCGGCCCTGGCCCCAGGCGCTGCGAAATACGGCGGCCACGCCCTGTCGGCGCAGCCAAGCGCCCTGATCGAACTCCCCCGGATTGCGCCTAACGGGCAGGGTTTGGAAATTTCCGTGGGCCTGCACCCAGGATCCGGCGACCGGGGTTTCGCCGCGGCCTTCCCACCAGACCGTGGCCCCGGCAGCGGGACCGCCGCCAAGCCGCACCGGAGCGACCCATGACCCGTTATCGCCCTTGCCATCTTTCAAAGCCTGCCCCTCAGCCCAACCGCCGCCAGCCTGCAACAAGGCGCGGCCGGCGCGTTGGGTCTGTTGGTTGCGCCAGGCAAAGACGCCGAGTGCCAAGGCTCCGCACAGTGCCCATGCCACGCCACGCCGCCACGACCCGAACCCCCAGCCGAGCCCGCCGAAGCCCAGCGCGACCCCGCAACCGGCCACCACGGAGCGGTCCGTCACCAGGATGCACCCGGCAACTGCCAGGGCGGCACCAAACAATGGATGGTGGCCGAAAAACGCGGTCAGTCTCGCACGCATGTCTCAAGCAAGTCCCCAGTCGTGAAGTCTGTGGCGGGCGTTTGCCGAGTGCCGGGTTTCCGGGAACTCATCGATGACCTGGCGCATGATTGAAGCGGCAGTGGCCCGATCCTGGCGGTCTTCGTCATAAAGCTCGGCCAAGCGGAAGAGCAAATAGGCGGCATCGCTCATCTGCCATTCCTGATCTTCCAACGCGGCGCGGAGGGTGAGGATTGCCCCCTCGGAATCTTGCAGATTGTTGCGTTGGATGCGGGCGATTTCCACCCACGGCAGGCGGTTGAGCGGATCGTTGGCGGCGGCGGCCTTGAACGCTTCGATGGCGTTGCTGTATTCCCCCTGTGCCACCAGCGAGCGGGCATCATGCATCGCGTCTTTCTCGAGCGTTTCCCCGCTGTCATACACCGCGTGGGCGAAGCTGTGGGCGAGGGCCGGCAGAATGAACGTCACAAACAGAATTCCCAACAAGCCGGCCCCCATGAAGGTCAGTAAAATCCCGGACAAAATCCGGCCGGAGGCCTTGCTCTCGGCCTCGTTTTTCAACTTGGTGATTTGTTGGGCGGTATTTTCGTCGCGGTCTTCGATTTGCTGTTGCCGGAGTTCTGAGATCTCGCGTTTGATTCGGGTCTGCTCGTCGATTGCGTGTTGGTAGAACCAAAAACTGCCAGCCACCAGGGCCGCGAGAATCAGATAGGGAAGCCACTTCATTAGGAGAAAAAGGTCGGAATGGATGAGGGTTGGGGATCAGCTTGCTGGAAATCACATTTGCCGCGCGTTGCGGCCCTCATCTATGAGTTTCCAGAAATGTTTGGACTCGGCCAGCGCCTCGTCTTCGGCCATGGGCATTTTTGAGCGGAACAAAAAATCCGAGAAGGTCCCGCGGTGCAGCAAGCGGTGGACCACCACTGAACCGTCCCGCACCTCAAAGTAAAACCGGTAGTCCTTGGCCCGGAAGCGGTAGAGCACCTTGCCATCGCGGGTGATCTTGCCGAAGCGATCGCCGTCCAAATTATCCAGATCCGTCTCCGAAACCCTGAAGGAATCGATCAAATCGAGTTGCTCGAGCGTATTCAAGCGGGAGATTTCCGCGGCACTGATTTCATTGAAAACGATCTGGAACACGCGCAAAGTCTACGAAGGCGGAGGGTATCTGCAAAGCCGAAATCCAAAAAATCCAGCAGAGCGTGGGAGCAATCGTACGGCAAGTCGCACTTTGCGTTTGGAATTCCGGTGGTTTCCCTGTTGTTTGGCGGTGCGGCTGTGTGCCGATCCATTGTGCTTCCATGAAAATCAAATCGGCCAAGTTCCAACTCAGTGCGGCGGACGTCCGGGCTTGCCCGGCATGGGACTGGCGGGAGTTTGCGTTTGTCGGCCGCTCCAATGTGGGGAAGTCCTCCATGATCAACATGCTCACCGGCAAGGCGAATCTGGCAAAGGTGTCCGCCGAGCCGGGCAAAACCCAGTTGATCAACTTCTTTGTCATGAACGAGGCGTGGAGCTTGGTGGATCTGCCCGGCTACGGCTATGCGAAGGTGACCAAGCACCAGAAGTTTGATTTCAGCCTGCTGATCAAGGGATATCTGGAACAACGGGAGAATCTGGCTGGCGTTTTTGTGCTGATTGATTCGCGCCTGCCGCCGCAGCGCATTGACCTGGATTTCGTCGAGTGGCTGGATAGCTGCGGGGTGGGTTTTGTGTTGGTGTTCACCAAGGCGGACAAGTTGTTAGCCGGCAAGGTGCAGGCCAACATTGCATTGTTTCAACAGGCGCTCAGCCAATGGCGCACGGAACCGCCGGAGGTGATTGTCTCATCGTCCAGGACCGGCAGCGGCCGGATCGCCATTCTCAAGTTCATCGAGCGGATCCTGCTGGGGCAGTAGCAGGCCAGGGCCACCGTGGTGCAGGCATTCCCGCCGCCGTGACGCGGTGCCCGGCCAATTGTTTCGCAACTTGAGAAATTTTTCGCTTTGCAAGCGGGCGCGGATCCCTTAGCTTGCGCGTCCCCCCTGAAATGGTGGTCGTAGCTCAGCGGTAGAGCCCCGGATTGTGATTCCGGATGTCGCGGGTTCGAATCCCGTCGTCCACCCCATCTTTCTCATTGGGATCCGCAGGGATCCGGACGAGGGAGAAGGTCATCAAGCACTTGTCCCATGCAGACTCTCGAGAGCCGTATCCATTACAAATTCCGCAATTCCCTGCTTCTGGCAGAGGCATTGACTCATCCGAGCTTGGCCTACGAATCGGCGAGCCCGCATTTCGACAACCAGCGCTTGGAGTTTCTCGGTGACGCGGTCCTGCAATTGATTGTGACGGAGGAATTGTACCGGATGTTTCCGGATTTCACCGAGGGACGTCTAACCAAACTGCGCTCGCGGGTGGTGTCTCGGCGGGCACTGGCACGGTTTGCCACCGCCATTCAGATGGGCAATTACGTCCTGCTGGGAAAAGGTGAGGAGGCATCCGGCGGTCGCCGCCGGCCCTCGACACTGGCGGATGCTTTTGAAGCCCTGATCGGGGCGGTGTATTTGGATTCAGGGCCGGTCGCCGCCCGGGATTTGGTGTTGCGCTTGTTTGACGCGGAAATTGGCGAGATGGTCAGCAGTCCTGAGGAACGCAACCCGAAAGGCGAGTTGCAGGAATGCCTGCAGGCGCGGCACCCGCAAGCGCCGTCCTATCGGATCCTTGGTGAGAGCGGCCCGGATCACCGTCGCGTCTTTTTGGCCGAGGTTTCCTGGTGCCATCAGGTTCTGGCAACTGGCAAAGGCAGAAGCAAAAAGGACGCCGAAGCCCGGGCCGCCGCCGAAGCCCTGCGGGCCAGGGTGTGGGAGAGGCCCGTGCAAGTTCCCGGCACTTGCCACTTGCCAGCGGCCGAATGAGCCGCACACTGGCCGGGTGCGTGTTCTCATCACTGCCGGGCCCACCCGCGAACCGCTTGATCCGGTCCGCTACCTGACGAATCGTTCGTCCGGCAAGATGGGCTATGCCCTGGCTCATGCGTTCATCCACGCTGGCCACTCGGTGTTGCTTATCTCTGGTCCCACCGCCTTGGATGTGCCCGATCACGTGGATTTCATTCCGGTCGAAACCGCCGCTGAAATGCACGCGGCCGTGGCCAACAGCATTGGCGCCATGGATATCACCGTGCTGGCCGCTGCCGTGGCGGACTACACACCTGCCACCGTAGCCGCTCACAAAATCAAGAAATCCGCCACCACCTTGACGCTCGAACTGGTCCGCACGCCGGATATTCTGGGTTCCGTACGGGAGGTGTTTGGTTTCACCGGCACGCTGGTTGGATTTGCCGCAGAAACTGAAAATCTTGAAGCCAATGCCCGCGCCAAACTCACCCGCAAAGGCTGCGATCTCATCATTGCCAACGACGTTTCAAAACCCGCTCTGGGTTTCGATTCCGACCGCAACGAAGTCCTCCTCGTCTATCCCGCCCACAACGAGACCCTGCCCGCCGCCTCCAAACACGCCCTCGCCCACCAGCTCGTCACCGCCATTCTCAAGCTCTATGAAAAGCGCGAAAAATGACGATCATGCCCAAGACAGAAGACAGAAGACAGAAGACCGCTCCGCTCCCAGACGGAAGACAAGAGATGCGCGTTTTTTCTGTCTTCTGTCTTCTGTCTTCTGTCTTCTGTCTTGCAGCGCAGCGATCTTCTGTCTCTTCCCCATAACTCATAACCTATAACTGTCCCACCCCATGACCGACCTCGAACTCGCCACCCACGCCGCGCTCACCGCGGGAAATCTCTTGCGCGAGAACTTTGGCGGCGTGGCCGTCGTCGATGAAGCAACCCATCACGATATCAAGCTGGCACTCGACAAGCAATCCCAGGACCTGATCACCGCTATTTTGTTAGGAGAGCGGCCCGATGATGCTCTATACGGCGAGGAGGGCATCGCCGGTAATCAGTCGGCACCGCGCCAGTGGATCGTCGATCCCATTGACGGCACGGTGAACTTCTTCTATGGCATTCCGCATTTCTGCGTTTCCATCGCGCTGCGGGTGGCCGGTGAGATCGTGGTCGGAGTCATCCACGATCCAATGGTGGGCGAGACTTGGACGGTGGCCAAAGGGGAGGCGGCGCGGCTCAACGGCCGGCCGATCCAAGTCAGCCAACGGTCCGACTTCAGCGAGTCGATTCTTTTTGTCGGCTGCGGCAAGGATGAGGCGGCGTTGCAGACCGGCATCGAGCGCTTCCGCAAAGCCTCGCTGCGCGCCCGCAAAATGCGCATGATGGGCTCGGCCGCCCTCGGCATGGCCTACATCGCCTGCGGGCGCCTGGACGCTTACATCGAATCCCGCATTTCCCTCTGGGACATTGCGGCCGGCCAACTGCTGGTGGAAACCGCCGGCGGCAAGGTCGATCTGACGGTCGTTCCCGGGCACGCCGATGCCTGGTCCATCGTCGCTTCCAACGGCAGAATCCCGGTCGAGGAGATTCTCTAGCAATCCTCTATCTCCCATCTTCTATCTTCTATCTCCCATGACCGGCATCGGCTACGACGTGCATCAATTTGCGGAAAACCGGCCCTTGGTATTGGGCGGAGTGACCATTCCGCACAGCCACGGCTTGGCCGGGCATTCTGATGCGGATGTGTTGTGTCACGCCATCGCGGACGCGCTGCTCGGCGCGCTGGGTGAACCTGACATCGGGCATTTTTTTCCGCCGGGGGATCCGGCATGCAAGGACATATCCTCGCTCAAGATATTGGCAAAGTGTCGCCAACTGGCGGCGCAGGCGGGCTATGGCATCATCAACGTGGATGCCACGCTGATTGCCGAGGCACCGAAGATCCTGCCCTATCGTGATGCCATGCGCTCGAACATTGGCATGGCCTTGGGAATCGCGCCCACACGGGTGGGCATCAAGGCGACCACCAACGAAACCATGGGCTTCATCGGCCGCAAAGAGGGCATTGCCGCGCTCGCCGTGGCGCAGGTGGAGTTGAACGACTGCCCGTTCTAACCATCGAACCATCTCATCCGCGGCTTGATCCGGGCGCCGCCTGCACGCGCTCGGCAATGCGGTCAGCCTGGGCGCTTTCGCCCTCCTCGCGCAGGAAGTCGCAATAGTTGGAGGCCACCGCTTCCAGATCGTCGCCATACTCTGGTCCGAGAGCCTCGAAGCCGGCGAGGGCTTTTTCAAAGTGGCGTCGGGCCCACGAGCGGTCGCCGGTTTCCAGCATGGCGAGGGCGAGGTTGTTGTGGGACTGGGCGGTATCCGGATGCTCCTCACCGAAGAGGCCGCGGCGGGTTTCGAGAGCCATCATGTGCATTTCGCGAGCCTGCTCGTAGAATTTCGCGGCCAGGTAAAGCGCGCCAAGGTTGTTAGAAACCGCGGCGGTTTGCTCATGCTCCTTGCCGAGTTGCTCGTGGAGAATTTCCAGGGCCTTGAGGAAATATGACTCCGCCGCGTCATGGTCTTTGGCGGCTTTTGCCAGAAACCCCAGATTGTTGGAAAGCGCGGCCACATCCAGCAGCAAGGGCGGGTCGTGACGCTCGAAATAGCTGATGGCCACCCGCCAGTGCTCCTCGGCACTTGGGGTATTGCCGAGAGTATCGTGGGCCGCACCCAAACTGGCATGCAGGCGACCGATCTGGTCCAGGCGATCCGGCCGGGAGTCGAGTTGGTCGAGTGCCTGGCGGTAGTCCTCGCGGGCGGCTTCAGGTTTGTTGAGCTCGCGCAGAATGTCACCGCGGATTTCCAAGGCCGAGGCGAAGGCGTCGATACTATCGATATCCGACCCGAGGGTTTGTTGGGTTTTTTCCACGGCGGCGCTGGCGGTGTGGAGGGCCTCCTGAAGGTCGCCGGCGTCACGTAGGGACTCGAGTCGTTCATGGAGAATGGTGATGAGCGTGGCGGTGGGAGAGTCCATTTGGGTGAGGTCTGCAAGATACATATCAGCGAGATGGCGGCCTTGACGAGGAAAAACTCTCAGGCACGCAAAGTTGCTCGATGAGGACGCGCCGGGTCGCGGGGAGGGGGCCCAGGGCGTCTTGCAGGCAAAGCTCCGCCGGGTGCGAGTCGTGGGCCACACCGAGCAGGCGGGCCAGTTCGGACTCGAAGTGGCGCAACGCACGCAGGCTGGCGGGGGTGCCGGCCACATGATCGAGCCCGCGTTGCAACAATGCGTAGAGCTCCGGGACGGGATGTTCCGGCTCCACCGCGAGTTCGAGGAGTTGGCCAAAGTAGGCCGCCAAGAGGGTGGCGCTGTAGTGGCGGCGCAGCCCGTCGCGCCACTCGCTGATAGCCACTTCCTGCAGGATGTGCAACTCGCCGCGGCGGGCGCGCACGAAGCGGATCTCACCGCCGAAGAACAAGTCCAGCTGGCCCGCGAACTGGCTGTTAGGTCGGCGTGCGCCCTTGGCCACCGTTTTGACCAAGCCATGATCGGAGGTGAACCAGTGGACGATGAGGCTCGTATCGGTCAGCCGCGTGAGCCGGACAAGAATGGCCAGGGTGGCTTGCACTGGGCCAGCATCCGCCGGATTGGTGCAAAACTCCACGCAAATCTCCGCCAGACTTACGGCGCAATGATCCGCACGCGATAAAAGCGGCCCGCATGCAGCGTGACGGCGTTGGCATCGGTGACGGGGGCGGGATTTCCAGTGCCGTTGATATCGCTGCCAAGCGGAACCCATGAGCCCACCGCGAGAGTGTCACTGCACTCGACCCGATAGGTGACGCCGCTGGCTGTGGGAAAGGTGATGACAAAATCCTGGTTGCCGCCGTTTGGAACGCTCTGGGATTGGGAGATGGCCAGCTTGCTGGCAGGGTTGTTAGGTTGGGTGCCCATCAGGTATTCCTGCAAATTGGTGAAACCATCGCCATCCGGATCCGCGGCGGGATTGCCGCCGATGCTGCCGAAATAGGCGGTTTCCCACCAGTCGGGCAGGCCGTTGGCATCGGTGTCCACGATGCCGGGGAGGTTGAGCCGGCCGCCGCTGAGCACTTTGCCTGTCAGATAGCCCACCGGCGTGGTGTGGTTGACGATGCGGGCGACGCGCTGGGGAGCCGATTCATTGGGGAAATTGCGGGCGGCAAAGGCGACGGCTGCGGTCACATACGGGGTGGCCATGGAGGTGCCGCTATCGTAAGCATAAATCGTGGACGGGGTGGCAATGCTGGAGAGGGTGACCGTGGTGGGCAGCATGCCCAGCAGCGTCTGGCCGTCGGCCAGGGAAATCATGTGGGCCGGAATCCAGTTGGCGGGACTGCTCAAATTGCCGATGACGGCGGGGCTGGTGACATTGTTATAGATAATGGCGGCGCTGGCACCCGCGTGCATTGCGTTGGTCACTTTGTCGGCAAAGAGCAAGGTGCCGCGTTGAATCAGCGCGATGTTGCCGCGCACGGCTGCCGGAAAGTCCGCAGGATAACCCAAGCCGCAATTGTAAAGCGTGGCGGTGAGCCCCGGGGTGGTTCCCGAATAGGCCAGCGGGGTCGCGGCGTAACCGGTGGCACCGCGGGTCAATGATGCGAGGATCGTTCCCTTCCATTGCGGAATGGTCGAGTAGATGTCCACGCCCGGCGCGGCCAGATCCACTTTGGTGCCAAAGTTGGAGAATGACGCGAGCTGGTCGTCGGAATCGCTGGCGGCGACGACGATCATGTTAGGCAGACGGTAGTTAGCCGGATAGAACGGGGTCGAGGTGTTGTCGGTGCCGGTATTGCCGGCCGCCGTGCAGAAGACGATGCCGGCATCGCCGGCGGCCTGGATGGCATTGCTCTCCGCAGTGGAGGAGTTGGACCAGCCGTATGAGGCATTGATGGCCACAATGTTGACGCCGCGGTTTTTCATCATCACCGCGTAATTGATGGCCGCGAGTTCCGAGGCGGTATCAATGGTGGTGCCGTCAGAGGATATCTTGAGCGGCATGATATGGGCTTGATAGGCGGTGCCGATGATTCCCAAGCCGTTGTTGGCCACGCCGGCGATGATGCCGGAGACATGGGTGCCATGCAGACCGGAATCCGATGGGTCGGCATCATTGGCGACGAAGTCATAACCATGCACGTCGTCCACTTTGCCGTTGCCATCATTGTCCAGCCCGTCGCCGGCGATTTCACCCGGATTGGTCCAAAGGTTAGGTGCCAGGTCCGGGTGGTGCAAATCGATGCCGGAGTCGATCACGGCGACAACGACTTCACGGGTGTCGGACTTGGCCATGCGCCAGGCATCGAGGAAACGGATATCCGCGCCTGCCGTGCCAGCGTAGCCATTGACCGACTGTCCGGTGTTGCGCAGCGCCCAGAGTTTTGAAAAATCGGAATCATTGGGGGCCGTCGCTCCGGTGAGGCGGCGGCGGAAGTTGGGTTCGGCCAATTCCACGTCCGGGTCGCTTTGCAACTCGGCAATGAGCGCGGCCGTGGATTGGGTGGCCGACCGCACGTGGCAATGCACCCGTTGGCGCGCGAGCGACTCGAAATCCCGCAGCGTGTCCAACTTGTGCCGCGCACTGGACTTCCGGGCGTTGGCGACACTGGTGCCGGGCTTGAAAATGACCAGCGCCTCGCCCTCGATATAGTCCGCCGCCCCCACGGCCATGGCTTGCCCTGCCGGCAAACCCAGCGCCATGGCCAGCCATGCACACGCCGTAAACCACCGCGACGGACGCTCGGCGTGGCTGCGCAGGACTGTGGAGGGGGGCAACACGTGCCGCAATCTGTCGTAGAAAATCCCCCGGACAAGTTGAAACCGGAATTTTCCCTAAACATCCGGCACCTGACGGGTCACTCTCCATGGGGCCATGGCCGGGCCGGTGAGCGAAAAGGACTTTCAACCAATGGGTCCTGGGTTCGAGTCCCAGTCCTCGTAATTTCCTTTGGATGCGCTTGCATGGCCAGGTGAAGTGCCCTATGGGCAGGGGGATGACGGTTGGCATTGCAAGCATGATGGTCTTGGCCGCGAGCATGGCGCTGGGTGGATCGCTCGGCGTGAGCGGTGGCAAGTGTGAACTGCGGGTTTGTCCGCTCGGCATCGACGTGGTCCAGCCAGCGCTTGGCTGGACGCTCACATCGCCGCGCCGTGGTGACCGGCAGACAGCCTATCAGATATTGGCCGCCAGTGATCCGCAACGGCTGGCCGCCGGCCAGCCCGACCTGTGGGACAGCGGCAAGGTGGACTCGGGAAATTCACTCGGCATTTCCTATCAAGGGAAACCGCTCGCCTCCGGCGTGCGGGTGTGGTGGCAAGTGCGGGTGTGGGATCGCGATGGCGAACCCGGACCCTATGGCGCCCCGCAATGGTGGGAAATGGCGCTGCTGGCACCCGCCGACTGGCACGGCAAGTGGATTTCCGATGGGCGGACGCTGCCGCAGAAGGACGAAGACTTCTATGCACCCGCACCGGCCCCCTTGTTGCGCAAGGGGTTCAAGACCGCAGGGTCTATCAAACGAGCCCGGTTGCATGTCGCCGGGTTGGGGTATCAGGAATTGCGGCTCAACGGCAACAGGGTGGGGGATCAGTTGTTAGGTTCCGGCTGGACGAGTTACTCCAAGCGCGTGCCCTATGTCACCCACGATGTGACCGCCTTGCTGCGCGAGGGCGACAACGCGCTCGGCGTGATGCTAGGCAATGGTTGGTTCAACCCGCTGCCGCTGCGCTTGTGGGGGCATCTGAACCTGCGCGAACACCTCGCCGTCGGCCGCCCGCGCGTCATCGTCCAATTGAACATCGACTACGCCGACGGATCCACCACGCAGGTGGTCACCGACGAAACATGGCGCACGGCGGAGGGACCGATCCTTTCTAACAGCATCTATCTGGGGGAGGTTTACGACGCCCGCAAGGAGGTGGCAGGTTGGGATGCTCCCGGGTTTGTCGACCCCAATTGGCGCGCACCCACCATTGAAGCCGCGCCGGGCGGCGCGCTGCGTGCGCAATCCGCGCCACCGATCCGCGTCACCGAGGAGCTGCCCGCACTCAAGGTGTCCGAGCTGAACCCCGGCGCGTTTGTATACGACTTCGGCCAGAACTTCACCGGCTTGGCGCGCTTGCGTCTCAGCGCCGCGGCAGGCACCAAGGTTGTCATGCGCTACGGCGAGTTGTTGCATCCGGATGGCTCGCTCAATCCGCTGACCAGTGTCTGTGGCCAGATCAAGAGCAAGGGCGATGAAAACATCGGTGGCCCCGGCGCACCGAAGGTCGCTTGGCAGACCGACACCTACATCGCCAAGGGCGGCGGCGAGGAAACCTACACCCCGCGTTTCACCTTCCACGGGTTCCGTTATGTGGAAATCACCGGCCTGCCCGCCGCGCTGCCGCTAGCAGCTCTGACCGGCTTGCGCATGCACAGCGATGTGGCTGATGCCGGTTCCTTCGCCTGCTCTAACGAGCGTTTCAACAGCATCCAACAAATGTGCCGCCGCACCTTTGTTTCCAACCTCATCAGTGTGCAGTCGGATTGCCCGCACCGCGAACGTCTCGGCTACGGCGGCGACATCGTCGCCACCAGCGAGGCACTGCTGATGAACTATGACATGGCCACTTTCTATCAGAAAACGGTGCGCGATTGGGCGGACAGCGCGCGGCCCGATGGCATGCTCACCGATACCGCGCCGTTTGTCGGCATCGACTACTGCGGCGTCGGCTGGGCGATGGCTCATCCGTTGTTGATCGCGCAACTCTACCGCTACCATGGGGATCGCCACCTGATGGCGGAACAATATGCGACCGCCCGGCGGTGGTTGTTGTTAGTGGCCGAGCGCAACCCGAGTGGCATTGTGAAGGACGGTCTCGGTGACCACGAGAGCCTGGTGCCCAAAGTCCAGCCGCCGCTGGTCACGGCGCTTTTTTTCCAATCCGCGACGCTGCTTGCAGACATGGCCCGCACCCTCGGGCGTGCCGAGGATGTCACCCGCTTCAGCGCGCTGGCCGGGCGGATCAGACAGGCCTATCAGCGCGAGTTCCTCGATCCCAAAACGGGCGTGGCCGGCCCCGGCACGCAGACCAGCCAGGCGTTCGCGCTCTACTCCGGGCTGGTGCCTGAAAGCGTGCGGCCGCTGGCCATCACTACATTGTTAGAAGACATCCGCGGCAAGCACAAGGGGCATCTCTCCACCGGCATCTTCGGCACCAAATTCATGCTTGAGGAGTTATCCAATAATGGGATGGCGGGCGTGGCGTTTGATATTGTGAACCAACCCGACTTTCCCGGTTGGGGCTGGATGTTGGAGAAAGGTGCCACCACCCTGTGGGAACATTGGGCCGGTAGCGATGATACTTTTTCTAACAATCATCCGATGTTCGGCTCGGTCAGCCAGTGGTTTTTCAATTGTCCCGGCGGCATCCAGCCGGCCGCCGATGCCGTGGGTTTCGACAAGATCCGCATCGCCCCGCAAGCGGTTGGCGGTCTGCATTGGGTGAAAGCCACCTATCAATCGGCACGCGGCCCGGTGACGTGCAATTGGAAGAAGGATGGCAAACAATTCGAGTTGCATGTCGCGGTGCCCGTCGGCGCGGTGGCCACGGTGGCGGTGCCGGCCACGGATGCGGCGGGCGTGACCGAAGCCGGCAGGCCGGTTGGCCAGGCCGAGGGGGTGACTTTCGTGCGCATGGAGCGCGGCGCGGCGGTCTTTACGGTGGGTGGCGGCAGCTATGATTTTGTGGGGCGGTGAGGTCTCCACCCATCGAGCGGGACTTGCCAAGTCCCGTCTTCAAGGGGGGCACGGGCAGCTTGCCCGTGTGCCAATGAAAGAGAGATCACGGGCGGGCCGCCCGTGCCCCTCTTGCAGAGGTGACATGGAGCGGGACTTGCCAAGTCCCGTCTTCAAGGGGGGCACGGGCAGCTTGCCCGTGT
>JBAXPF010000085.1:0-13790 GCA_037132955.1 Verrucomicrobiota bacterium | reverse complement strand
CCCATGCCGGGCGGGCGGGACTCTAACAACTCAAGCATTTCCGCATCGGTCAGGGGGGCGAGTTCGATGACCACCTCGGACAGGCGCTCGGCCAGACCGCTGCTGAGGTGGGGAGCAAAGACTCTTTCCCAAACATCGTGATTGACGGCAACAATGACGTCCAAGCGCTCCGCATGCTGCCCCAGGGAGGCCAAGAACGAGGCCAGACGGACGCCAGCACTTGTCTCGGCGCAGCAGCCATCCAACTCATCTGCCACCAGCACCACCCGCGACAAAACGGTCATGAGAGCGAGCAAGGTGGCCAGGCGCTCGATGGCGGCACCGTCCCCCGGACCTGCGCCCAAAGTCGTTTGAACCAGCGCATCAAAGCGTCCGGGATGATCGATGGCCGAGGTTGCAAACCGGAAAAGAACCGTCACCCAGAAACCCGTCGCCCGGGCTGGCAATCCGGTGAGCTGAGCCAGTTCCCAACTCAGGCGTGGGCCAAGCGCTTCGAAGTTGCCTTGCATCCATTGGGCGGTCACCGCTTGCGGGTGATGAAAGTCAAGAGTCTGGAGCGGGCGTTGGCGCAGGGCGTCGAGCGCCGCGTCCCGGTCAAGGCAGGGCACATCTCCCGAGCGCACCAGCGGTTGCAGGGCCAACGCGAACAAGCGCCGCGCCAGTGCCTCCAAGCCGCACAAAGCACCTCTTCCGGGCAGACGCCGTTCTAGGTGCCGCAAGGTGTCGTCCATGACCGAGAGCGCGTCAATGCGGGTGCCCGCCACGGCGTGCAGCGGGATGAATGCATGGCCTGTTTCCATGCTTTGCCACGCCTGCGTGAGCAGGTGGGTCTTGCCGTGGCCGGCACGCGGGGCACGCAGCAGAATGCCTCGTCCCGCGTGCGCCAGCGGAACGCTCAGGACTTCACACAGTGCCAGCAGGGAAGGACGGTTGACCGCGTCCGCATGGGAGGCCGGGAGGCGGCCGAAAGATTCAAAGAGAACTTGGAACGGATGTTCGCTGGCCATGACGATGGGGGCTTTGGGTTGCGCATCCGCGGGCTGCGGATGGGTTGGCTTCACACGGGGGGCAATGCGGCTCTATCAATGACGAAGTGGTCTTTCACGGCGCTCTTCAGCAGGCAGTCACAGGCTTCATTCATCCTTACCGCAGGGGCCCGTTCTCTGGCAACAATATTTGTTCCGGCCTGGCGTTGGCGGGTTTTGCTGGCGGGTTTTGCTTGCGCCCCGCCCGGGACGGGCGATAGTGGCCTGCCAATTGAGCCGCTTGCGCGCCGTTGCAGATGCCTTTCCTGATGTCCCAGGGTTTCCTCTTTCTCATGCTCGTGCTATCGCTGGTGATCACGGCGGGGCGCGGCTATGCGCAAAGTCTGGCCACGTCTTCCCAGGAAGCGGTGCCCCGGGTGGTGGTGCCTACCGGGAGTCGGCCGACGGCCCCGACCGCGTTGGTGCGTCCGGTGGCACCCGTCACGGGAGCGCTTTACCCATGGCGTCTGCACGTGACAACCACCATGTTTTGGATCGGTGAACAAGCGACGGAGCGCAATCCAGTGCCTAACAATAAATCCTCATGGGACCAGAACTGGATGGCAAACTTCGGCGGCTATGACGATCCGGAGCCAGACAAGCGCATTGCCAATTTCACGACGGGGGAGTTCCGGCCCAAGGCGTTTGTGCCCAAGCTCAATCCGTTTTACGTGGCCTTGCCGTACAACGACGTGACGAGCGGTCATCAGCACAAGGCCGAGGCGTCGCGGGTGATCCCGTGGTTTGGGCACCTGCGCCCGGATCCGGGAGAAACCGTGTGCAAAGGGCGCTGGCTGCAAATTTACAATGGGCGCCGCAGTTGCTACGCCCAGTGGGAGGATTGCGGGCCGTGGGTGACCGACGATTGGGAGTATGTGTTTGGCAGCAAGCCGCCGCAGACGACGCAAAACAACTCCGCAGGGATCGATATTTCCCCGGCAGTGAGGGACTATTTGGCCATGGAACCCGGTAAAAAGGTTCATTGGCGCTTCGTCGAGGCGTCCCAAGTCCCCTACGGACCATGGAAGAAATACGGCGGCAGCACCCCGAGCGCCGCCCCGCCGCCGCTCAATCCAGGTCAGCGCCCGGCCGACAATGCCGATTTGGAGACGCAGCGGCGGTATCTGGAATACCTGCGCAAGCTGCGCGACGAGGAGTATTTAAGGAAGCCCCTGAGCGAATTGCAGCGCTAGTTTTGGTGCCAACCTAAAATTGTGATAAAAACTGTCAGCATTCTTCTTGACCGGGACCGCGAGACTGCCTAAATCGCCCCCCCACCCCATCCATCTTACCCTTATGGCCAACGCACAAGTCATCCTCAAAGAAAAAATCGAAGGCCTCGGCATGGAAGCCGATGTCGTCAAAGTCCGTGCCGGCTATGCCCGCAATTTCCTTATTCCGCAGGGCAAGGCGTATGAAGCAAGTCGTGCCAATTTGCGCCATGTGGAAGCCCTCAAAGTGTCCCGTACCCGCCGCGAAGCCGGGGAATTGGCCGTCGCTCAGGACCTCGCCACCCGCATTTCCAAGCTCAAGCCGAAGTTCACTTTGTCCACTGGTCAAGGCGGCAAGGCCTTTGGCTCGGTCACCAACATGGATATCCACAAGGAACTCGAAGCCGCCGGCATCAGCATCGACCGCCACGCCATCGAGTTGGAAAAACCGGTGAAAAAATCCGGCAAGACCGAAGTGATTGTGCGCGTCCACCCGCAGGTGACCGCCACCCTGATCATCACGGTGGACGCCGGCGACGACGAAGCGAAAAGCTAAGCCGCCGCCTGCTGGCAGGCGGTGGGCGATGAGCACTGGCCGTCCGCTGAATATGAGACTGATCCCAATCACGCGGGTGGCTCTGGCGGTGCTCATCGGCATCGGCAAATCCATCGCCGCGGATGCGGATGACGCCCTGAAACGCAGGTTGCTGGCACCCCATGCGGAAAAATTAGGGCGTGTTGTCTTCACCAAACATTTTGACACATACGGCTCACACTACGCCTACACGGATGCGGTGAGTGACGAAGATATCTGAATTGGATCGGCCGCTGGTCGGTGCCCGTGATGATTCCGCCCTACTCGCATGGTTCGTCGCTCAGCCCGTTGGTTGCCTTGCTAGAAAAGGGTCACGCGAAGGTGACGCTGACGCGGGAGGAAATGGACAAGCTCTCGTGTTGGATCGATCTGGCACTGCCGCATTCCGGCACCTGGACCGAAGGCATGACGCCTGGGGATGAGGAAATCTATCAGAAAGTTTACAACCGGCGCCTGGAGTGGAAAAAGCAGGACGACCTCAATGTGCAGGAGTATATCAAGAATCAGGCACCCCTAACGGAAACTGGCAACTGACGCTTGAGTGGCTGAACCGGATTGTTAGTCCAGACACCGCTTGACCGCCTCGCGCTTGAGGCGCAACTCGCGCCATTCGTTGACCAACCGGCTCGCCTCGATGACGCCGCAACCGGCAGGCAGGATGAGTTGGTGGTCATGCCACCAGATGCCGCGGATGGCCACCACCGCATCGAAGCGGCTGTCGTGCCAGACGCCAAAAGGTGCGCCGAACTCCGCCGGACAGCCGAGCCGGGCGCGCCAACCTAACAACATGGCGAGGGTCTCCTCGGTGCGGGGCAGGGGACCGAGCGCCGGGGTCGGGTGAAGGCGTTTGACGAGGGAGTCGGGGCTTTGGGCCTGGTGCAGGTCCAACCGGAGTTGGGTGAGAAAATGGACGATGCTGCCGAGGTCGAGGATATCGCGGGGCCGGCGTTCGAGGCGGCCCAGATCGGTGAGTTTGGCGACGAGCGTTTGGGCGACGTATTCGTGTTCGCGGATTTCCTTCTCATCCACGGCGAAGACCTCGCGGTCATCGAAGCGGGCCGTCCCGGCCAGCGCCATGGTTTCCAAACGCAGACCGTCCAAAGAAATGAGCAACTCGGGAGTGGCCCCGGCAAACCCGTCCGCACCCTGCAACCACCCGAACGAGCACAAGGGTGCGGGCTGCCGCGCCATGGCCGCAATGACGGCGGCCCCCGGGGTGGTCTCACAAGATCCGGTCTCGGTCACCACCGGCACGGTTTTTTCAAATAACCCACTGTGAATCGCCGCCATCACCTCTTGGAACACCCCGGAAAACGGCACCGCATCCAGCGCTAGCCACTGGCAGACCGGTGGCGCTTCGCCGGCATGGCGCGCCGCAAACTCCTGCTGGCTCATGACTTCAATCGCGGCCGGGATTTTCCACGGCTGCGGATCGCTCAAGGCGAAATCCTGCCGGTAAAATGCCGTGCCATTGGCAGGCATCGCCGCCGTGGTCACAAACGGCCCGTGGCCGATGATAACACCGCCGTCACGCCGCGCCAGCCATGCCATTGATTCGGTGGGTCCTGCCATGAGAGTTGCGCCGCAACCATGGGCGAGACACGGGGGGGCGGCAAGCCGGATTCTAGCAACCTGGCGATGAGGTGGCTGGAAAGGCCGCGCAAACCGCTCCGCACAAGCTGAAAACCGTCGTCTCTTCCTCGCTTGGTGGGAGCTGTTGCTGGCAGATGCGCGGGCTCACGTCGATTTTGCCGCCGGCACGATCAGGGTCGGCACGACCGCCTTGCGGATCATGCCTTCCGCCACACTGCCAATCAGCAGGGAGACAACCACCCCGTGGCCGTGCGAACCGAGCACAACCAAATCCGCCTGGGTTTGTTTCACGTAATCCAAAATGCCGTGGAGTGGGCTGCCTTCAATGAGTTGGACACAGGTGCCGGGAATATCGCCGGCGACGCTGGTGAGGAGCTCCTCGAGTTTGGTGGCCGCCCGGCGCTTGGCTTCCTCCTGGAACTCATGCAAGACGGGATATTCGTCCGGGGTGAATCCGTAGGCGGTGTAGGTGGGTTCCTGCTCAATGACGTGCAGGAGATGGAGTTGCGCTCCGTAGGCCTTCGCCAGACTGCCGGCCATTTCAATGACTCCGAGCGTGGCGTTTGAGAAATCAACTGCGGCGACGATGGTTTTCATAGCAGTTTGAAAATAGCACCGACCGCCACCCCTGCCAAGCAGATTCGTTAGCAACTTGCGCCAAGATGGCGACCACCAACCGGCGCTGGGTGTGCGAGGAGAGCGTCCCGGAACTTGCCCGCCGCGGCCAGATGGCGCCAGCCGCCACTCCTGCCGACTTCATGCATAACGAAGGTCGCCAAACCGAGCCGTGGCCGGACTTCGGTGGCCTCTGAATTGACAAAGCCCTGGGCGTGAGGCACTGCAACCTAGCCGGATGGAGTGTTTTCCCGGTCCCTGTGCAAAATCACCCCTTGACCCGGAAGATTTTCCCTATTACTACGGCTCCCGCATGGGATTTGAAACACTTGGGCTCTCCGCAGCCGTCTTGGAAGCCATTAAGGAATCCGGTTACACCACTCCTACACCGATTCAGGTGCAGGCCATTCCGATCATTTTGGAGGGCAAGGACGTCATCGGCGCGTCGCAGACGGGCACCGGCAAGACCGCCGCTTTCGCCCTGCCCACCCTCTCCAAACTCGAAAAGCTCGGCAAGCCGCAGATTTTGGTGCTCGAGCCGACCCGCGAGCTGGCCTGTCAAGTCGCCGAATCCTTTGAGAAATACGGCAAACACACCGGCCTCAAGGTGGCTCTCCTTTACGGCGGCGTGGGTCTGGGCACCCAAGCCGAGCAACTGGCCGCCGGGGCGGACATCGTGGTGGCCACCCCCGGCCGCCTCGTCGATCACTTCTACCGCGCGACCATGCGCTTTGGCGAAATCAAAACCCTCATCCTCGATGAAGTGGACCGCATGCTCGACATGGGCTTCCTGCCGCAAGTGCGCAAAATCGTCAACCTCTGCCCGTGGGAAGGCCGCCAAACCTTGTTTTTCTCGGCCACCATGCCGCCGGCCATCCAGACCTTCGCTCAGTGGTGTCTCACCGACCCCCAGACGATTGAGATCGCGCGCCGCTCGATTCCCACCACCGTCACCCACGCGTTCTATCCGGTGGCCATGGACCAGCGCGACGAACTCTTGCTCGATCTGCTCAAGCAAACCGACTACCACTCGGTGATGATTTTCACCCGCACCCGCAAGGAAGCGGATGAAATCACGTCGCTCATCAAAGGCACCGGCCAGAAAAAAGTCGCCGCCATGCATTCGGACATCAATCAGGTGGACCGCATGAAGGCGCTCGCCGGCTTCAAGGCCGGCGACTATGAAATCCTGGTCGCCACCGATGTGGCCGCCCGCGGCATCGATATTTCCAACGTCTCCCATGTCATCAACTACCGCGTCCCGGAAAACGCCGAAGACTACGTCCATCGCATCGGCCGCACCGGTCGCGACGAAGCCGAGGGCGACGCCTTCACTATTCTAACTGCCGATGAGCTCGACTACGCCAAGGCCGTCGAGTATTTCATCGAGCAGAAAATCCCGCGCCGCAAGCTCGAGAATTTCCCCTACATCTACACCGCCCTGTTGGACGAGACGCCGATCAAACCGGTGCGCCGCAAAAAGACCGGCGGCAAGAAGCGGAAATGAGCATCTGACATCCTTCACGTCGCCGCCGCCCGCATCATGGGCGCCACCCGTTTTCTCACCGCCGCCGCCAATCAAAACGCCTCGCCCACGCGGCGGGTCTCAAGGCGCCCCTGTGACCTGACTTGTCCCGTTCCACCCGCTCTCCTCTTCTCTTGTGTCTTGTGTCTTCAAGTCTTGAGTCTTCCCCCCATGCGCGTCCTGGCCATTGATCCTGCTGTTAGAAACACCGGCTACGCGGTGCTGGAAGGTGATGCCCGCACGCCCAAGGTACTCACCTATGACGTCATCGCCATTCCTAGCAGAATCGCTCAATCCGCAGCACTTTCCGCCATCCGCACCCATCTGGTCGGCGTCATCCAAACCTATCAGCCCGACGAGGTCGCCGTCGAGGGCATCATCTATGTGCAGTCCCACCAGACGGCCATCTCGATGGGCGCGGCCCGTGCCGCCGCCCTGATTGCCGCCGCTGACCACGGCCTGCGGGTGTACGAATACGCCCCGCGCAAAGTCAAAATGGCGGTGGTCGGCAAAGGCACCGCCGACAAAAGCCAGGTCGCCTTCATGGTGCGGGCGCTGTTAGGTCTGGCGGAGACTCCGCCGCCCGACGCGGCCGACGCGCTGGCCATCGGCCTGGCTCATCTGCAAACGGCCGATCCGCTCAAGGCCAGGCTGCTTGACCGGCGGTTGGTGTGAATGACAGCGATAAATCGGATGGGGATTGGTTCCGGAGACGAAGACATCAGCGTTCATCGGCGTGTTTATAATGACAGCCATTATGTTGTTGGAGCTTCGCCATGACCCGCTCCAAGTCGGTCTTGCGGTCGGCGCTCGGAATCTCGTCTATGGTTAGAAATTCAACGGCCGCCTGATAGTTGCCAGCGGTTTCAAGGACCAGGGCTTTGGCATGATGAAAATAGCTCCAGTGGATGCCATGTGCCACCGGGTCGAGGTGCAGGGCGTTCATATAGGCTTCCATGCGGTTGATCTCCAACATGCCGGCCTGCGGTGATACCTGCTTGGCAATGGCCCGGGCATAAAGACCCGCGCAACCCACTTCCGCCAGGGCGAAGTGACCGGTCGGCAACTCCCTGCGCGGTGAGAGTCGTTTGTTTTCCTGGTGAAAGGCCCGAGCCACAATTGGAAACTGCCTTTGATGGCGGTCGATCACCTGTTGCCAACGTCCGGCGTCCATGTCATTGCGTTGCATGATCCAGATGGCGCGGGCCTGGGCGGGATATTGCCTGAGCACGTCGGTCATCAAATCGTTCACATCATGATAGAGAAACGAGCGTTGGGCAGACATCACGGCAAGGATCCCAAGCAAGAGCGCCGCAGGAATACTGCCGGACTTGCGGATGAATGCCCGCCAGCCCCCTGCGAGTAAGATCGCACTGCCCAGACAAAACCATGGCATGCCAGGATAGATTCGATACTCGGGCATGAACTCGGGGATGAAATAGAGGAAACGCATCAGCATCGTGCCAACAAACAAGAAGAAACAGACGCCGGTCATGCGGGTGGATTTTCTGAACACCAACACCAGTGACGCCAGCGTGAAGGCCGCCATGCCCAGCGCGGCCCATAAGGCGGTGGTATCGGCAATGCCAAAGACGGTGCCCGGCGGCACCAGGGTTTCTGCAATGTGGTGGTCCGCACTCAGGTAGATAGGCATCACACTGCGGGAAACAAACATCCAGAACACCCGGCACAGCGTGTAGGCGTGCCCGATCACCCGTGGCTCCGACCATTCGGCGGCTTTCCCCAACAAACCGAAGTGCCACAAGCCCGCGCCTCCCATGAGGATGAGCAGGCTTGGGACCCAGGCGTGTTTGCGGACCCGTTGCCAGTGTTCCGGCTTCACGAACGCCAGTCCGATCACGGACGTCATCAGGAGGGCATGCATGAAGCCGGGTCCTTTTGCAATGCTGGCCCCCGCGATACAGACCGCCGACCCCAACAAATATTTCCAATGACTGCCGTGCATGGCCCGGAATAAGAACCATGCGGCCAGCAGCGAAAACAAGGTGACCCAGGCAAGGTCCTGGGTGCGGGCATAATTGGGAATCTCACTGGCCAGCGGATGCACTGCAAACAACATGGCACCAAACCATGCAACCCCCTCCGGCGCCCGTCCCCGCAGGTAGTCGCGCCCGGAAACAAACAACACACAGGCAGTCGCCGTATGCAGCAGCCAATTGACTGCGTGAAATCCCACCGGCGACATGCCGAAGATTTTTGCCTGCACCCCATACCAAAAATAGGTCCAGGCACTGAGGCTCTTCTCCCAGAACCGCAGCTCCCGCACGTATTCGCTGTCCCGGATCTGGAGCAGGTCATCGAGATAAAACTGCGACCCCAGGCACCAGATGTGCGCCATGGCACATGCACCAATGATCCACAGTAATGCGCGGCGCGTGCCTTTATCGAAATTGTTATGCTGCATCTTGACGTTCCCTCTATCTTCTACCTTCGATCTTCCATCCTGTGCCTTCATATATCCAACATGAGCGACAGGTGCTTGGCCGTCAGTTCGCCCATGGTTTTGCATTGGATGAAGGTGCGGGTGCCGTGAATGCGGTCAAGATCCTTGGCCAGACCGATGACGTGCTCGAGCGGGGCAATCTCCTCGCGGCTCATGATGCCGAGCAAGGCCCGCAGGCGGGTGCTCTCGACTTTGGCCCGGCGCGACATCTGGGCGTATTCCTCGGCGACGTATTGGTCGATGGTCTTGCGATTGAGCACCTTGAAGGCGAGTCGGGTGATGGCGCGGTTGGAGCTGTAACGCAGGGCCATGTAGGTGTTGCCCTTGCCTTCGTAGGATTGCTCGTCAAAATCGATCGGGCGCACGCGATATTGGACTTCCTCAAAATCAGGAGTGATCTCAACAATGTAGTTGGCGCTGCGCATGTCACCGAGCAGGCGGATGAAGCAACGTTCGTTGAATTTGGTGAACTCCTTGGCGATGCGCACCTTGTTGATGCCGGGTTGGGTGAGGTAGTCACGCAGGAAGACATCGCCGGGGACGCCCGCGATGTGTTCCTCGATGAGGGTGGTGCCGTTGACGATGTAATTGATGCGGTTGGGCGAGAGGATATGCTCAAGCTCAAGTCCGTAGATGCGGGAGGCATCCGCTTGTTTTACATAAAAATAGTCCGAGTTGTCATTGAAGACATTGGTGATGCGAACCCGGAACGGCTTGGAGTTGCCGAAGTCCCCGAAATCTATCCGGTCCACCAACAGATGTTCGTGCTGGGTCACATCCCGGCCCAATTTCAGTTCGGTGTAGATGCTGGTCAGACGAGAGCGAAGTTCGGCGAACACCTCCGGCGGATACATCACGGTGACCCAGAGGGTTTCCCGGCCATTCGGTGCTTCATACGGGATCGCTCCGCTGAAGCGGCACAGATCCCAATACACCTGCGGAATATCCCGCTGGCGATCGAAGTGATAGAGATACTGCCGCAACGGTGATGACACCGGGTATTGGAGCTTGCGGAGCGAAATCACGCACCCAACGTGGCGGGTTTCCGCCAAATTGCCAGCCCCGGTTTTAGCGCGTCAGTTCCACCAGGATGGCTTTCTGGGCATGGAGGCGGTTTTCGGCCTGTTGGAAGATGCTGTCGGCATGGAGTTCCAAAACCTCCTCGCTGATTTCCTTGCCGCGATAGGCGGGCAGGCAATGGAGCACGATGTGGCCGGGCGCCGCATCGGCCAACAGCGCGGCATTGACCTGGAAGCCGGCGAATTCGCGTTCCTTCTCCGTTTGATCTTCCTGGCCCATCGAGAGCCAGACATCGGTGTTGATGACATGCGCACCCTGCGCCGCTTGCTCCGGATCGGTCGTGATGCTGACGTTAGGCGCATCCAGCGCGGCGAGAAATGCCGCCGGTGGCACACAGGCAACGGGCGAAGCCACGGCCAGTTCGAATCCCAGACGCTTGGCGGCCCACATCCATGAGCGGGTCATATTGGAAAACCCGTCGCCAATAAACGCGATTTTGCGGTCATCCCAGCCGCCGAGCTTCTCCTTGATGGTGAGCAAATCGGCGAGGATCTGGCACGGGTGCTCATCATCGGTCAGCGCGTTGATGGTGGGTATGTTGGAGTAGGCGGCGAAGTCGACCACATCCTGCTGGGCAAAGGTGCGGATGATCGCGCCGTGGACCATGCGGCCAAGCACGCGGGCGGTGTCCCTGATCGGCTCGCCGCGCCCGAGCTGGATGTCATTTTTCGAGAGAAACATCGGAAACCCACCCAACTCGCGGATGCCTACCTCGAATGAGACGCGGGTGCGGGTCGAGGATTTGGTGAAAATGAGCGCCCAGGTCTGGCCAGAGAGTGGTTGTCCCTCGCGTCCGCGCTGGCCCTTGAGATGTGCGGCGGAATCCAACAGCCAGGTGATCTCCCTGGCGCTGAGTGCTTCGATGGATAGCAGATGTTTCATGAGAGGGAAGAGCGGGGCCAGGAGTCAGAAGCTGGATGTCAGGAGCCGCGAGTCAGGAAACGAGCCCCTCCAACACGCACCTGAGAATGGCGAGCGCCTCATCAACCTCGGCATCGGTGACGTTGAGCGGCGGCAGCAAGCGGATGGCATGGGGCCCGGCCAGCGGGACTAACAGACCGCTTCCCATAAGGCGCTTGACCACCACGAGCGCAGCAGTGGCACCCTCCGGGGTGGGTATGCGGGCGGGATCCAGCGCGATTCCTAACAAAAGCCCCATGCCACGGACCTCGGTGATGACCGGAAGATTCCATGAGGTGATGATCCGGCGGATGCGCACTTCCTGGTGGCGGGCGTTGGCCGCGAGGTCCTGCGTGCGAATCTCCTGCAGCACGGTGAGTGAGGCGGCGCACACCAGCGGGTTGCCACCATAGGTTGACCCGTGCGAGCCCGGCCCTAACAAAGATGACAAAGCCGTCCCGGCGTCATCGATGGTGCGGTCACTCAGCCAGAACGCGCCGATAGGGACACCGCCCCCCATGCCTTTCGCCCATGAAATTCCGTCCGGCTCGATTTCCGCAGCGATGCCGCGCCAGGCCATCGCCTCACCGCAACGCCCGAAGCCGGCCTGCACCTCATCGAACAACAACAACAAATCATGCTTTTTGCAAAGTGCCGCGATGGCGCGAAGAAATTCCGGTGTGGCGATATGCACGCCTCCCTCACCCTGCACCGGCTCCAACAAAACAGCCGCAGTCTCCGGGCGCACCGCATTTTCGAGCGCGGCCGGATCATTGAATGGAAGATAACGGAAACCCGGCAGCAACGGATCAAAGCCCTCCTGGATTTTGGCTTGGCCGGTGGCGGCCATCGCGCCGAGGGTGCGACCGTGAAACGATTGCTGGAAGGTGATGACTTCAAAGCGCGGCGAACCGTCGGCCTGCGGGCGATGATGGCCGAAGCGGCGGGCGGACTTGATCAGGCCGTCGTTGGCTTCCGCGCCGGAGTTGGCAAAGAAGACTTTGCCGGGGAGTTTGACGTGCTCTTCGTTGATCTCGCGGGCCAACGCGGCCTGCTGCGGAATCTGATAGAGATTGGAAACGTGGAGGAGGGTGCCGGCTTGTTCGCGGATCGCCGCCACCAGGCGCGGGTGGCAATGGCCCAGCGAACACACCGCGATGCCCGTGCAAAAGTCCAGGTAGCAGCGGCCGGCATCATCCCACAAGCGGCAACCCGCGCCGCGCACCGGCACCAGCGGAAAACGCCCGTATGTCGGAAGAACGTGCTGCTGAAATGCCTCGGATGAAGTCATGGGAAGGGGCGGATCGTAGCGGCCTGCAGCGAAATGGCAAACCACAAAACCGATTTCTTTTCCCGGCAGCTGTCATCTGCGCGACAACGCGCGGTCAGATCGGACCGCGCATTGTCGCGGTGTCTGACACAAAAGGTGAATCCCGATAAACAGATTCCAATGAATTTCTTGACACAGTCGGGCGCTTTTGTAGCATCCGCGCATGGCTACCAAATTCAAACCTATCAAAGACAGGCTGTCCAAGACCCAAATCATCGACCAACTTGCCGAAAGCACGGGCCTCGCCCGCAAGCAAGTGGCGGCGGTTCTTGAAGGTCTGACCGACGTGATCGAGGCGCATGTCAAAAAGAACGCAGTGGGCGAGTTCGTCCTGCCAGGGTTGCTGAAGATCAGCACCGTGCGCAAGGCCGCCGTCAAGGCGCGCAAGGGCATCAATCCCTTCACCAAGGAGGAAGTGATGTTCAAGGCCAAGCCCGCCTCCACGGTGGTCAAGGTGCGCCCGTTGAAAAAGCTCAAGGACATGGTGCTCTGAGGAGCGCCTGCGCCTGCGCGCAATCCGTTAGAATCGACCCGCGGCCTTTCCGGAACTCCGGAAAGGCCGCATTTTTTTTGCCACCCGGTGCCCGGCAGCACGGCACCTGCTCCAATCAACATGCCATAATTCTCCACACCATGTTCACCGCCAGTCATGTCGGATAAGCATCGGACATGGCGGCTTGCGGGAATGCGGAGACAAAGGGAACATCGTTCTGGACGGAACGATGCCAAGGAGGGAAAATCATCGGGCCATGCTCAAGCAACCACCGCATACGCCAGCCAATACCATCAGGATCCCGAGGACACTTCGACAAGGATTCTGGGCAGCGGCACTGCTGGCGCTGGCAACCGGCGCGCCGGCCGCAGACCTCCTTGTGGCGGGTGATTCCAAGCCGGCTGCGGAAGTGCGGGTGATGAACCATCGCGCGGTGTTCACCACGCCGCCGAAGAAGATTCCCTCTGACAACTCCGTGGACGCGCCTCTGCTGGGCAACGGCGATACCCTCGCGGCACTCGGCGGTCCGCCGGACAAACTGCGGTTTCACATCAACAAGAACGACCTGTGGCTCATGCGCGCGGCGAAAGGCTGCGAACCGAGGCCGCTGGCCCGATTGGAACTGGATTTTCCGGGTTTGCAGGGTGCGACCTATCGGGTGGAGCAGGACCTCCAACAGGCAATCACCACCGGTCGCTTCACACAGGCGGGGGTGACGCTGGTGTTGGAAACCGGCATGGCGGCGACGGAAAATCTGCTGTGGATCAAGCTGTCTGCGGAAGGCGGCACTCTGCAGGGGCGGGCGGGTTTGTTTCTGCCGGGCCAGGATGCAGCCGCCACGGGCGACGTGCCCAATACTGGCAGTTTAGCGCGTCTTGATAGGAAAACAGGCGTCCCGCCTGTGAGGGAAGACAGCGCGTCCCGCCTGTCCGCCGATGAAACGACAGGCGGGACGCCCG
>JBAXPF010000084.1:0-13895 GCA_037132955.1 Verrucomicrobiota bacterium | reverse complement strand
CCGCCGATTTCCTCGATGGTTTGCAGGCCGATCTTGGTGGCGTTGACCGCGATCTGGTGCCACGGCAGCAGGTAACCGGTGAAGCCGAAGCCGAAGGTGATACCTAACAGCAATACGCCGGTCACCCAGGTGAGTTCACGGGGCTTTTCAAACGCCTTCATGGCAAAGGCCGTCAGCAGATGAATCAACACGCTGCCAATCATCAGTGAGGAAGCCCAGGCGTGGACGTTGCGCACCAATGCCCCGGCGGGAATCTGATCAGTGATGAATTCCACGGACGCATGGGCGTCACTCACCGTGGGTTGGTAGTAAAACAGCAGCATCAGACCCGTGGCAATCTGCACCATGAAGAAAAACATCGCCAGCCCACCCATGTAATATCCCCATGCCAGACCGTGCACGGGAACCTCCTTTTTCTGCACCATCGATGCATAGTTCATTTTCTCGACCGGCATCCGTTCGGCGAGGAATTTCTCGGTATTGTGGAGGGTCTCTTTGAGGTTCATTGGAGGGTGTTTATGTGAGCACTGATTGACGGATCTCAGACCTCGGCTTTACGCGCCGGCCTTGGCCGGTTTGGTGATATACAAGCTGCACTGGGCAAGCACTTCCGGACTAAGGGAGGCCGTCACCGCCTGACCGGGCGTGCGGCTGGCGACCACCTTGCCGGCGGCATCCACCAGAGCCCATGCGATCTGGGCCAGTGGCGCTTTGGCAGGAGCCCCCTCGTTCGGGATTCCTGTTAGAATATCGAAATAGGAGATATGACACGGGCACATGACGCGGCCGTTGCTGTCCACCGTGTTGCTGACGGTGCAACCAAGGTGGGTGCATTTGGCCGACATCACGATGGGCATGCCATCCTTGCCCTTGAACGCCAGTCCCGGAGCCATGGCATAGTCGATGAAATACTTGCCCTTGAGCGGATCCAATTCGGCGTAGGGGGAGACCAGTATCAACGCATGGCGCTGGCGTTCCAACTCATAGCCACGTTCTTCGGCAGTGAGTTGCAAGCGTTGGAGTTTCTTCTCCAACATGGCCGACTCCGCTTCAGGATCATGGCTGGCACCTTTGAAAAAGTTGACGGCTTTGGTCGAGACGCCGAGGGCCAGCAAGCCGGTGGCACCCGTCACCCCTGCGGCGCCCTTGATGAATTCGCGGCGGCTCTCGGCCCTGACCGTGGCGACCACCGCGTGCTGGCGGCGGCGAATGGTGTTCCAGACGACCAGCTGGGGGGCGCGCCAGAGATAGGTGAAGGGCACGGCAAGGATGTGCATCAGGCGCGTGAAGGGCAACAACAGGATGAACAGCCATGCGCCGATAAGGTGCAGCTTGAAGAGCATCGGAAAGCCAGCCACATACGCCATGTCCGGTTGCAGGAGCAACAGGCTCCATAAATAGGGCACCAGCGTGCCGGTGCTCCATGCGGAACCGTAGCGAAAGTAAATGGCTGATAATATACCTAACGAAATCTGCATGAACAGCAACGCCACCACCAACAGATCCGAGGGGGTCGTGACTGCCTGCAAGCGGGCCGAGGTAAGGCGACGATAGATGAGGGTGCCAAGTCCGGCGAGTGCCAGCAGCGAGCAGGCAATTCCAAGGGCCTCAATGCCAAACATCGCCAGCGGCACGGTGAGGATGCCCGACCATACGTTGGGCAACAGGAAGGCGAGCAAGTGGCCTAGCAAAACCACGATGATGCCGATATGCCAGGGTGCGGAGCCCCACAGCAACTGGCGGTCCTCCAGAAACTGCGACGAACGTGCCGACATCGTGAACTTGCTGAGGCGGGCCCGCCGCAAACAACCGATCACGGCTACGATCAATGCGATATAGGGAAGACCAATGAACAGGAATGCGTCTAGCATGGTTGCGGGAAGGTTGGATGGGGGGTGGCCACAGTCGGCGGCTGGATCATGGGTGAAGCATCTTTTGAAGTGCGGACTTCTGTCCGTTCTTCGATATCGTCGTCCGGGCCGTCCAGGATGCGGATTTCAGTCTGCACTGCAGCATCCGGGGGCGGGCCGCAGTTGCAGCCATCCGAGACGGTGGGGCAGAGGCCGTGCTGGCGCATTTGCTCCAGCGGACTGAGCGCGGGTTGCAAGCCGGGATAATGGGCCCGCAGCACATCACCGACGGCTTCCAGCAAGAAGCGGTAGGGTTGAGTTTCGGCGAGCATCAGGGTCATTTTTGAGAGGGGCCCCAACAGGCAGAACTCCAGTAATTCGCGGCGCTCGGCCTCGCCGAGCATCGCCGCGTAACTCAGCAACACCGCGATGTGATCCGGCAACTCGCCAGCGGTGCCAAACTCCACCAATTCATAGCGGCTGTGCAGCGCGGCCATGAACTCGCCACGCTTGAAATTCTCCTCGCCGAACAAATGAATGCTGGCGTAGGGCACGCATTGGGGAGTCACATCAAAGGTGGCTGTATACAATTCTTCGCGCGCATCGTGAGTGAGCGCATCAATCGCCTTGCTGAAGGCCACCAGATGGAGGCTGTCAACAGTGGCCAGGGCCGACTCCAATGTGGAATCAAAATCCGCGCCGGGATAGCCCAGCAAGCGACCTAACAGAACAAGCTGGGCGGCGATGGTCGCGGCGGCGGGTGAGGCGATGGGTACGGCGGCGGTCATGGATGGCGGGGTGGCATGGCGGTTGGAAACCGCCGCCACGGGAGTGCGGGTGGAGATCAGGCGCGAGGATTGAAGGTGGGATCGAGACTGAAGCCGGTGCATCCCTTGCAGGCCTCTGGACTGCAAGTGCTTTCGATGGCCTCCTCGCGTTGCAACGGCGGCAATACAAAGCGCTGGAAATGAGTGGGAATGGCCGTCATCGCATAAATCTGCTCAACCTCCTCGCGGGTGGTGCGGGCGTCGCGCAGGATCTTGTCAACGTCATTCTCATTCATGTCACCCACGCTCTGCCAACGCTTGTAGTAACGCACGGCCATGAGTTTGCGCATCACCGCCTCAACGATTTGCTCGTTGCCGGCGCTGAAAAGGCTGGCCAGGTATTTGACAGGCAGACGGGATTCCTCCAAGCAGGTGAAGAAATTCTTGGCCTCGTGGTTGTAGGTGCCATGGACGGATTTGCCCATCACCGGCAACAGGGGCGGAACATAGAACAACATGGGCATCGTCCGATATTCAATGTGCAACGGCAGAGCCAGCTTCCATTCCATGATATACTTCCAGGCCGGCGAATTCTTGGCGGAATCGAGGAATTCCTCGCTGATTCCGTTTGCGCGGGCGGCGGCTATCACCTCGGGGTTGTTCGGATCGAGAAATGCCATGCGCTGGGACTCGACCAACGCCCGGTCCGGCACTTTCATCGCGTCCGGCACGCGGTCCGCATCATATAGCATAACTCCCATATAACGGATGCGGCCCACACAGGAGTGGAAACATGCCGGCGGCTGGCCGGTTTCCAAGCGCGGAAAACACAGCACGCATTTCTCGGACTTGCCGGTTTTCCAGTTGTAATAAATCTTCTTATACGGACAGGCGGCGACACAGGCGCGCCAGCCGCGGCATTTTTCCTGGTTGATGAGGACGATGCCGTCCTCGCCACGTTTGTAAATGGCACCTGATGGGCAACCCGCGACGCAGGTTGGATTGGCGCAGTGATTGCAGATGCGCGGCAGATAGAACATCGTCAGACGCTCCACTTCGAAGAGTTGATTGCGCTCCTCTTCGGTTAGATTGTCGAGATTGAGGTCGTTTTCCGCATAAATCGTCGATCCGGACAAGTCATCATCCCAGTTCGGGCCGCTCTTGATTTCAATCGGCTCACCGGTGATCAGGGAGATGGGAATCGCGGTCGGCTGGTCATCGCCCAGCTTGGCGGTGAACAAGTCATCATACTTATAGGTGAACGGCTCGTAATAGTCATCCAAGTTCGGCTGGTTCGGATTGTAGAACAGCTTGAGAAAGGCATCGGCCTTGCTCTGGCAGCGCATCTCAAGCTTGGCAGAACCGTCCCACTTCCACCCGCCGTTGAATTTTTTCTGATTCTCCCAGCGCGTCGGATAGCCGGTGCCGGGCTTGGTCTCGACATTGTTCCACCACATGTATTCGGCGCCTGGCCGGTCGGTCCACACGTTTTTGCAGGCGACGCTGCAAGTGTGGCACCCGATGCACTTGTCGAGGTGGAAGATGACGGATACGTGAGCTCTGACGTCCATGATTTTGATAGGTGGCTAGTAAACGACTTTGTCCAATTTGCGGACGATGACGAAGGTATCGCGGTTGACGCCCTGGGGTCCCCAATAGTTGAAGGCATAGGTGAATTGGCCGTAGCCGCCGATCATGAACAGCGGCTTCATGCGGGTGCGCGTAAGGCTGTTATGGACGCCGGCGCGCTTCATGCCGCGCTCGGGTGATTTGGGAACCCCCAGCGTGCGTTCCGGTGCGTGATAGAGCAGGCAGATACCGGTGGGAATCCGCGCGCTGACAATGGCACGGGTGCAGACAACACCGTGGTCATTGAACACTTCGATCCAATCATTGTCCTCAATGCCGATGAGATCCGCATCCTTGTCATTGACCCACACCGGATAACACCCGCGTGAGAGCGTTTTCATGCGCTGGGTGTCACCATAAGTCGAGTGGATGTGCCACTTGCCATGGGGTGTGAGGTAGTTGAGCACCAGGCCACCGCCACCCTTCGGCGTTTGGACCAGGTCACGGGTCTGGCGCAGCTCACCGCGCGGCTTGAAGGTTGGCAGGTTTTCGCCGAAGGCGATGTAGGTTTCGTGATCGAGATAGAGGTGCTGGCGGCCGGTAAGGGTGCGGAACGGGATGTTCTCCTCGATGTTCTGACAATAGGCGGCGTAGGTGCGCTTGCCATTGGTGATGCCGGTCCAGAACGGGGTCGTCAGGGTGCGCCGCGGCTGGGTTGTTAGATCATCGAAGGTGTAGCGCACCGCGCGGGTGTCCTTTGCCAGATGCGTGTGATCGATGCCGGTTTTGATCGACTCGCTTTCATAGGCGCGCCAGGCCATCTCGCCATTGGTTTCCGGGGCGAAGTGCAGGATCACGTTGCAGGCGTCCTTGTCCACCCGCAAGCTCGGGTATTGTTTGCCGCCCCATTTCTCGGTGGGATGGGTTTCCATGTAGGCGTCATAGGCGTCATCCACATCGTAGTGGGTGCCGTGCATGGACAGGCCGTTGTTGCGGAAATTGGGCCCGAGGGAAATGAAGCGGTTGTAGACCTGGCTGAAATCCCGGGTGACGATCTTAATGTTAGGAGCGGTTTTACCGGGGATCAAATCGCACTCACCCTTGGCCCAATCCTTCACCGTGGGTTGCGCCAACTCCGCCGGGGTGTCGTGCATCAACGGTGAAACCAGAATGTCCTTGACCGGATCCGGGAAATATTGCGGGGCCATAGCCGCGGTTGCGGCAGCGATGCCCTTGAAGATATCCCAGTCGCTCTTCGACTCCCAGCACGGCGTCACCGCCGCTTGCAGCGGATGAATGAAGCTGTGCATATCCGTCGAGTTCAGATCGTTCTTCTCGTAGAAAGTCGCGGCTGGCAGCACGATGTCTGAATACAACGCGGAGGTGTCCATGCGGAAATTCAAATCCACCACAAGGTCCATTTTTCCAAGTTCAACCTTGTCGTGCCAGGTGACATCCTCGATGTCGGGCTTGGCGCATTCCTCGGCGATCGCGTTGTGATGGGTACCCAAGTAGTGCTTGAGGAAATACTCATGGCCCTTGGCCGAGGAACTCAGCGCATTGCCGCGCCAGATATAGAACAAGCGCGGGAAACACTCCGGATTGTCGGGATCTTCCAGGGCAAACTTGACTTTGCGTTCCTTCAACTCTGTGACCACCCATGCGACGATTTCCTCATCGGTCTGGGCACCTGCGGCCTGTGCCTCATTGATCAACTCGAAGTTGCTGCGGGTGAATTGCGGGTAGCATGGCAACCAGCCGAGTCTAACAGCCATGGCGTTTTTATCCGCGGTGTGGCCGTGGGCCATCGCGTGGGTGGCGTCACTCACCGGGCACATCTCGTTGAACGAGCGGTCGTAGCGCCACTGGTCGGAATTCATATAGTGGAACGACGGCGCGTTCATCTGCCGTGGTGGACCGGCCCAGTCACCACCAAAGGCAACCGGTGCCCATGATGTCTGTGGCACGAGCTTTTCCTGGCCGACGTAATGATTGAGCCCGCCACCGCTCTTGCCGATGCAGCCGCAGAAGATGAGCGAATTGATGACGGCCCGATAGATCAGGTTGTTGTGATACCAATGATTGACGCCGGCACCGATGATCACACTGCATTTGCCGCCGGTGCATTCGGCGGTGCGCGCCCACTCCCGCGCAAAGTTCACCGCCACGCTTGCCGCCACGCCGGTGAATTGCTCCTGCCATGCCGGTGTGAACGGTTGGGTGGCATCGTCATAACTGTCTGGCCATTCGCCGCCAAAGCCGCGGTTGATGCCATACTGCGCGAAGTAGAGTTCCATCGCCGTGGTCGTGTAGACCGGGCCGTCGACGGTCTCGACGCGGCGGACCGGGACGTGACGGAGGATGACGCGCGCGTTGGTGCCGTCGGAGAAATCCTGCACTTCCACCGGCAGGGTGGTGTCGTGCGCGGCATTCAGCTCTAGCAACGGATGGATTGCTTCATGGGTGATGCAATCCTCCAGTTTGAGATTCCACTCGCCCTTTTGCTTCTGCCAACGGTGGCCGACGGTGCCCTTGGGCATTTTCAAGCTGCCGCTGGTGGCATCCACGACGAAGAATTTCCACTCGGCGTTTTCCTGCGTGCGGGTGGCCTCGAGTTGGCTGGCGCGCAGCAATTTGCCGGCGCGGTAACTGCCATTGGCTTGGACATCGAGAGTGACCAGGAAAGCGGCGTCAGTGAACTGGCGCATGTAGTCTTGAAACGCGGGCACCTGGCGGTCCGCATAGTTTTCCTTGAGGATGACGTGGCCGACGGCCATCCAGAAAGCGCCATCGGTGCCTTGATGGAGCGGCACCCATTCATCGGCGACTTTCGAGGTTTGGCTGAAGTCCGGTGAAAACACCACAACCTTGGTGCCGCCATGGCGGGCCTCCACCAGGAAATGCGCATCCGGCGTGCGCGTCATCAGCACGTTGGAGCCTACGGTGGCAATGAATTTCGAGTGATACCAATCGGCGCTCTCATTGACATCGGTCTGCTCGCCCCAGATTTCCGGTGACGCCGGCGGCAGGTCGCAATACCAATCATAGAACGAGAGTGACACCCCGCCCATGAGCTGACAAAAACGCGCGCCGGCGGCATAACTGAGCATCGACATCGCGGGAATCGGCGAGAAACCGACAATGCGGTCAGGGCCGTGGCGTCGCGCCGTGTGAAGGTTGGCAGCGGCCATCAGTTCGTTGACCTCGGCCCATGGGGCGCGCCTGAAGCCACCCTTGCCGCGCGCACTTTGATAGGACTTGCGCGATTCCGCATCGGTGACAATCGAGGCATAGGCACCGACCGGGTCACCGGGGAATTTTTTCTTGGCCTTGCGCCACAGATCTAACAAAACACCGCGGACGTACGGGTATTTGACGCGGATGGGACTGTAGATATACCATGAATAGCTGATGCCGCGCTGGCAGCCGCGGGGTTCGTATGGCGGGATGGCCTGATCGATGATGGGATAATCAAGCGCCTGGAGTTCCCACACGACCACGCCGTTTTTGACATAGATTTCCCAGCTACAGGAACCGGTGCAATTGACACCATGGGTGCTGCGGACTTTTTTGTCGTAGCTCCAGCGGTTGCGATAGAACGATTCCCAGGTCCGGTCTTCAGGGGCAAATAGGTCTTGGATCCAGCTCATGCGATTATTTTCTTCTCCGAGTCAGCTTGTTGTCGCGGCCGCGTGTCAAACGCTGCCCGCGCAGGTAAAGGGTCATGCCCGCCAGCAGCAAGCCCGCGAGAACCGCCCCTGCCAGCGCAAAGCGCGGCGGCGCGGCCACGGGTGCCTTGGGATCGATCTTGGACAAATATGCGGTCAGATGGATCGCCTCCTGGGTGGTGATGGGATGGCGCTGGTAATGCGGGGCCATGATCTTGAAGTTGGCTTTCTCAATGGCGGAGATGAGCGGGGTGGCCCCCCCCATTTTGCTGAAGATTCCAGTTAGGTCCGGGCCGAGGTTGCCGCCCGTGCCGCTGAGGCTGTGACAGGCCGCGCAGGCAAGGCCGCCATTGCTCAATCCTTGGGTTCCGGCAAACAGCCCGGCTCCCAGCGCTTCATCCGGTGGCGCCATCTTGGCCAGAAAGCGAGCCTGCATTTTCGCCTGCTCGGCACTCAGACGTTGCTGTGCCTTGCCATCTTTGATGAACTCCCCAAGCGCCGCCAGTTCCTCATCCTTGAGCTGACCCACATTTTTTTCCATCCGCTTGATGGCGGTCTTGAGTTGGTCCAACGGCCATGTCGAGGCCGTCGCCAGTCCGGGACCATTCAACTTCGCTTCAGTTAGAGTATGGCAACCGGTGCAGCTCGTGAGAAAGCGTGCGGCGACAGGGTCGGGAGCGGCGGACTCATTGACGGGGGGTGCCGGCACGGGTGGCGTGGTGGCGGTTGCCTGTGCGAATGCGTCGGAGAGGGTTACCAACAACAGGCCGCCGAACACCGCGAGACACCCCCAGGCCCGCAATCGGTGTTGTGGAGGGTGCCATTCTAGCGTTCGATTGGCGTAATGGTCCGCTGCTCTGGAAGCGGTGAAACTTCCTTGTGACGCAATGGACGATGGGGATGGGTCGATGAGCATCGAAATGGTTAGGTGGATGAATTTCCAGAGCGGAGGGATTTCGCGCGGGACGAAGTCTTGCCGACGGATGATTTAAGACGGGACTTTGGCAGCTTGGGAGTCTCGGTCTTCGTGCGAAAAACCGACAACCGGGTCTGTTCAAGAAACCGGCGGTTCCTCTCGGTCATGCTGGTGATCGTGTCATGCAGCGGACAAGGTTCCTGATTGCCACACCAACCCGCGCCAAACGGACAACGTGAACTGTTGTCGATCTGCTCAAACAATTTGACAATATCGATGAGGCGTATATCCCGCGCCTTCTTGATGAGCCGATAGCCTCCCCCCGGTCCCGGTTGCCCCAGCAGAAAACCGGCATTGGCCAGCTGGGTAAGCAACTTGGCCGTGAGCACCGGTGATATATTCCTCGCTTTTGCAATAACTGCCGAGCCGACTCTGCGCGTTTCATCCGCAGCGAGATAACTCATCACTGCAATTGCATTTGTAGCGGTCTTGCCATAGATAAACATGGTGGCTCATGAGTGGGATCGGCCGCGACCTCGCTCGACCTCAATGGGGCATTGATCGGGTCTGGCGCGCGTCACGCGCAAATTTTTCCAAATTCACGGCGGCAAATCAAGAAAATTCCACCGTGATTTAGTTTTATTCTTGCGGCGGCATGCGAAGCGGGCATTTTTATGGGCGTCAGCGGTGACCCCGAGGGTACCGCTACACCCCGTCACCCGATTTATGGACACCTTCGGTCGCACTATTGATTACCTCCGCATTTCGGTCACCGATCGGTGCAACGAGCGCTGTCTGTATTGCATGCCGGAGAACTATCGGCCGTGGACGCGGCGCGGCGATCATCTGAGCGCGGATGAGATTGTTAGAATTGCGGCGACTGCGACGGAGTTGGGGTTTCGGAAATTCCGCCTCACTGGCGGCGAACCGCTGATACGGCCCGACATCGTGGACATCGCCCACCGCATCTGGGATCTTGCCGGAGTGCAAACACTCGGACTATCCACCAATGCGCTGTTGTTGCCACAGCTGGCGGAGCCGCTTAAACAAGCCGGAGTGCGCTCGATCAATATCAGCCTGGACACCCTGGACCCGGTGGTTTACCAGCGCCTCACTGGAGGCCGACTGAAGGCGGCCCTAGCAGGCATCGATGCCGCGGCGGCGGCGGGCTTTGAATGCGTCAAACTTAACTGCGTTTTGCTGCGTGGCATCAACGACGACCAAGTCCTTGCACTCGCCGAGTTCGGCACGGCCCGCGCGATGCCCGTCCGCTTCATCGAGTTGATGCCGTTGGCGCCCGGCGGTCCGCTGGATGACCGGCATTTCTTCTCCGTAGCCGAAGCCATGGCACACCTGGCACGCCACGACACGCTGGATCCGGCCACCACCAAGCCGGTGGGCCATGGGCCCGCCCGCTATTATCGACTGCGACGCAGCGGGGGGTTGGTTGGCTTCATCGGCGCGGTGACGTGCGCGGACTTCTGCGCCACCTGCAACAAACTCCGCCTCACCGCCGACGGCAAACTCCGCCCCTGCCTCGGCCGCCACGGTGAAATCGACCTGCGCCAAGCGCTGCGTGCCGGGGTCGGGCAACCTCTGGCAGACGCCGCCGCGCTGCCCGCCGCAATCCGCGAAGCCATCGCCAACAAGCCCGAACACCACGGCTTTGCCGAGGATTTCGCAATGCAACGACCCATGACGGCAATCGGCGGATGAGCTTCCTTGCAGGAATGATTCACCGGCATCCGCCGCAGGTTCTTCGCAGGCGCGTTGGTGACAACGCGGGGGGCGAGATGACAAGGGTGCCGGGATGGCGGACTTAGCGACCCGCATTCTAACGAATGCGCCTACGGGGGGATGCTGGAAGACAAACTCAAATTTGGATGGACAGCCTATCGCGTGTTTCATTGGACGGGCACTGAATTGAAGCCCGGCGCGGTGCGCAGCCTTGCCGGAAATGGCGGACTGGACACCGTGTTCACGTGGCAATCAGATGTCGATGCCTCACAGTATTGGGTCTCGCAATGGCTCGCCCCGGAAGGTGAGGCCATGGCCGTGGTGCGCCTCGCCCGCTACCCGGATGGCGGACATTATGAGGAAGGCACCGCCATGCTGACCCGCTCCGGCATCCAGTTCCGTCGCGAAAGTTGGGTCAAGAAACCTTCCCGACCCAAGCAGTGAAATCCCGTCTAACTAGGAATTAATCGGCTGTTTATCTCAAAAAACCTTGCCAACCCCAACAATTTTGCCAGGTTTGGGATTCCGCTACCAAGGTAGCTGGCCCGCGAACCATGGATCCCAAGCCGAATTTCCACTGCGACATCCGCGCGAGCTTTGCGGCGGCCTTCAAGACATGGCGGATCAAGCACGACCTTCCGCTCAAGCAAGTGGCCAAGGATTTGGGCTTGTCGGTGGCCACCATCAATTCCTGGGAACTGGGCAAGCGCTTTCCCACCGGCAGCAACTTCGAGATGCTGTCGAATTACACCGGCCTGCCGCCCTGCAAACTCTTCTGCATCATGGCCGATAAGTGCGTGCCGACCGAGTGCCTGCTGGCGTTGGGCAAAAAGCCCTGATGCACCCGAATTACACTTTAAGTGTAATCTGCAATCTTGCCACTTCGAGATCAGGCCCCAAAATGGGCCTTTCTCATGGATGCCACCCCGCAACGCAAATATTCAAGAACCCAACTCAAAACAGTCGTGGAATATGCCATCGGCTGGTGTGGCGTCGTCTTTTTCGTGGTTCTCCTGACGGTGGTGTTCAGTTTTCTGGGCAACCTCCTCTGCGCGGCTCTCGCAGGAATGATGATGGGCTGTGGCCGCTTCTCATGCTGGCGGGCATGCCTGGTATCACTGCTGTTTCCAGGGGTGAATGCAACTGTTTTGTTAGGTCTTGGGTCGGAGTTGCCGGGCGTGCAGATTTGCATCCTAAGCCTGCTCTGCTTGGGAGTTTTCTGGATCATCTATCTTGTGATGTATGCCTTTAGCAACCCTCAAACGGCCGTCTCCCAGACCGCACCCGCCGCGCCCGAAGGGGTCGGCGCGGGTGCCATCCAAGCCTCGGAACCAGAGGACACCACCGGAGCCCCCAGCCGGGAGCGTCCCGCCCCCGTGGCCGCTGGACTAACGGATTTGCAAACGTCCGCGAGCTTGAAATTGGAGGATTTGCAAGGCCTTTGGCTCGCACGAACCGGCGATCATGATCCCTCTCAAAACACCCGGAGGTTGGAGATCCTGAAGAATCGGATTCAGTTAACCACGGTGGATGCCGATGGCAAGGAGATGTCCAGGGTTGAGGCCCAAGTGCACCTGCACGGCGCCCGATGAATTGCACTTTATGTGTATTTTCTCTTGCCTCCAGACTAACAACTCTGACGCTCTGTCCGCGGAAGCCCCCTTCTCGTGCAGTCATCCCGCCAGCAGGCCTGCACCTGCCGGGTTTTATCAGTCTTCCATCATTTAGCCTCAGCAGCATTTTGCCCTAATTCTTCAGTCTTTACGGCTCTAACATAATTAGCAATTGGATACATCGCCTGATCTCATCGGCAAATTGCCTGACGGCCATTTCCGTCAGTGTGACAAGTCACCGCCAAGGCGGAGCGCTTTTCCCGGTTGCAGCGTCAGCTCGACAATTTTTTCACCGTAGCGCACTTTGCAGGTCTTGCCGGTGACGCTGCGGATGGTGGCGGACGCGAGCACGCCGCCTTTCCATTCCACATCCACCTCGAAGCCGCCGCGGGCGCGCAGACCTCTAACCGATCCATCCGGCCATGCTTCCGGCAGCGCCGGGAGCAGATGGATGAAACCCATGTGCGACTGGACCAACATTTCGCAAACGCCCGCCGCGTAGCCGAAATTGCCGTCGATCTGGAACGGCGGATGGGTGTCGAACAGGTTGGGCGTGATCTGGCTCTTGAGCATGCCATTGAGGATTTTGTAGGTACGGTTGCCATCCTGCAGGCGGGCCCAGATGCAGATTTTCCACGCGCGGCTCCAACCGGTCGACGCATCGCCGCGGGCATTCAGCGAGACTTTGGCCGCGGCGGCCAGCGTGGGCGAGGTTAGCGGTGAGATCTGGCGACCGGGATGCACGGCGATCATGTGGGACAGATGCCGGTGATCGTCCTTCGGATCGTCGATGTCCGCCATCCATTCCTGCAATTGCCCCCACTTGCCGATTTTCGGGCCCATCAGACGGTCGCGCAGCGCTTGGATTTTCTGCCGGTATTCGGCATCCACGTCGAGGGCCTTGGAGGCATCGGCCATGTTGGAAAAGAGATCCCAGACCAATTGTTGGTCATGGGATACGCCATCGACGCCTTCCGGCCCGTGTTCCGGCGAATACCCTTTGGGTGCGACCAACGAGCCATCCGGCAGCGGTTTGAGGAAATCCTCCCAGAACTCGCAGAGATCCTTCATGACCGGATAGGCGCGGGTGCGCAGGTATTCCTTGTCCTGAGTAAATGCGTAGTGATCCCAGAGATTCTGGGCACACCAAGCGGCGGTGGGGTTCACCCATTTCCAACTTGAGCCGCCGAACACCCCGTTCTCCGCATGCATCGTCCAACCCCGGACCTTGAACGCTTTGAATGTCTCATCCCGTCGCACCTCGCGGATCGAGTATAACCATTCCGCGTAAGGCGCAAAACACTCGGACAAGTTGGCGGCATCGACGAACCAATAATTCATTTGCACGTTCACATCGGTGTGATAGTCGGACCGCCACGGGGGATTATTGCTGTTGTTCCACAACCCCTGAAGATTGGCAGGCAAGGCACCGCGCGACGAACCAATCATCAGATATCGCGCATACTGGAACAACAACACTTCCAGCTCCGGATCCCGGGCTCCGCCCTTGGCAGCCGCTTCCTTGTTGCCGTCATAAGCCATTCCCGTAGGCAACTTCAAGTCAGCCCCACGATAAGCCACCAGGCGTTTGTCGGTCGGCAACCCCCGGTTGGCGTCCGCTGATAATCCAAGGCTGATAGAACACTTTTGGAACAGCGACTGGTAGTCCTTGATGTGGGCTGCGAGCAGATCGGCGTAGGCACGCTTGGCCGCCTTGTCGATGCGCTCCGTCACCAGGCGATGTGGCAATTCGCCGATCCGCCCGCCTTTGCCGC
>JBAXPF010000083.1:0-13942 GCA_037132955.1 Verrucomicrobiota bacterium | reverse complement strand
CTTGATCTAACAGCCTACATGGCAAAAGGCTTCCCCTCGTCCACGCTACCGAGCCTCCCCAATGCGCCCAAACAAGGCGGCAATATCATCCCCAAGATCACCGACAACGACCAGAAAATCTCCTCCAACCTCAAAGGCCCGAAGTGGGATGTGCTGCGGGCCTATTACAACCAGTCCAAGACCGCGAGCAGCACCAACAAACTCACCGTCAAGGCCGCCTCTTCCACCACCAACACCGATATCACCGTCGCCCCCATCATTGTGGATTTGCGCCTGCTCCTGGGCGTCAAAATGGCCATGATCGACACCTCCAGTTACCGCCTCAACCCCTGCGCCAAGATCGCCGTCTCGCTGGCTAACCCGTATCCCTACACTTTGGAGTGGAAGACCAATCTCAATCTGCAATTCATTGATGAAACCTCCATCCAAACCCAATACTCCGCCCGGATTTGGGATGCCAGCGGACCCTGCCGTTTTCTCGGCAGAACCGGTGAGCCAGGCGTTTTCAACAACGCGATTTTCGCCATCCCCAAGGGTGAACTCGCCCCCGGCGAAGCCAAAGCCTACACCATGAGCAGCCCGGTGACCCGCCCGGATAACGACCTGTCCCAAATCACGGTCAATCTCGCGCCCTTTGCGTCGAGCTCGCCGTCCAATTTCAGCAATTGCCTCATCCTCGGGGAACCCTCCCCCAACAGCGGCGGCAAGGCCCTCGACGTGCGCGAAAGCTGGGACGCCAGCCAACCCACCGCCGAACTCCGCGTCCCGGGCGGCTCGACGAGCACCACCCTGCTGCGCCGCCTCGAACGCTTCGAACTGGACAACGCCTTTTTCGCCTCGGTGAGGCGCGGCGTGGATGCCTCCACGGCCACCAGCATGATCCAGCCGTTTCCCTTACACCTCTACAGCTTCCAGATGAGCCAGCCCGGTGCGGACTACGCGGCGGTGCTGCCCACCCCGGACTTGATGGGCACGCGCAATTCCACGCTGCGCACCTTCACCGACTTCAACTTGCAGGCGGTGCGCTATGTCAAACACATCACCAGCTACGAGCCGCCGCCGTATTTCATGGAAAGCAGCGACAGCCTGGCCACCCTGCCATTCAATCCACCCGGCGGGGAAACCGGCATCGGCTTCACCCGTAACCTCGCCGTCTCGCCCTTGGCTTGGGGCCGCGCCTCGGTCGGCAACACCAAAAAAACCATTCTCTTCACTTTCCCCAAAACCTTCGTTTCCCTCGCCCAACTCCAACATCTCGATCTAACCGCCGACGACACCAACGTCAGCATCAGCCAGCAACCCGGCAATGCTGTCGGCAATTCCTACGCCACTCCGTTTGTGAAACGCAAATACGTCCTCCAGTCGCGCGTCAACTACGTGGTCACCGGCGGCAACTCGCCGCCGGCAGACAAGACCACCGCCACTTACTATGACATCGCCTATCTGCTCAATGCCGCGCTCTGGGACACCTTCTATTTTTCCACCATCGGCGAAGACCCCTCGACTCCCGGCCCTGTGAACCGCAGCATCACCGTCATGGACAAGGCCGCCAACGCGGCCAGCCTGAGCGATCCGGTCAATGCCGCCGGCCACCTCTTGGTGCAAGGTGCCTTCAACGTCAATTCCACGCACAAGGATGCCTGGAAAGCCCTGCTGGCTGGCACCCGCTTCCTCAAACATCCCGGGGATACGGCCGCCACCTCGGCCGCCAATGCCATGTTTCCCCGCAGCTTGGAGCAACGCAGCCCCAGCGCCGTCACCCCCACCGGCACGGGCGACGACTCGTTCTCCGGCTACCGCCGACTCACCCCCGCGCAAATCGATGCCCTCGCCGATGAACTCGTCAAACAAGTGCGCCAGCGCGGCCCCTTCGTCTCGCTCTCCCACTTTGTCAACCGGGCACTCGTGGACATCGGCTCGAGCAACACAGCCGCCCCCGCCATGAGCCGCTGTGGCGCCCTGCAAAGCGCCATCGACTTGAGCGGCGCCAATATCTCGCCCGATGGCAAGAAATCCGCCTTCGCCAAAACCCTCGTCGTCAATGATGACAAACTCAAAATCCAGATGGACGGCAATGCTCCAAAAGCCGATATGTGGGGCGACCGTGGCACCTCCACCTACACCGACACCGAGGGTGGTTTTCCGGTATGGGGGATCCAATCGAAGGATTTGAATCCCGGCACCGCTGGCAGCCTGTGGGCCGACCGCAACATGCTAACCGATAGCAAACTCACCGCGGAGCAGGGATTCCGGTCCACCGGCATTCCCGGTTGGATCACCCAGGCGGATGTGCTCCAAGTCATCGGCCCTTCCATCGCGGTGCGATCCGACACCTTCCGTATCCGCGCTTATGGCGAAGCCCTCTCCCCCGACGGCAAGACCGTCCTCGCCAAAGCCTGGTGCGAGGCCGTCGTCCAACGCGTCCCGTCTTACGTCGATCCGACCAATCCGGCCACCGATCGCGGCACCGCCCTCACCGCGCTCAATAAACTCTTCGGTCGTAAATTCCAAATGGTGGCCTTCCGCTGGCTTGCTGCAAATGAGATCTAACATACAACTCACCCTCCTTCCCGCCCTTGCCTGCCTGTGGTGTGCCGTGCCGGCCGCCGCGCAAAAGGCCACCATGCAGGTGTCCATGAAAATCGACGTGGTCGCCTGGGGCGAAACCATCCCCGGCCTGACCCTCAAACCGGGCAAGAACGGCGAACCGGTCACCGCACTCGCCTTCCGCTACTCCAAACCGGTGTCCTATGCCGGTTCTAACATCCTTGAGATCTCGCAAAATCCCGGCAGCACAACGGCAGCCCCGCCCCCAACTCCCAGCCCGGCCGCTGCCCCCCCCGTCGACCCCGCGGCCGCCCCTGCGGTCGATACCGCGGCGCAACTCGCCGCAGCCCTCGCCGCCAAGCGCAAGGACAATCCGAATCTGGTCGCGCTGGCCATCTTGCCGGGTGATTCCAAACACGTCACCGTGTTGTTGGCCCCCGCTGCCGGCGGCACCTTCACCGCCCATGTCATCGACGACGATCCGTCGAAACTCCCCATGGGGCGCCTGCGCATTCACAACCTCAGTCCCCACTACATCGCCATGCGCTGCAACAACGCGGCAGTCAGCAAGCTGCGCCCCAAGGAAGCCATCATGGTCGAACCCAAAAACCAGGAAGTCATCTACGAACTGGCCTATCAGAAAGACGGCGAGTGGGTGGATCAGGAAAACAATATCGCCACCGTCCGCGACGATGAACAAGCGCAACTCATCGTATTGCAGAGCGATGCCACCTTCTTCACCTCCACTGACGGGTCGCGCGGAGGATTCCTCCAAACCGTGGTCTTGCGTCGCAGCAAACACGACTTCGGCCCCCTGGCGGAATTGGATCCGGCGGCAAAATCCGCCATCGTGGCCCGCAACCTGGCACAAGAGCAGGCCGCGGAACGCAAGGCCAACAAGAAACCCGCGCCGAAAAAACCCTGATGGACCGCTATAGGCAGGGACGCACCTCCGGGGCGTCCGGCGGGGGGGAGGTGGCAGCGGCTTGCAGGTGCGCCCCTCGCCTGATGGTTTGATCTAACAATCCAGCCGCCCCTTGCCCCAGCCGGACCGTTCGGAGACCGGTCCCTGCCAAAAATCATCAGCCTCCGCCTGGCCGATGGAACCCGCGGCCATGTCCTCGATTTCCACGACGGACACGACATGACATAACTTCTGCCGCAATTCCTTGGCGCCGGGAAAGCCCTTGCAATAGGCCATCAGGCGGGTGCGCATGGAGGTGAGCGTTTGGCATTCGTTGCCATGGCGGCCGCTCGCCACCGCGAGGCGGCAATGGCGCACGACGAGCTCCCAGCGTTCTTCTAACAACACTGGTGCCGGCGTCCCGCCGGTTTCCAAAAAATGTTTGGCCTCGCGGAACACCCACGGGTTGCCCATCGCCGCGCGCCCGATCATCACCCCGGACACCGCCGTCTCGCGCTGGCGTCGCGCCACGTCCTCGCCGCTGGAAATATCGCCATTGCCGATGACCGGCACCGCGACCGCCCGCGCCACCGCATCAATGACGTCCCAATCGGCTTCGCCGCCATACCCTTGCGAGCGGGTGCGCCCATGCACCGTGATCACCCGCACCCCGCAATCCACCAGCGCCTGCGCGATCTCCACCGCATGGATGCTCTGCGCGTCCCATCCAATGCGCATCTTCGCGGTCACCGGAACCTGGTCCCCCACTGCCCTAACAACACCCGCGGCCACCGCCGTGAGCAACGGGATATCCTTCAGCAACGACGACCCGCCATTTTTCGCCACCACCTTGTTGACCGGGCAGCCGAAATTGATGTCGATGAAGTCCGGACGTTTCCAGTCGATGATTTTTTTGGCCGCCTCGCCCATGCGTTGGCCATCGGCCCCGAACAACTGCACCCCCACCGGCCGCTGGGACTCGGTAAACTCGGTGTATTTGCGCGTCCGCGCGTCCGCCTGCAAGATCCCCTCCGCCGATACAAACTCGGTCACCATCACGTCCGCCCCGAGTTCCTTGCACAGCCCGCGAAAAATAACATCCGTCACCCCCGCCATCGGCGCGAGATACACGGGAAACCGGTCATGGCCTAACCACTCAAGCACGGGCGACCCTAGCCCGGCCCAGCCCGCCCGTCCACCCCGCTGTTGCTCTACTCTGAGCTTTCTCCGGCCCGGTTTTGGACTTGGTGCCGGAATCAAGTGACCGCAAGCACAACCGTCGCTGGAAATTTCTTCGCGGCTCTCTCAAAAGTGACGAGGGTATGGCCGCTGGCATGGCTTGCACCGTGGATGAGACGGTCCACAAAGCCGGGCTTGGCACTGGCGAGGTTCGGCAGCGCCAGCACCGCACGAGCAATCGGAGTCACCGTGACGCCGCTGCACCGGATGAAATCGGCAAGCATCTCCAAGGCATCTGATTTAGGTATTTTGTAGTAGGATTGCAGCGCAAAATAGGCCTCCGCGAGAACGTGATCGCTCACATGAACGGCGGCTCCCACGGCCTCCTGCCCCTCAATGAGCTGCGTGGCGCAGCGAAATAGCGGCACCGGATCGCCGACTAGCAACCGCACCACAACCGATGTATCCAAACTGCTAGGGCCGGAGATCATGAATTACAGTCGGCGAATTTTTCCGCAGTCTCGGCGGCGGAGCCTTTGGCAATTGCAGCACGGATGGCCTCCATGTCGTGGCTTATGCCGGGCTTGACGTAGCGCTGAGTGATTGCGAGCCATGGCGCGGCGGCCAACTCGGCCGCCGTCAACTCGGAGGCCATCGGTGCAACTTCAGACGGTGGCGACCCATCCAGCCATTTCTGAAAAAGCTGCACCGCCACGGAACGCAACGGGCGGCCCTCCATGGCGCTACGTGCCTTGACGCGGCGGTAGAGATCATCGGGAATATCCAAGGTTGCCTTCATGAGTTACAGTTTCCTGTATTGCTGTATTCCTGTCAAGCGGGATTTTCAGAGCGTAGCACCGCCATAGGTAAGAATCCCCGCTCGGCTACGCCATCTCTGCTCTTGTGTCTTGCATCCGATCTGCTGCAATCTTGCACCCCCATGCGCATTCTTCTGACCACCTGTAGCTATCAAGACACCCCCGGCCCGCACCACGCGCTTATGGCCGCCCAAGGTTGGGACATCGTGCGCGAGCGCGGCCCGCTCGGCGAGGCCCGCATGCTCGAACTCGCCGGCGACTTCGACGCGTTGCTCTGCGGTGACGACGCCATCACCCACGCCGTGTTGGAAAAATCCCTGCCACGCCTCAAGGTCATCTCCAAATACGGCATCGGCCTCGATAAGATCGACCTGCCCGCCACCAGGGATCTCAAAATCCCGGTCCTCTTTACCCCCGGCGTCAACCACACCACGGTGGCGGAACACACGTTCGGTCTTTTGTTAGGGCTAACCAAACAAATCGTCGCCACCGCAGCCGCCGCCCGCCACGGCGAATGGCTGCGCCTCACCGGCCACGAGATTCTTGGCAAGACCCTCGGCATCATCGGCCTCGGCCGCATCGGCAAGGAGGTGGCGATCCGCGCCCGCGCCTTCGGCATGGACGTCATCGGCTGCGACCCCCACTGGGACGAGGCGTTTGCCGCCGCCCACGACGTGACGCGCTGTGCCACGATGGATGAGGTGTTGGAGCGCGCCGATGTGGTATCACTGCATTGTTTTCTATCCGCCGAGACCCGCGGCATGATCCGCCGGGAAAAAATCGCTGCGATGAAGGACGGCGTGGTCATCATCAACTGTGCCCGCGGCGAGATCGTGGAAACCGCGGATGTGGTCGCAGCCTTGCATAGCGGCAAAATCGGCGGTTACGGCGCGGACGTGCTCGATTGCGAGCCGCCGCCCGCCGATCATCCGCTGTTAGCCGCCCCCAACTGTGTGATCACCCCGCACATCGGCTCCCGCACCTACGAGAGCGTCCCGCGCCAAGCCATGATGTCCCTGACCAACCTGATCAACGCCCTCAGCGGCAACGGCGAATGCAACTGCGCCAACGGGGTGATGTAAGTGCATCCGGTGCGGAGGTGCGAAAATATGATTCGCCACAGCGGAGGGATTCTGACATTCTAACTTCGGAAGAAGAATCCAAACACCCCTATGAGAGGCGAATTTCTGTTAGCATTGTTGCTTCTGCTTTGGCTCATCGGCGGACCGATCATCGCGCTGGTCATGGCGTCCCTTGCCAGAACTCATGCCAGGGAAACCCAGGCCTACCTGCGCGACCTTGAAAAAGAGCTGCGCGGCTTGCAGCAGGAACTGCGGCAGTTGCGGACCTCCGGCGTCCCGCTAGAACCCATGCCGCAGGCGGAGATTCCGGGGCAGGCGGACGTATCGGACGTATCGGACGTATCGGACGAGTCGGACTGGTCAGACGAAATGGCCATTCACCCGCTAGCACCTCTATTCACTCTCACGCCGCCGCCGATCACCACGCCGCCGCCGATCACCACGCCGCCGCCGATCCCTCAGCCCGCCGCCGCGCCCCAAGAACCCGCGCCATCCGCGCCTCAAGAACCCACAGTCCCCTTTTCGCTGGAGCAGTTCATGGGCGTGAAGTTGTTCGCCTGGCTGGGCGGCATCGCCTTGTTTTTCGGGGTTATCTTCTTTGTGAAGTATGCCTTTGAAAACAACCTGATCCCGCCGGCGGTGCGGGTCGCACTCGGTTTTGTGACCGGTGCCGGTTTGTTAGCCGGCGGGCTGGCCTTGCACCGCAAGGCGGCCTATCAGGTGTTGGCGCAGGCGTTTTGTGCCACCGGCGTGCTGATTCTCTATGGGGTCACCTATGCGGCGCGTGCCCGGTATAATTTGGTGGCATTCGGCGATGGTCCCACCTTTGCCCTGATGACGCTCATCACGGTGGTGGCATTTCTGGTTGCCGTGCGGCTCAACGCGCTGGTGGTGGCGGTGCTCGGCATGCTCGGCGGTTTTCTAACACCCATTCTGGTGCAAACCGGCAAGGACAACCCACTCGGCCTGTTCAGCTACATCGGGTTGCTGGTTATCGGGTTGATCGCAGTTTCCCGGCACCGTCGCTGGGGGTTTCTGGTCACCGCCGCAGCCGTTGGCACGGTGCTGATGCAATTTCTTTGGTTCGGCAAGTTCTTCATCCACGGCCACTACGCCGTGGGTTCTAAAATTTTCATTCCGATGGGCATTCTGGTTTTCTACAGCGCGTTGTTCCTCGCCGCCGCCTGGTTGGAAAAGCGCCGCGAGGAACCGCTGCTCCACGCCGCGGGATCGGCACTTGGCATGGGCGCGGTGTCGCTGCTGTTCGCCTACGCGATGCTGAGTTTCACTGCGGTGGCCACCCGCACGCCCTTGTTGTATGGCTTCATCCTGTTAGAAAACCTGGTGGTGCTGGCGCTGGTTTGGCTGCGACCCCGGCTGATGGCTGCGCAGGTGGCCAACGCGCTGCTGACGTTTCTGCATCTGACGGTCTGGACGGACGGTTACCTGAATCCGGAACGGCTCGGCATCACGCTGGCGGCATACCTGGTGTTTGGCGCGTTGCATGCGGTGGCTCCCGTGCTGCTGGTCCGCCAAATCCCCCAAGGCCAGGTCATGGTGCCGGCAAAAGTCTGGCCATGGTCGGCGCCGCTCACCTTGTTGCTGGTGTTGCTGCCGATCCTTCATCTGCCTGGGTCCTCGCTGCTGGTCTGGCCGGCGGTGCTGGTGATCGATTTGTTAGTCATTGTGCTGGCGGTGAGCACCGGTTCGATGCTGCCCGTGTTGGGTTCGCTGATTCTCACACTGGTGCTGGCCGCCGCCTGGCTGTTACATGCGCCCCTGCCAATCCATTCCCTGTCACGCTTCCTGTGCATCATCACCGGGTTCGCCGCGGTGTTCTCCGTGGCCGGCAAATGGCTGCTAGACAAACCCGCGCTGGCGGATGATTCGGAAGCAGGCAAACCCACACTCGACCGGCAAGTGGCAGAGGTCCTGCCCATGTTCTCAGCCGCCCTGCCCTTTGCCCTGCTGATCCTGGCCATCGTGCAGTTGCCCATCACCAATCCTTCACCCGTCTTTGGCGTCGGCCTCCTGATGGTTCTTTTATTGTTAGGCCTGGCGCTTCTCAACCGCCAATCCGCCCTGGTGCCTGTTGCGCTGGGCTGCATTCTGGCAGTGGAGTTGATTTGGCATGGTCACCACTTCAATGCGGCATCGCCTAACGTCCCCCTCGGCTGGTATCTGGGGTTCTATCTGTTGTTCCTGGTGTTTCCGTTCGTGTTCCGCAAGGCCTTTGATGCCTGCATCTGGCCGTGGACGGCCAGCGCGCTGGCGGGCATCGGCCACTTTATGTTGATTCATCATCTGGTGGGCCGGGCATTCCCGAAGATGGACCACATGATGGGCCTGTTGCCGGCGGCGTTTGCCCTTCCCAGCCTGCTGGCACTGGTGATCGTGGTGCGCAGGGTGGCCACCATGGATGCAATCAATCGCGGCAGACTCGCGTGGTTCGGCGGGGTGGCCTTGTTCTTCATCACCTTGATTTTCCCGATCCAGTTCGACCGCCAGTGGCTGACCGTCAGTTGGGCCATGGAAGGGGCCTGTCTGCTGTGGTTGTTCCGCCGTGTGCCCCATCCGGGATTGCTACTCACCGGCCTCGGGCTGTTAGCAGTCGCATTCATCCGCCTGGCCATCAATCCGGCGGTGTTCACCGACTACCCGCGCGGCAGCACGGCGGTTTTCAACTGGCATTTATACACCTACGGCCTCGTGGCCGCGGCGCAATTGTTAGGCGCGTGGTGGTTCAGCGACCCGGCGGGCCGGATCCGCATGCTCAACGCACGCGGCGTGTTGCTTGGCTTTGCGGGCGTGCTGTTGTTTCTGTTGATGAACATCGAGATCGCCGACTTCTTCACCCCGCCCGGCAACCGCTGCGTGGCCTTCGACTTCGGCACAAACTTCGCCCGCGACATGACCTACAGCATCGCCTGGGGGTTATTTGCGCTCGGCTTGCTAGGTCTGGGCATCTGGCGGCATGCCGGGCCCACCCGCTACGCCGCCATTGCGCTGCTGGTGGTCACCCTGCTCAAGCTGTTCCTGCATGATCTGTCCGAAATCGGCAGCATCTTCCGCATCGGCGCGCTCATCGGCGTGGCCGTGATCGCCTTCGCCGCGTCTTTCCTCTATCAGCAATTCTTCAGCCGCTCCAAACCGTCATGAAAACTCCCGCCGTCCTCGCGCTCCTCGCCTGTGGCATGGCCTCAGCCGCGCCGGAAACCGACCGCAGCGCCTGGCAATGGGAGCAAAGCGTGGTCGTCCCCGCCGCCGGAATGGTCCGACTCGACCTGCCACCGCCCACGCTTGATGCGACCCGGGCCGACCTCGCCGACCTGCGTCTGGTGTCGCCGGCGGGCGTGGAAACCCCCTATCTGATTGAGATTCAGGAAGCTGCAACCGCCCGCGAGCAACGGGCGGCTAACTTCAAGGCCGCGCTGGTGGAAGCCGCGCCAAGGACCGACGCCGCAACTGTGTTAGAGTGCACCACCGGCACCGGTGAAGCCATTCAAGCCGTCACCCTGGAATCCCCGGCACGCGACTTCCTCAAATCCATCATGCTGGAAGGGACTCGCGATGGCGCGGCATGGCAGCCACTGGCCAGCCGCGAGGTGGTTTTCCGGCAGGCTAACGGTGCCGAGCGCTTGCGCATCCCGCTTCCCGCCGGCGTTTGGCAGCACCTCCGAATCACCGTTTCCGATGTCCGATCCACCCCGGTCGCATTCACCGGGGTAACTCTCACTCTGGCTGACTCCAAACCACCGGAAACCAATGTTCACGCGGTGAGTCTCGAGCCAGCTTCGCAAATATCAGACAGCACCCGCCTGACCCTCGACCTCGGTGCCGCCAACCTCCATTTGGCGGACCTCAGACTCGATGTCACCGACCCCGTCTTCAGCCGCAATTATTCGCTAGCCTATCTAACAACTTCAGCCGACGGCCAGACCGCGCTTACCCCGGTGACCAAGGGGTTCCTGTTCCGGGTGTTAGGCGAGCCTGGCAGCTCTGCCGAACAACTCGTCATTGCGATTCGGCAGCGGATCCCGGCCAAACAACTCGTGCTGACTTTAGTCAACGGCGACAGCCCGCCACTGCACGTCACCGGAGCCGGCGCCCGCAGCTATCCGACCACGCTGGCCTGGCATGCCGCCCAGCCCGGCAATTGGCGCATGCTCAGCGGCAATCCAAGGGCCGCCATCCCACGCTACGACCTCGCGCCGCTGCGCGGCGAACTGAGCAAAGCCGGTGGCCAGCGGGTCAGTCCCGGTCCGCTGCAAGCCAAAGCCGACTTCCAAGTGCCGCCCGCCCTGCCCGGCGTGGATCCCGCCGGAGCCACCATTGACCTAACAAAGTGGACCCGTCGGCGCGCCGTGCAAGTCGCGGCCGCCGGGGTGATCCGCATCGAGTTGGACCCGCCCGCCCTGGCCAACAGCCACGCCCAACTCAACGACCTGCGCCTCGTTCAGGACGGTCGGCAAATTCCTTACCTGATTGAAAACAACAAAATGCGCACGATCAACGCCGCCATCGCCGAGCGTCCTGATCCCAAGCGCCCTAGCGTCTCACGTTGGCTGCTCACCCTGCCACTGGAAAACCTTCCGGTATACGACTTGATAGCGGATTCTCCATCACCGTTATTCACTCGCACCTTCAAGGCAACAACAGAACGCAAGGACGAATTAGGCAATGTCTGGATAGAAACGCTTGGCACCGCGACATGGACGAAAACCGCCACGCCGAACGGTTCATCCAGCAGCTTTTCACTCGGTTTCGGCGGCACCCGCCTGCCCGCTGAATTTTGGTTAGAGGCAGACAACGGTGACAACCCTCCGATCAAGGTGGAGAACATCCGCCTCCACTACGCGGCGCCCCTGCTTGCTGCCAAACTCGTCTCCGCGACCCCTCTCTTCCTTTACTATGGCAACCCGCAGGCCGCCGCCCCGGCCTATGACCTGCGGCTGGTGCGTGCTGAATTGTTAGCCGCGGACAAACAAGCCTCCACGCTTGGTGCCGAGGAGGTTCTCAAGCCGGATGCGGCCAAGCCTTGGGCCATCACCGCCGGCTCCCCCTGGCTGTGGGCCGCGCTGGCACTGGTGGTGGTGCTGCTGCTGGTAATTGTGGCCAAGCTGTTGCCGAAGCCGCAGTAGCGCACGCCCCGCTGTGGGTAAGCTCCACAACATCCACTCCAACCAGCCGCCATGCCGGCATTCCATCTTCGCGTCTTCCTCCGTCGTCTTTCCTGAGCGAGCGACACAGGGGTTGATTGGCCCGGCGAGACAGCTGGCGGCACCTCTGAATCAGTTTCCGCCCCTGTCGTCGTGGGCGGGCGGGCCGCTTTCGAAGCGCATCAGTTCGGCGATGAAGGTGAGCGGGATGTGGCCGGTTTCGCCGTTGCGGTTTTTGGCGAGCACGAGTTCGGCCTTGCCGGCTTCCGCTTCTTTTTCCTCCTCGTTTTCGGCGTAGTAGGCGGTGCGATACAACAGGCCGACCATATCGGCGTCCTGCTCGATGGCGCCGGACTCGCGCAGGTCGGACATGCGGGGCACGCCGAGGCTTTTGCCGGTGCGGTTTTCCGGGCCGCGGTTGAGCTGGGCGAGGATGAGAATGGGCAGGTTCAACTCCTTGGCCAAGCCCTTGATGCCTGCGGAGATTTCCGCGATTTCACGTTCGCGGGAGTTTTCCGCCTGTTTGCTGCGTGATTTCATCAATTGCAGGTAATCGATGGCGATGAACTGGATGTTTTCGTCACGCTTCTTGCGGCGCGCCTTGGCGCGCAATTCATTGATGGTGATGCCGGGCGTATCATCGATGAACAACTTGGCGGCCCCCGTTTCCAAGGCCGCACGCTGCATCCGCTGCAAGTCCAGCTTGGTCGGCGTGTAGCCCCGCGAGAGCTGGCTCATCGCGAACTTCGCCTTGGAGAAAATCAGCCGCTGCACCAATTGGAAGGCGCTCATTTCGCAGGAGAAGACCATCGCCGGTTTGGATAGATCAAAACACACGTGCTCGACGATGTTCATCATCAGCGAGGTCTTGCCCATTGAGGGCCGCGCCGCGACGACAAACATTTCACCCGGCTTGAGCCCATTGCTCATGCGGTCGAGTTCTTCAAAGCCCGTGGACAACCCCTGCGAGCGCTTCTCACCCGCCAGCAATGCCTGGAATTGCTCGATCACATCGTTGACCGACTGCTTGAGGGTCGGTGCCTTGGCGGTCTCCGCGCCTTCGCGGATTGCCAGAATCCGCGCCTCGACCGTATCTAACAAAGCTGCCACCTCATCCGGCGCGTCGTAGGCTTGGGCGATCGCCTCGTTGGAGTTATGGATGATCGAGCGCAACACGAACTTGTCCTTGACGTGCTGCAAGTGGCTGCGGAAATGGCCGGGGCTGGGCGCATAGGTGTATAAATCGGTGAGGGCCGCCGGCCCGCCCACCCTGTCTAACAGCCCACGGTCGAGCAGGCGCTGCACCAACGACACCAGCTCCACCGCGGCGCCGCTTTCAAATATCTCGATGAGGAACCCGAACAAGGTCGAATGGGCCGGCAGATAGAAATGCTCTTTGGTGAGTCTTTCCTCAATGGCCACGCCGATGTATTCCTGCGGGTCTTGCAACATCGAGGATAACAGGCTTTTCTCCGGCCCCAAGGCATGGGGCAACGCGCGGGTGACATCGTCCACCGCGGTCGCCCCCTGTTGGAGTGAGGGCGATTGCGGGGGTGCGGGTGAAAATTTCGGGTCATCGGCCATAAGCAAATGCAGATTGCCGGAGAATTCCGCCCGCCGTCAATCTTGGCACACGGTGCATAGCCTGTGAACAAGCGGGAACAAGTCGCTAAGGGCTTGATTTCCAAAGCTTGCACAACGCCAAAAAATCTTCGAGGCTCGGCTCATGCGAGCGGTGATCCAACGAGTGCTTGAAGCGTCCGTGAGTGTGGCCGGGCGGCAGATCGCCGCGATGGGTCCCGGCCTGCTAATTTTGTTAGGTGTGGAGGAAGCTGACGCGGCGGGCGATGTGGCGTGGCTGGCGCCGAAGGTGGCCAAGATGCGGATTTTAGCCGATGCCGAAGGCAAAATGAACCTATCGGTGGGCGAGGTCGGCGGTGCGGTCCTCGTGGTGAGCCAGTTCACCCTGCACGCATCAACCAAGCAGGGCAACCGGCCCTCATTCATCCGCGCCGCCGCTCCCGCCGTATCCGAACCGCTCTATGAGGCGTTCTGCGCCGCCATGGAAGCGGAACTCGGCAAACCCATCAGCCGCGGAATCTTCGGCGCCGAAATGCAAGTGGCCCTCATCAACGACGGACCGGTAACGGTATGGATCGACTCCCGCCAGCGCGAGTGAAGCGCGGCAATGGCTCCCTCACCCGTGCCGCCCGCGACAATGGCGAGGTCCGATCGGACCATCGGATTGTCGCG
>JBAXPF010000082.1:0-13987 GCA_037132955.1 Verrucomicrobiota bacterium | reverse complement strand
GTCTTGAATCCACCGCCCCGCCATGATCCTGGAACCACCAACCATCCAATCCACTTCCCTCTACCTCCGCGAGGGACCCTTTGACAACGAATACCATGCCGCCATCGAACCCAAGGCGGAGAGATTCATCGTCACCTTCGCCTATTACCGGCACGGCAACAACTTGACTATCGGCACCAAGACGCCAGATCCCGTATCTCTGGAACAAGCCACCAAGGTTTTCGACAAGCTCGTCGCCTCGAAACTCGCCAAAGGCTACCATCCTTGCTTTGCTCACTGTAGCTAAGTTGGATCCAAGGTGTGGCGCCCGCCGTCAGAATGTGACCATAATCTCAGAGTGCGTTGAGATAGTCCCGGGCCCCCGTGGCGCGGGCGAGAATGGTTCCAATCGATTCCTGATCACTGCCAGACAACTCCAGGACTAGCACGCCGTGGAAGTCGCAGCGCCGCAGTTCGCCCATCACCCAGCGCCAGTCGATGCTGCCATTGCCGGGGGGAAGGTGCGAGTCCCGATCACCCTGATTGTCATTGATGTGCACCATCTTGAGGTAGCCGGACAGTTTTTTGATGACCGTAGCCATTTCCCTCGCCAAATGCGCGTGACCGGTGTCCAGACAAGTGCCTACCTCACCGGTATTGATCTCACCTAACAAATACATCATGTCCCGCACGTGACCGAACATCAGATGTCCTAACATATTTTCCAACAACAGTTGAATGTCGAGTTGGCCGCAACGGGCGGCAACGCGATTCAGCGCATCGGCCGCATGATGCATGTGTTGGATGAATTGCGCGTCAGGCGGGCGGCCTTCGCGCTCGGGACCCGGGTGGAGCACGACGTGGTCACATCCCAATTGCGCCGCGGCTTCGCAGGCGAGGATGAGTTCCGCGACGGATGCCTCCCGGACGCACGGATCAAGCGCCGTGATGTCAATGTGATTGGCAAACGGGGCATGGAACGAGGTGGGATGAATTTGCAAAGCCCGCAACCGCTCACCCGCTCGGCAAATAGCCTCCCGGTTGTGATAGTCCAGATGTGTTGGAAACGAGCACACCTCGATCTCACAAAACCCCGCCGCGCGAATCGGTTCGAGCACGTCGAAGATGCCGCACCAGTAAAAGCAGCCGGTGGAAAGTGCTACGGGCCATTCTATCATGTGTCGAGTCGGGTGAGAAGTGTCCGGCTTAACGGTTCAAGATTGCAAGTGCCATCTTGCGGTGGAAAACAGAAGCCTTTTTCCCGGTTGGAGGTACAATTGAAATCCACCAGGCGGTCGATCCCGACCATGTGCAGGAAGGCAAAGAGGCGGGTGTAAAAATCCGCGCGGGTTGCCGCTTCGTAATCGCTCCAGTCATTGCCCCAATCGTAAGCCGGATCCTCAAATTTCGAGCGGATCAAGCCGGCGATATGGCGCGGGTGCCAGTTTTGTGCCAGCAGGCATCGGGTCAACATCTGAAGACCGGCGGGCTTTAGCAGAAGGTCATTCGGAAACACCACAAGATGTCGCGCGCAGGGTGGCAGGGCGTCCAAAGACGTGCCTCCATACGCCTCCACCCAGCACTCCCGCGAGCCATGCGGGATCGAATAGAAAAACTCATGGAGGCTTCTGAGCCGGGAGGCACGGTAGCATTCTAACAATCTGTGCGTGCCCGCTTCCTGGCGCGGGATACGCACACAGGCGCGGCGGGCCAACTCCAACACCTCTTGTTCCTCCTGACGCATCTTGATAGCCTGGCGAAAATCCATTTCATGCAAGGGAATGGCGCGGAAGGTGGCGATTTGGTCTTCGATCCCGAGCCATTTAGCCAGGCCGGTGACCCAGGGTTTGCGATAGTTGGTGAAGGGCAGGCGGATCATCCGGGTGTGGAGCGGATCTCCATACTCGGAGATGTCGATAGAGATCATCTCGCGCTGTTGGGTCAGATGGGGACCCACACTCACGGCGGTGATTTCCACAGGCAACGCACATCGGGTGGCTGCCTGTTCCTTGATCCGATGCGCCACAAACTCGATGACCAGAGCCAGTGCCGCAAAGAATGTCTGATCGGCTGCCACGATTCCTCCGACCAAAGGCGGAGGCAACCGCTCCATGCAAAGGTCGGTCAACTCCGGGCTCAGACCCAGATTTTGAATCTCCTGCGCCACTTTGGACGTTCGCGCGATGCGCCAAACGAAGTGATGCCCCTGACCGGTAATAATGTGCAGCGGCCGGATGCCCCACTCAAGAAGCAGCGCTTCAATCACCTTCACCACCGGTTCCTGAAGTTCAAAGCAGCGCCACGGATCCACAAAGACCTCCCCGGGGGAATCGAAGTTGACGTACTCCAAGTCGAGGTGCAGCAGGTGGGACTTGGTATCAGCCAGCGATCTGGCAATGTCCAAATCCCGCTCAAAGAACCAATCCAGATCCGCCGGAGCATGCAGCTCCCGCCGGTCAAATCGGCATCCATCCGAGTGCGTGACATACACCGCAGTGGCGCTCTCCAGCGTCTCGCCACCGAGAAACTCGATGAGACGTTGGCGCACAAAACGATCTGTATAGAAGCCGTTCATCCGAACGAATCCCTTTACCGAACCTGCACAATGCACCATGCCGTGATGGAATGCAAGTCCACTCGCGGCGCGGACCGCGTGGCACGTCAGGGGACGGCGCTGATGACCGTGCGAAACCCGAGGTCAAAGTAGGAGTCGCCTGGGCTGTAGCTGCTGCGAGCGGCGCAGCGTGCGTTCCACGCGTGATAGCTCCAACTGTCGCCACGGGTCACTCGGTCGGTGCCTTTGTCCGGTCCCCGCGGATCTGTCTGCGCCGTGACAGGATAAGTCCGTGACCAATCCCAACACCACTCACACACGTTCCCCACCATATCGTAGAGGCCGTAACCGCTCGCTGCAAAGCTGCCCACCGGCGAGGTGTAGGGCTTGTCGCCGTCGTCGTAGGCCGGATGCTCGCCGCGCGTCGGACTCACATCAAAGGGGTAGAACGCGTTGCTTTTGTAGTTTGCCTGGGCGTGGGAGATGCTATCGCCCCAAGGAAAGCGCTTGCCGCTCAAGCCGCCCCGCGCCGCCTTCTCCCACTCCGCCTCGGTCGGCAGGCGGTAGCCATTGGCGTCCCATTTCACCATCGGGTTTGCGAGATCCACGTCGCCTATCCGATAGGGAAGCGTCTGCGCGGCATCCATGTAGTAACAAGGGGTGCGCCCCTCCATCTCGCTCCTCGCGTTGCACCACTTCACCGCGCCATACCAAGTCACTCGCTGCAAGGGATGGTCGGCCGCTTTGCCTCCACAGCGATTGAGGTCGGTGAATCCGTGTTTGAGTCCCCAATCCCGCACAGCGTCCCACTCCGCCTTGGTCACCTCCTTTTGCTGCATGTGGAAGGCACTCACGCGCACCGCGTGCGGCGCTGCCTCCATGTCCCCGTCGAGGGGATCCCCTTGGGTGAACTCACCACCCGGAATCCATGCAAAACCGGCAGGCACAGCTTGTTGTTGATCCCGGGAGACCGGCGATTGCTCAGCAACCTTGTCACCGCTACTTTGGGAGCTTGCCGCCGAGGCGGCAAGCAGCGCCAATCCGACTAACAATATGAGACCGCGCGGCCGCGCTGTCGTGGAGATGCCGGGGTTTGGAGGATTGATGCGTATCACGCTTCAGTGAGTTGCAGTAAGGAACCACGCTCACTCGACGCGGTCAAGGAGTCTCGCCTGCTCAAAATCGTAGGCGGTGAGCTCCATCACCACCCGCTGGCCGGGCTCAAACACGGTACCGGCAACCACCAACCGCTTCGACAGGTGCGCCAGAATGATCTTGCCGTTAGGCAGCGCGGTCCGATAAAGCACGGGGCCCAGTCGTTCTATGATCGGACCACTGGTGTGTAGGGTTGCGTCTGGCATCGTCGAGGCCACTGTGAATATCAGCCCTGCCCTCGGTTGGCAAGCACCTGTGCAGTAGTGGGCTTTGGTCATGGGTCATTGGGAAAAATCCGCAATCCATTGTTGACAATCAGGCGGTTTGGACTAATGTTGCCGCGGTTTTTCGACTGTTGACTGCTGCGTATCCGCATAATCCCCCACCCACCCCGAAGTCCCTTTATTTGTCATGAAATCCCGCATCCTCCCTAGCCTTGTTGCAATAGCCAGCGTGCTGCTCGCCGCGTGCTATCCTTATCCGGAAAACCAACCTAACAAGCAAAAGTCCGGCTCCAAACCGAACCAACCGCCGCTCACGCTCGCCGAGCAAGCCAAGCTCCAAGACCAGCAGGACGCACAGCTCAGAGCCGACGAAGAGAAGAAGAAACAAGCCGAGGCCAACCCGCAGTCCCTCGATCAGCCCAAGGAAAACACGCTTCCCCCGGCCGACAAAGAGAAGAAGACCGACTCGCCGAAACGCGTCGATTACGACTTTGCCAAGGTGGCCCCCGGCAAGGAGGGCTTCGTATTGAGCCCGTACAACAACAAGATTATCGATGTCCGCGATGAGAAAACCGGCAAGATCCTGCCACACGGCACCCTGGTGAGCGACCCGACCTATCCGCCCTCTGAGAAGAAATATTTCCGCGTCCCCTAGGCCGCGGTTGCGGCCCGGACAGGGCGATCTCAACAAATAGCTGACCGGAATTGGATTGCCTCCCCGGTGGATTATTCCGGATGAGGTGCCTTTCCCGCAGCCGTCCCTTGACGGGATGGCCATTTTGGCCAAAGTAGGCGCCTTTGCCACCCACTTCGCCGTTTTTTTCACCCTATGCGCATCGCCCTAGCCCACTTGCTCGCCATGGTCCGCCGGTTCATCCCTTGTCTGGTTGCACTCGCCAGTGGACTGCTCGTCTCCTGCTATCCCTACCCGGAAGATCCAGCACCTCGCCTCGCACCGCGAGCCACCCCAGCTCCCACCGCACACACCGCACACACCGCTCCGCTGAACCACCCCGCGCCGCCGCCGGATCTAACTCCCAACGGCGGCCCGACGTTGACGCCGACGCCGGCCAGACTCCAGCCGGCCAGCCCCGCGCTGCCACAGCACCCGTCCGCCAGCCCCGCCGCAAGTGAGAAATTGGTCGAGTCCCCCTCATCGGACGTGCCCGTCGCTCACAAGGCACCCGGCAAGGAAGGCTACGTTTTGAGCCCATATAACAACAAACTCATCCTGGTCCGCGGCATCCCCAGCGGCACTGTCGTGCCGGACCCTGCGTCCCCTTCCTCTGCTAGAAAGTATTTCCGCGTCCCCTAAGGTCCGGCCGGACTCCAACCCAAATCAAATCTTGGCAAACCGACGCCTTTCGCTTTCCTCAATCCCGGTGGTTTATTTCGGATGACAGACAGGTTTCCACACATTGCGATCCTTGGCGGCGGGCTGTTAGGCGGCTCGCTGGCACTCGCGCTTGCCACCCGTAACAATCCCCCGCAGGTGCGGCTATGGGCGCGCCGCGCCGCGACGCTGGAGCAAGCCCGCCAGCGCGGAATTGCCAACGCCACCGATCACCTCGGGCAGGCACTGGCAGGTGTGGATCTGGTGATTCTGGCTGTCCCGGTGGGCTGCATGCCGGAGCTCATCACGGCCGCCTTGGCCGCGGGGCTGCCGGACAGTTGTCTGGTCACCGACGTCGGCAGCGTCAAACAAGTCCCCCACCAGACGCTCACGCCGCTGCTGGCACTGCGGTCCATCCCCTTTATCGGCAGCCACCCAATGGCCGGCTCCGAGCGCGTCGGCCTCGCCGCCGCCGATGGCCGCTTATTCGACGGCTCGGCCTGCCTGCTCACCAATGACGACGCAGCCCCCGCCGCGCTGGCCGACGCCTTGGAACATCTCTGGCAAAGCATTGGCTGCCAAACCACCTGGTTGAGCGCGGCCGCGCACGACGCCTTGGTCGCACGCATCAGCCACCTGCCGCACATCCTGGCGGCCAGCGGTGCTCGCATTTGCCTTGACGACCCGGGTCTGGGCCGCTTCGGCGGCGGCGGTTTGCGGGACACCACCCGCGTGGCCTCCGGCAACCCGGAGATGTGGGCGGAAATTCTCTTTGAAAACCGGCGCGCCATCGTGGGTCCCCTGCGCGACTCCATCACCGACCTCGCCGCAATTCTAACATGTCTGGAAGCCGGAGATCAGGCGCAGGCCCGCGCTTGGTTAGCCACTGCCAAACTTCGGCGCGACTCCCTCAACCCTCCGCTCTAACATATTTACCGAGTTTCCCATGTCTGACTTCCGCGTCACCGCCATCGCCTCACTCCACGCCGAATTCAGCGTTCCGGGTGACAAAAGCATCTCCCACCGCGCCGCCATTTTCAGCGCGCTCGCCAATGGCGTCTGCACCATCCGCAATTTCCTCCCCAGCGAGGATTGCCTCAACACGCTCCACGCCATGCAGGCACTCGGTGCGCGTCACGAGGTGCTCGATGAACTCGCTGGCTACGGGCCCACCCGGCTTGTCATTTACGGCCAGGCGATGCGGCTCAGCGCCCCGTCCGCGCCCATCGATTGTGGAAATTCAGGCACCGGCATGCGGCTGCTGGCTGGTTTGTTAGCCGGACAACCGTTTGACTCCGAGCTTTTCGGGGATGCCTCGCTGTCATCCCGCCCGATGGGCCGCATCACCACACCCTTGGGCGAAATGGCTGCCGTCATCCAGACTCGTGGCAACAAGCCCGGCTGTGCTCCCCTCTTTATTCACGGCAGCCGCCTCACGCCCATCACCTATCAAATGCCGGTGGCAAGCGCCCAGGTGAAAAGCGCTGTTCTGTTAGCTGGGATGTTTGCCAGCGGCAAGACCACCGTCATCCAACCGGCCACCACCCGCGACCACACCGAGCGCATGCTCGCTGCCTTCGGCGTCAGCACCCACCAGGACGGCCAGGCGATTTCTATTGACGGCGGCCAAACTCCGGCAGCCTGCGAGTTCACCATTCCCGGTGATATCTCCAGCGCCGCGTTCTGGCTGGTGGCTGCCGCCGCGCTCCCCGGGTCGCGCCTGCTCATCAAGGATGTGGGGCTCAATCCCACGCGCACCGCCATTCTCAAGGTGCTCGGGCGGATGGGCGCGCACCTGATAGAGACCGTCCACCACTCGGCTGGCGAACCCATCGGCCATATCGAAATCCATGGGGCAGCGCTGACCGGCACCACCATCCTGCCCGGGGAAGTGCCAAATCTGATAGATGAAATCCCGGTCATCGCCGTGGCCGCGGCCCTCGCCAGCGGGCGCACCGTCATTCGCAACGCCCGCGAACTGCGCGTCAAGGAAACCGACCGCATCACCACCGTCGTCAACAACCTCAGGGCTATGGGCGCTGAGGTCATCGAATTTGAGGACGGCATGGAAATCAACGGCGGCCACCCGCTTCACGGTGCTGAGATTGATAGTTTGGGCGACCACCGCATTGCCATGGCCTTTGCCATTGCTGGCCTGTTTGCCGAAGGCGAAACCGTTATTTCCAACACCGAGTGCGTGAACACTTCCTACCCCGGCTTCGCCCATCACCTGCAGGCCATTCTTGCGCATCAATCCACCCCCGACGCATTCATCCTGCCCACCCGTTCCCTTCTGTGAGCCTTCCAACCAAACACTTTGCCATTGCCATTGATGGACCGGCCGCCTCCGGCAAGAGCACCCTCGCCTGTCAACTTGCCAAGCGCCTTGGCCTGATCATGGTCAATTCCGGCGCCATGTATCGCACCGTCACCTGCCAGGTCCTCCAGGACAACATCGATCCTAACGACTCTCCCGCCGTGGTCGCCCTGCTCAACCGGCTTGACCTCCAATGCGGCGACGATGGCTTCAGCTCCACGATCACCGTCAATGGCCGCGATCCCGGCGACGCCTTGCGCAGCGAGGCGGTCAATGCCAACGTCTCCGCCATCGCCGCCATCCCGGAAGTCCGCGCCAAGCTCGTCGCACTCCAGCGCGACTACCTCAAGCGCACCAGTGTTGTAATGGAAGGCAGGGACATTGGATCCGTAGTCTTCCCGGACACACCCTATAAAATCTACGTCGATGCGGCAGAGCACGTCCGCGCCGCCCGCCGCGTCAACATGGGTGAAATTGACTCCGTGGCCCAGCGCGACGCCGCCGATAGCAAGCGTACCACCGCCCCGCTCATGATAGCCGAGGGAGCCTCCATTTTGGACAACTCCCATCACACTATCGAAAGCGGCGTCCTTGCCGCCCTCGACATCCTCAAACAACAGGGGCTGGCGGTGTGATGATTCCATCTTCTATCAACTATCAACTATCCACCATCCGCTATCTCCCATGACATGGATCTACTGGTTTGGATGGATGACGTTAGGCTCGGCATTTCGCGCCTTTTACGGACTGCGCATTGAGGGCCGCGAGCATCTGGTGACCGAGGGCGCGGTGTTGGTGGCCTCCAACCACCAAAGCTACATGGACCCGCCGCTGCTGGCCAATCTGTATGACACGCCGATGTTTTTCATGGCCCGCAAGACTCTCTTCCGTGGGTTCTGCAATTGGCTTTACCGCCAATGGAATGCCTTTCCGGTGGATCAGGACAACCCGGATTTGGCCGCCCTCAAACACATCATCCGGTTGCTCAAGCAAGGCGAGCGCGTCGCTATTTTCCCGGAAGGCGCCCGCACCTTGAATGGCAACCTCGCCGCAGCCGCGCCGGGCGTGGGCTTCGTCGCCGCCAAGTCCGGCGCGCTGATCCAACCCGTGCGCATCCGCGGCGCATATGAAGCGTTGCCGCGCGGCTCCACCTTTCTGCGGGCCTCGCGCATCACCCTCACCGTCGGTCCGGCCATCCGCCTCAGCCCGGCCGAGCTCAGGCAGGCCTCAACCAAGGAGGGTTATGATCTGCTGGCCAAACGCATCATGGGCGCCATCGCCGCTCTCTGATAGAGATCAGGCGTAGAAGCCGCATTCGTAAGCCGTGTCGAACAGCGCTAGAATGTTCTCCGGCGGCACTTCGCCCTGGATGTTGTGGCAATTGTTGAAAATGTAACCGCCACCGGGCATGAGGGCCTGCACGTTACGGCGGACGTCAGCGGCGACTGCTTCTGGCGTACCCCGTGGCAGGATGTGCTGTGCATCCACGCCGCCACCCCAGAACGCGAGTTGTTTGCCGAAGCGGCGCTTGAGGTCGTCCGGGTCCATGCCGCGCGCGCTGAGTTGCACGGGATTGAGGATTTGCGCGCCGTTGTCAATCAGCTCCGGGATGAAGTCGATGCAAGATCCACAAGTGTGATACCAGATTTTGGCCTGGGTGCGCGACCGGATGTATTGGATCAGGCGTTTATGGCGTGGCTTGACGATGCGCCGGTAGATGTCCGGGCTGAACAAGGGGCCGTTCTGGCCGGCGAGGTCGTCGCCTACCATGATCACGTCGACCACATCGCCCACTTCGTCGAGGAACACGCGGAACCAATCCATCCAGAACTTGAGCGTCTGGTCGAGCATCGCCTCACAAAACTCCGGATCTCCCAGCAAGTCGCAGAACCATTGCTCGAGGCCGCGCATGTACCAACAAATTTCATAGACGACTCCGGAGATACCGCTGACCACCGCGTAAGGCGTGTCCTTTTTCAGGGCCAAAGCCCGCTCACGCAACCCGGCAAAGCGGCCTGGGTCGTCGCCTTTCGGCCACGCGTAATCCTTGATGTCGCCTAGACTCGCGTTGGCCAGGGGATGGAGGGTGATGTCCATGTAATGGGGCGTTTCTTCAGGCATCGACCAGCGGATGCCGAATTCATCCGTGAGGTCCTGCCACGCCTGCCCTTCGCGGGTGGCCCGGACAATTCCGCCCTTCCAACTGGCTGCCGCTCCGGCGCGAATGTAGCGCGTATCGACATGCAGCCTTTCCAGCACTTGCTCGCAGGGTACGGCGAGCTGCTGCACCGCGTCCATGATGCGCAGTTCATCGGTGATGCCAAGGTGCCTAACAAGGTTGAGGTAGGCGTTTTTATGGATCCCGGTTTGGTTGCCGCCCAAGTCGATCGGCACGCGATCCGGGATTTGGTGATTGAGCGCGGTGAGGACGCGCTCCCTGGAGGTCATGGTTTCTAATTTGGACATGGGTGGCTGGCTCGGCTTGTGGGCAATCAATTCCGCGACCACTCTACCCATCAGCTCCTGCATGCCAAGCAGATTCATGGAAATTTCACAACCCTCGCCCACCCCTGCGGACTGGACGGGTCGCCCGCCTGCGAGGGCTTGAGGCCTTGGTCCAACGCCAGTTCGAAAATCCTCAGTCCGACAACTACGGCTTTCATGGATGACATTTTCTGGCGCATCGAGCACAAATTCAAAATTCCATCTTGATTTGTTCTCTTGAACATGTATGTTTCCACCATGATCACGCCATCAGATATCCCGTCGGACGGTCAGCCAGACTCCCCGGTCCGCCAGCATTTCCTCCAGCGCCTCGTCGCCCTCGCCATCAAGCCCGCCGCCCGCGAGTATTACGTCCAATGGGCCGAGGATTGGACCAAGGCCCGTGGCAATCGTTCCGCCGACGCCACCAACGCATTCTTCGACGCCCTTGGCCGGTCCACACATATTGAAGACTGGCAATTCCGCCAGGCCGTGGACGCCGTCTACATTCTGGCCCATGATATTCTCGCACTGTCGTGGGCCGACGCCTATGACTGGCAGGGCCTTGCCGACCAGGCGTGGTCCTTGGAACCCGGCCACCGCACGCTGGGTCGTGAGACCATCAAGGTGCGCCCCAAACTCCCGGTCCTTCCGACAAAGCCATCCGGGCCTTTGCCCGAGACCGACGCTGAAATCGACCGCATTGTTGATGCACTGCGCTGCGCCATCCGCCTCGCGGGCCTGGCCTACGCCACCGAGGACACCTACGTGAATTGGAATGTCCGCTACACCCGCTTCTGTTTGGAATGTCTCAAGCTAACCCCGCGTGACGCCGGCCCCGCAGGAATGACCGCCTACCTCAACTATCTGGCGTTGGAGCGCAACGTCTCGGCAGCGACCCAGAAACAGGCGCTCAATGCCATGGTCTTCCTCACCCGGCGCGTTTTCGGCATTGAGGATTTCACCATCGAGACGCCGAGCCACGGCTATGCCCAACGGCGTCCGCCGGTCGTGCTCTCGCGCCGGGAAGTCGCCGCCATCCTCACCCATCTCGAAGATCCATGGAAACTCGCTGCCGAACTGATGTATGGCAGCGGCCTCAGGCAAATGGAATGCCTCCGGCTGCGCGTGAAGGATTTCGATTTTGACCAGGGAACCATCACCATCCACGAAGGCAAGGGCGGCAAGCACCGTGTCGTGCCGCTGCCCATGGCGCTTGAAGAGCGTCTCAAAGGATTCCTAGCTGCTGCAAAGGAAAAGCACCGCCAGGACCTCGCCATTGGTCTTGGCGAAACCCATCTCCCGGATGCACTGGCGCGCAAATACCCCAATGCTGGAACCGAATGGGCATGGCAATACCTGTTTGCCGCCGCCAACGTCTGCGCCCACCCGCGCACCGGCCACATTGCCAGACACCATCTCCACGAGCACTCGCTCCAGCGCCAGTTCAAGGAGGCGGTCCGCAGGGCAGACATCCCCAAAAAGGCGAGCTGCCATTCGATGCGCCACAGTTTTGCCACTTCGCTACTTCAAAACGGCACCGACATCCGGACGGTCCAAGACCTGATGGGCCACTCCAGCGTCGAAACCACCATGATTTACCTCCACATCCTGCGGCGGCCCGGCGCGGGTGCCGTCAGCCCGCTCGACTTTCAACCCTGACAGCCCGATCCGTAAATCCAAAACCCAACAAAATTCACCTTGCTAGTACGGCATAGACGCCTTAAAAAGCACAAATGCAACGCCCATGGACGAAGTCCGCCCAGCCGGGAGGCTGTTACACCTGTTACTGCCTCTGTGTGTTTGATCTGAACAAACACACAGAGGCATAATACCACTGTTCGACACACAATGAAGACACTATTGAGACTACTCGTTATCTTCTGCTTTGCTTCTCATTGCTTCGGGGCCAGTGCCGATGACAAGAAGATACAGACACAATTTGAAGAGGTAGTTCAAGCGGTGATCGATTTGAATGCATCGACACTTGTCACAGCCATGCACCCCGATACCGTGAAGTCATTAGCCGAATTCTTCCGCGCTGAAATCCAACGGAACGGCGTTTCAACGCCCACCAACCCGGCGCTTCCGAATGAATCCTTCCTGATTGGAGTCTTTGCAGAGGCGTTCCGATTGTTTCCTGCGAAGTTTGCGTTCCCAGCGCAGAAGTCGATTCAAGTTCACGGAATAGTCCACGACGAGGCGGAGGCATACCTCGTGTATTCGACAGCATCAGAGCTGCCTGGGCTCAGAAGTCCTGCCACACTGACGTTTCGACAAGATAGAAATGTGTGGAAGCTATCGTCGATGCCGCTTACTCGACTCATAATAATGACATGGGCAACCCGCGAGAATAGTGGATCTCATCCTGTCGAACAAGCAGTGGATGGCAAGCCGCCTGAAGCTCCTCAACCACCCCGCTGAATCACCTCTGCCTCGCGGCCGCCATCACAAAAACGTTCGCTAACAAAATGTCAAAAACACGTCAACGATCAGTTGAACATAGCTTTCGTCGCAAAGTATGGCTCGGCTTCTTTCTGGTGTGCACTGCGGTGTTACTCTTTCCCCCATGGATAATATCCCCCGGTGAGCACTACCCAACGCCGTTCAGGGCATCTTGGTTGACCCTCTGGGATTTCCACTTCTTGGCGTATCAGCCGCCTGATGGGATAAAGCACGTGGAGGATCACTCTGGGTTTTGCACAGGGTTTCCATTCAAAGAATACAAGCACCTGAACTACTACCTGTGGGGGATTGAAATTGCTTTTCTCGGAGTCCTGGCCACAATCCTTCACCTCATCATTCGTCAACATGCGGATTCCGTTGCCCACAATTCTTTCATGTACAACACTGCAGCCGCCTTCCGCCAGAAAGCGGAATGCAAACAACAGGGCGCTGACCGGCAGGCTATCAAGCCAGCAGATAAGGCTCCCGCAAAAGAGCAACTCTCAGCCCCCACGTCGAAGGATGGCCCCAGGTAAAGAAGCTTGGCTATCCAACTTCCAGCATCGAAATCAAGAAAGCGAACAAGTCGCCGTAGCCGACCGGCAGCAGCACCACTGTATCACACCAACCACACTCCAATCGCGCCGGCGGCTAGGCTAGGCGTTATGCAGATTCAATCGGAATAGCCATATCAACGAGGCGGCGTCACTCGGGACGTTCCAACAAAGAAGAATAAAGACGTTCCCCATTTGAATCGCGGATAAGTGATCCTTGACGGTGGTAAGAAAAGAAATGAATTTCCGCCGACCCTGAGCGACGTCGCCCGCCAAGAAAGAGAATTTGGACCTAGATGACACATCACGCGAAGAATCGTTACTCGACAGGTAGCCGCAATAATAAGAGCATAACAAGGCGTGTATGCCAAGCCGCTGGAGCCTTTCCTCAACCAACCAACTTCACCTCAACTGCGCGGCTGGCATCACATCTGCGTTGGGCAGAAATATTGTATCAAGATGACCGATCAAAGAACAGAAGCTCTCACATCAAGGTTCACTGTGAGTTCGACCTGGGAGCAGCCCGAATCTTGGCAGACAGATGGACTTATTCCCACCGAGATGCCACCTGGAGTCTTTGTGCTGCTTGAGCCACCATTGCATGATGCAGAACCTGGGCACTTTTTAGTTGGGCTTGATGCCACGATTGTCGATGAATCTGGTGTTTCGAGTCCCCTCCCGCACATTATGTGGCGCCTTGACGAGATCGGCCACATCATCCTATTTTGCGATAAAGAGAGCGGATGTAGTCCACCTATCGGGACATCTGTCCGTTTCATCGAGTAGAAGCATGAAGACGCCCAACAAGGCATGGCTGGACAACCGGCGTTTAGCACTTGATTTACCATGACAAATTCCTTTCAATATCCGCCGGTGCCAGCACATCGGCGTTCGATTCCAAAATGAAAATACAATGCCAAATTGAACCAAATGACGTTTTGG
>JBAXPF010000081.1:0-14191 GCA_037132955.1 Verrucomicrobiota bacterium | reverse complement strand
AGCCGGATCAAACACGCTCTGGACCAACTCGGCCCGATGCGTCCCGGTTCGATCATGGGGAATATGCATGAGGCGGCGAGATATTGACCAGCAGCAAGCCTGCAAGAAAATACCAAAGTATAGCGAAATTGCCTCTGGCTATTTCCCGCCTTTCTTGCTACTCATCGGATTGTCAGTCACCAACAAGCCGATCCCGTCGTTCCCCTCGATCAAGACAACAAAGCCCCCATCCCACCCCAATCCAGCATGTTCAAATTCAGATGCCCCGCTTGTTCAAAGGTGTTGATCGCTGAACCCCATCAGATTGGCTCAAATGCCGTCTGTCCGAATTGCCGCACGGCAGTGGTGGTGCCACCGGGAGGAATTGCTAGCGGCACATTTCAATCCAATCAACCCACCCGTAAAATTGATACTGTCAGACACTGGATCATCAAAATCGTCCTCGGGGCCGTCATTCTCTTCCTAACAATGTTCATATCGCTGCTTACTCACACCGATGGATCGACGGGCAACTGGCCAGTCGCAGCGATCGGCGTGGCCGCATTTTTTGCCCTTATGGCTTGGAAACCGGAAAAACGCGGCAGTTCCACTGAAATCGTAGTGAAGCCTCTGAACAAACGCGATGACAACGTTTGAGGACTTTTATGCCCTGCTGGAAATCCCGCAATCAGCAGCGCTTGACCAGATTCGCCAAGCGTTTCGTGCGAAGATGCTCAAGTGGCATCCCGATGTCAATGCCTCAGCCAAGGCTACGGCATTCACTCAACGACTCATTGTTGCCTACAAGATCCTGAACGATGTGGAGGCACGAGCCAGGTATGATGCTGAGTACTCATGGCATTTCCCACAACCCAAAGCGGATCAGCGTAAACAGGCACCTGCTTGGAGTAATGAAACTTCTGGCACAGAAACCGACCGTGCCCAAACAGGCTACCGTGATCCCGATCTGGACCGCTGGATTCGCACCGCTCGAAGGGAAGCGGCAGAGGAATGGCGACAATTTGCGACCGATTTCAAGGGTGCCTCATTAGCCGCACTTGGAGGCGCTGCCAGGACACTTATCGGGGTGCTCATCTTTGCGATCATTGGCTTCATCTTGATTCACATCCTATGACACTTCGGTAGCTGTTGCCATCCGCTCTCGGATGTCCCATGCCGTCACATGGCCGCGGCCCGAAATGCCGCCGGTCAGGCTCCGCAGGAATGGGCTGTTCGCCTGAACGCCCCACAGCGAGCACAATGTCGCCCTCAGACGGGCTCTGGCGGGCAGGGTGCCACATAGCAGTGGAAACGAACCCGAACGATCCTGGGGCATTCTGGAGCGAAATCCAGGAAAGCGCCATTCCCAGCCTGCCAGCACGCCTCCCAACACCCAGAACAAAAATCTTTAGCCAGGCTAAGACCCCCCACCCCCCGGAGATTCTTCCTGAGCTTCGCCTGATCTCTCAGCCGCTGCCTTGCGTTGATCGCCTCGCGGTTGGCGTCACGGTATCGGCGTCAACCGTGATATGCTCAATGAACGCGCGTCAGAAGCCGCCTTCATCCACCGCTTCTTTGTGGAAACCTGGGGCTACCACTTGCAGGGCCATGAAACCCCGGGTTATTTGTGCCGCCCGCAGATGGACGTGGCTGGGGCCGGGCAAACCGGCGGCACCGGCCAGGCCGACCTCGCGCTCGGTCGCTTCGGCGCCGATGGCGACGGCGTCCCGCAGGTCCTGTGCGAGTTCAAGGACATCCGTTCCGGACTGGACGCCAAACAGGCCCGCAAGGGTAACAACCGGTCACCGGTTGAGCAGTGCTTCGACTACCTCCAGTCCGCATGGCAATCCCGTGATCGTGACGACCTCACCGAACCGTATTTCGCTCTCGTCACCGACATGACCGAGTTCCGGCTCTACGTTCGCCGGCTGCGTTGTGGCCAGTTCCAGCGCTTCGTGCTTTCCGAATCCGGCAGCGCCACCGAGCCGGGACTCCTCGCCAACACTCCGGCAGCCGCCTTCCGGCGTTTCGTCTTTTGGCGGCTTTTCCGGCCAGACATGCTGCTGGCCGAGCGCGGTACACCTCAGCTCGACCGCCTGTTGCGCGACCAGGTTGTTCGCGAAAAAGCCATCGAGAAAGATTTCTATCGCGAATATCGCGAATACCGCCAGTTCGTCTATAGTACCCTCATTGATGCCAACCCTGGTTTTACAGGCACCCGTAGCCAGCTCGTGCGCCTCACCCAGCGCTTTCTCGACCGCTGCATCTTCATCCTGTTCTGCGAGGACATGGGCCGCATGCTACGCTACCCGCCCGCCCTGCTCCGCGGGATCCTCATCGAGAGAAGCCAAAGCCGCTTCTACGATCCCGAGGGCTCCGGCCCCTGGGATGAAATGCGCGCCCTGTTCCGCACCATGCGCGACGGGGGGAGCTTCGGTTCCCAACCGATCTCTCGCTTTAACGGCGGACTTTTCGAGGAGGATCCGGTCCTCGATTCCCTAAACATCCCCGCCAAGGTCTTCTGCGCCTGCGACCAGGCCACCAACCTTCTCGGCCATCCGCTCACCCTGCTGCATTTCTCCGCCGCCTACAACTTCGGCCTCAGCTCCGCCGCAGGTGAACGCGCCATCAGCCTCCACACCCTCGGCCGCATTTTCGAGCAGTCCATCACCGAACTCGAAATCATGGAGGCCGAGGCCGACGGCCGGCCATCAATCAATCTGCTGAGCAAACGGAAAACCGACGGGGTCTATTATACGCCCGAGTGGGTCGTGAACATGATCATTGACCAAACCGTCGGCGCGCGCCTCGAAGACATCAAAGGTGAACTCGACTTCGCCAGCCTCCCGCCACTGGATGACGCTTCCGTTGGGGAATACCGCAGCTACCTCAAAGACAAACGCCGCACTGCACCCACAGCCTCGAGATGGATCAAGTTCCTCGACGCCTACCGCTTCCGCCTCGACCATCTACGCATCGTCGATCCGGCCTGCGGATCGGGTGCCTTCCTCATCCAGGCCCTCAACCGCCTGGTGGAGGAATACCGGTGGGTCATCGCTGAAAAGGAACGCATCGAGGGTGGACGCGGGCTGTTCGACCAGGATTCGATCATCCGCTCGATCCTTTCCCACAATATCTACGGAGTGGATATCAATCAGGAGTCGGTCGAGATCACGAAACTGGCACTCTGGCTGCACACCGCCGCGCCCGGCAAACCGCTTTGCGCCCTCGACTCCAACATCCGCTGCGGCAACAGCCTTGTCGGCCCGGACTTCGCCAACTTCTACGACGAACGCCACCAAACCCTCTTCGGCGCCGCCGACGAAAATGAGCGAGACCGCATCAACACCTTCGATTGGCGAGCCGCCTTTCCCGAGGTGTTCTCCCACGGCGGATTCGACTGCGTGATCGGCAATCCGCCATACATCAAGCTCCAACATTTCCGCCGCGCCCAGGACGACGTGGCCGCCTACCTAGTCGATGCCCGCAACCCAAACGGTTCGCCACTCTACGCCAGCACACAAAGCGGCAATTTCGACATGTATCTGCCCTTCATCGAAAAAGGCATCTGCCTGCTTCGCCCAGAAGGCCGCATGGGTTACATCGCCCCCAACGTCTGGATGGTCAACGAATACGGCAAGCCCCTCCGCCAACACGTCCGCCACACCCGCACGCTCGACCGCTGGCTCGACTTCAAAAGTTATCAGGTTTTCGACGAAGCCATCACCTATACCGCCCTCCAATTCTTCAGCGGCAACCCCGCCGATGCGCTCACATGCGCCTTCGCGCCCGATGGTAACGCCGCCGCCGTCGATTGGCAGAACGCTGACCGCATCCCCTACGGCGAACTACCAGAGGAGGAGGCGTGGACGCTCGCGCCGAGGGCGGAAATGGAGTTGATCGGCAGGCTCAATGCAAACTGCTCCAACCTCGGATCTCAGGAATGGACCAAGCAAATTTTCCAAGGACTGATCACGAGTGCGGATGCAATCTATCAACTCAAACGGGTCGGGCGTGACGAATATCAAAACAAGGCAGGAAACATTGTTTCGATAGAAGACTCTTTGATGAAACCGCTGGTATCCGGTCCGGAGGCAAAGCGCTATCTACAGCCGATTACTGACACCTACGTGCTTTTCCCTTACAACTTGAAAGCTACTAGACCTCGCCTCTTCTCAGAAGAAGAGATGCGTCGACAATATCCTAATTCATGGTCTTACCTACAGGTTCACGAACAAGTCTTGCGTCAACGGGAGAACAGTGCTTTCGATGATTCAGAATGGTATCGATTCGGCAGAAATCAGAGTATCGACAAGCAGGAAGATCCAAAATTGATCGTTGCACAGACTGTACCATCCCTCCGAATCTGCTACGATGCCCAAGGGCAATTTTTCCTGAATAATGTCCGGGTGAATGGCATTCTAACCGAAAATCCGAAAAACGCTTGGTATCTCCTCGGCATCCTAAACGCTCCGGTCTGCGACTTCGTATTCCGCCGCACAGCAAAAGCCAAAGAAGGCGGCTACTACGAAGCCAACAAGCAATTCATCGCCCCGCTCCCCATACCCGACGCCCCCCCCGAGCAGCGCGCCGAAGTCGGCGGGCTCGCCCGCGAGTTGCAGGAACTCCACACCCGCCGCCGCGACACCATTGCCAGGCTCGAGCAGCGCCTGCACAGCACCCAAACCGCACCGCTGAGTCCAGCCCCCAAGGAGGATTGGTTGTGGGCGGAGGTCGGCACCGCCGCGTCGTGGAAACACTCGCCCGAAGTGCCGCCCGGCCTAACGGGCCGCGCTTTTACCGCTTGGGCAAAGGACCGCCACGCCGCCGCCCTGCAACAACGCCTCGACGCGCTCGACACCCTTCTCCAACCCGGCGCCACCCTAACAGTCACCAACACCGCCGACGAACTCAACCTGCACATCGCCGGTCGCGAGGCCTTGCGCCTCTTCGATAAACCCGACACCCCCTTCATCGCCGCCCAATGGCGTCACACCCTCCGCGACCTCAACGTCACCGAAGCGTTCAGCGCCAGGCGCCTCCTCAAGCTCCTCCTCACTCTCCGCACCACCACGGAGACACCCCTCCGCTCACGCATCCTCACCCTTGATTCCGAAATTTCCACGCTTGACGAAGTGATCGCGACCAAGGAAGCCGAACTCAACAAGATCATCTACGAACTCTACCACCTCACCCCCGACGAAATAGCAATGGTGGAAACGGGCTGAGGATTTCCTGTAACACAGAGTTGTATGAAATGGCTAAGGACTAAGCTACGATACGGATCGAACATCAGAGCGAATTCAACGATGATCCGCCCGGTGCCCGCGCCGATGCCCTCCCTCAACCCAGCGGAAGGAAATTCGACATGATCCTCGCCAACACGCCCTTCGGCAAAAAAGGCGGCTACGCCAACATCGAGGGCGGCCTGCTCAGCTTCCGCGCCGTCGCCGCTGCGCTGCAACCATCGCTGACGGCCAATTGACCCCCACTTCCAAACTACAGCCAGCCTGCCAAGCGTCACCATCCCATAATCCTAACACGATGCAACCCGAGACAAACGTTGGCCGGAATGATCAGTGTCCTTGCCTTTCCGGCAAGAAGTTCAAGCAATGCTGCATGGGTAAAGTGAACTGGCCGAACCTGATCGGCCGTCCACTCGCCGAGGTTGCTCATCATTACACGCTGAGGGGTCGGAACCTCACCTTCATTCGCCTCATGTTCGAGGCGCTTGACATCGATCCAGAAGATACCAACGGTTCCTTTGTCAAATACAAGAGCGCCTTCACATCCGAAGCCGTCCAAAAGATCTACGAGTGCGTCGATCTCATGTGGCCCAGTCTCGACGACTACGAGCATTGCTTGAAAAGTGAATCGCAAGGCACAAGTGCCCTCTATACGGGCAGCTACGAACCAGCACACGTTGCCAAAGCCGTCATCCGTCATTCCCTCTACGCCGACAAAATCCTGCTAACGGATCCCTTCTTGAGTCCCCAAATCGTAGGGAACCAGTTCAATCCACTGCTCCATCCCGAGGCATTCCGATCATCTTGCCTCATCAATGCGACCCTTTGGTTGCGCATGATGCCGTGGATCGCGGCCGGTGTGGTGGGAATAGTGCGGCCGATTCGTGACTTTGAAAAAGGTCTCTGGCACAAAATTCTGGAGGCCCAGAAAGCCAGATTTTCAAAGCATCCCGAACTTGAGGACATGTCCGCGCGGATGGCCAAAGAACAACTCAAGTTGCTCAGTCCGACGGACGGCGGATTACAGGAGTACTTCATGCTCTCGCATTCCGACAAATTCTATCTCGATGAACTTCGCAAGGACCGCGCTGCAAATCCCGCAGAATCTTATCCTTCTGATGAAGACATGCTTTCCCACCTGAGACGGCGTCGAGAAATGCATCCCTACTACCTTCCCGATGCCGACTTAACAAAATCTGCGCAATACCTTTTCCAGTCGACCGGTTCGTGCTACGAGGAAGTCAAATTGATGAGCCAGATTGGCGATCTCCATATGATTACGGACCTGCCTTCTCGTTGGCTTGAACTCCAAATTGATAGAGCAGGCATTGATTCCAAGAGCAGCGATCTCGGGTGGTCTCCATTCGCCAAAGCTCTTCAGAAATGTGATCTCAAACTCCTGAACGATGTCACTCCCGAAGCGGCGATCGCATTGCGCGAAGATGGTCGACTCGAGAACATGCGTCATTTCTTTCGCCGAGTCTGGCAATCCTGCAAGTCGGGCGAGGATCTTGATGAGGGAAATGCAGCGAACCTCGCCGCGGAACTTGATCACCAAGTCGCCGAGGCACACGACGAATGGGGCAAGATCGACCAAACCCTGCTCAAATGGTTTGGAGGACAGGCCGCCGCAATCGCCGCAGCGGGTGAGTTCGGAATTGTACCCGCCCTAAGCACCGCGGCAATCACCGGAACAGTCGGCATGATTGACGCCCACATGCGGCGCAAAGTATTTGCACGCCGCTATCCCGCAGGCTTCTTCCTCCGACTCAAGCACCAATGACAGGCCATATCGGAGCGCCGTTTGTCAAACCTACCGCCTGCCCGTGCGGCATGAGAGTTGGGGTTACTGAGTTTCCTTTGGGAAATAGCGATAAGATCGGTCTGCCGTAACACTTCAAGAACTTGCCCGCCTGGCAAAACTTCCAGTTCGCCGCTGGTATAAGCTCAGGTATAAGAATCACATTCTTGAAACCTAAGTCATTGATAATGAAGAAGTGGAGCGTAGCGGATTCGAACCGCTGATTCCTTGCCGATCCTTGCACCTACAAGGAAAATAAGGTTTTTCTTGCATAATGGGAACGATAATGGGAACAAGAGTCCGTAAATCCGTTCGCATTCCCGTTCTCACCATTTGACCCCAGCAACTCCCCCACCGCAAAACGATCATGGCCACTCTCATCAAACGCCCGAACTCGCCTTTCTGGATCGCCTGCTTTGACGTGCCCCAGGCTGACGGCACTACCCGCAGGTTGAAACAATCCACCAAGCGAACCAAGAAGCCCGAAGCGCATGCCGAGGCGTTGCGCATTGAAGAGGCCGCGACCAAAGCCGCAACCTCGACCGGCGAAACCGGCGGCAAGGCGTTTGCCGTTCTCACCGAGGCTGCCGAGGCTGCCGCCCGTGGCGAGTTGTCGGAAGCCCGCGCCCGTGAGTTGCTGGCCCGCCTGTGTGAAATCTCGACCGGCTCCCCGTTGCGGTTCTACACCGTGCGGACATGGGCAGGGGCATGGCTGGCAATGAAGGCCGCCACCGGCAAGACGGCCACGCAGGCCCACTACAAGACCCACGTTGACGCTTTCCTTGCATGGCTTGGCGAGCGGGCCGACGCCAAACTTGAAATCATCACCAAGGCCGACGTGCGGGAATTCCGTGAAGCCATCCGCAATGGCTGGCAAGACCCAACGAAAACCCTGCCGCCCAAGGGCAAGGCAGCGCCGGCACCACCGCAACGCACCGCCAAGACAACTAACCACTACGCGAGCGACCTCGCCGGCATGTTTCGCGCCGCCGTGCGGGAAGGCTTGCTACTGGCCAGCCCCGCCGCCGCCCTTGGCAAGCTGCCAGAGCATGACTCGACCGAGCGCGAGGTTTTCACCGTGGCCGAGGTGGGGCGCATGGTGAGCGGTGCCGGGGACTCCGTTTGGCAGGATGCAATCTTTCCCGCAAGCAAGGCCGACGAAGACACCCGCGCCAAGCGTTGCGGCGACTGGCAAGGGATGATTCTTGTTGGCTTCTATGCAGGGGCACGCCTTGGCGATTGCGCCCGCCTGACATGGGGCAACGTGAATCTCACCCGCAAGACGCTTTCCTTCATGCCGGAAAAGACCAGCCGCAAGCGCAAGTTGTTAGAGGTGCCATTGCACCCGCGCCTTGTGGCCTATCTCACACCCAGGGCCAAGGGCACCGCGAAAGACCGCCCGCTTTTCCCGGCCCTGTTTGCTGCACCCGTGGGCGGCCGTCACGGGCTTTGCTCGCAGTTCATCGGTATCATGGACCACACCGGCATTGACCGCCGCACAACGCGCCAGGGCACCAAAGGCGGGCAACGCGCCCAGCACGCCCGCAGTTTCCACGCCTTGCGCCACTCCCTAACATCCGTGTTGGCCAATCTCGACGTTTCCGAGGAAATCCGCCGCCGCATCGTCGGCCATGAATCCGCCGAGGTGCATGCCGGCTACACCCACACCGAGCGCGAAACATTGCAACGGGCGGTTGAGAAAATGCCCAGCGTTTGAAAAATGCGCATTTGTTTTTTGCGTAAAACGACCCATTTGTTGAGCACTCAAGCTACGTAAGTGGCTTGTGCTAAAGCAGTTGGGAAGATAGAAACCTCCGTGGAATCTAAGGAGCGGTAGTGCCACTTGCGCCCGTTACGAACTGGTTGAAAATCCGGCAAGCTGTGCGGCGTGAACCAAAACACCACACAAAAACATCAGGGCACACCAATCGGAACCGCCATCCACCCCAGCACAGCAACCCCAACTTCTCAGAAACGGAAAAGCCCCAAAGCACCCATTGCGGTTTGTGGGAAACGGGCACCGGCTCCCCAACTTCTACCAGAGTGGATCGATTGTCGCCGGGCGAATCACTTGTTTTCGCTGTGTAAGTCAACACTCTATCGGTTAGCAGACGAAGGCAAGATCCGCACCTCGTCATTACGCGAGCGGGGGAAGCTTCGAGGAAAAAGATTGTTCAGCACGGTCAGTTTGCAAAACCTGATAGAATCCCGTGCCAGCGGTGGAGAGGAGGTGGGGTCATGAGCCGCAAACGCAGAAATCAAAAGCCGCTGGAAGCCGTCATCGAGCACCCGCCCGAACGGCGCGGTGATCGAAGCACCGCCAAACTGTTGTCGCTCCTGGACAGCCTCAGGCCAAGCCCTGCAAACCCGCACAAGGAGCTAGCCAAAAGATGAGTGCAACAGACCATTATTTCACATTCCCACTTGCCGTTTTGAACGGTGAAGATTTCGACGAAAATGATTCCGCTCCGATAGCGACCCCGTTGAACTGTATCGAGCTCGCCCTAAATTGTGGCATTATTGGCGCGGGGAAGGGATTCAAACATCGCCACGGGCACGACGCATTCAAGGCCCGGTTGGAAGAGATATGTGAGAAACTGGACATAGGGAAGGCACGTCCCGGCCCGTGTTCAGACAAGGGTGAAGTTTTGGTAGGTGCGGACATCTGCAACGTGCAACTCGGAAATCTCGGTGCTTCGCATCTTGAGGGAATCGCTGGCAGTTCTCGAAATGTTGCCGCTGGCGGCCCGTTGGTCACGATGAAAGCCGGTTACTTTTGGGCCGCGTGCGAACAGGCACGGGCGGAAGTGGACCCGAAGAAACCTTGGCCAGAACGGGGCGTTTCATGGCGAGAGTTTCGGATTCTGTGTGCGATCCTCAGCGTCAAGGTAAACCGTCAGGGATTCTGCTTTGTTGGATGGGAGACGATACAAGCCAGGTCTTGTGGGTTTGCCACCAAGGAGGCATTCAGTGCCGCCACCGTCATCCCTGACCACTTGGCACCGCCACTGACTCGCAAGCAGATTAGAGACACCGCCGACACGTTGGAGGCTTTGGGATTCTATGCCAGATTTAGAATGTCATCAGGGCCGCGCGGCGGACTCATGGCATACAGCTTTCGCCACAAGGATCAGGATGCGCTGGGCAATGCCGTATGCGAGGCAATCAACTTCCGAGACAGGGCCAATATAAAGGCAAATAGAGCCAAGGACGCCCAAAAATGCTTGCAGTTACTAGAAAGGGCCAAGTCAGGGCCAAGTCAGGGCCAAGTCAGGGCCAAGTAAGGACCAACAGTAGGGCCAAGGTTGGGGCCAAGGCGGGGGCCAACATAATGAGAAATACCCGTTTTAGAAATCCAATGCTGAAAAATGCAGTGAGCCCCCCCACCCCCCCAGGGGGTGCGAGTGCGAGAAAGAATTGCCACGAAGACAATGAAGATAAGCCCGGTCATGCCTAGGCATAAGTTGGCAAATCAACCCGTCATCAAAATCCTTTTGAGCGAAACTAGCTCAAAGCAATTGTTAGAGCGTGGTGAGTGTTTGCCGCTGGTTGGCAGGACCAGGAATCCCGACATACCGGAACGCTTAGTAATCCATCTGCTGCCCGTCCCGCTGGCCACGACTGCCGCCGCCTGTCATATACTCGCCGCTACCCACCACGTCCCGTAAATCTCAAGACGCCTGCCAGCGCCACCGCCAAGCCGCCGCAATCATCGCGCGTGCAGTGTGAGTGTGAGCGAGCGCAGCCCAGCACCACAGCGTTCCGAAGGCAACACGATCTATTCGGTCGAAGCCGTGGACATAGTGAAGCCCGCAGGGATCTCGACGGCCTCCATCTCCGAAAATCGGCGGAATTACGTCGCTCAAGCGGGCTTCGAGGAGAAGCTACAACGCAAGATTGACGAAATCAAGGGGAATGAGGCTTGGCTGACGCGAAACCCCGCTGCCTCATTCACCCTGTCTTGCGCGTCGGGCCAGTCTTTGGCCGGCCTAACCCTGCGGCTTCTCGCTCGCCTGGGAAGGCTGGGAGTCGCCCCTGAAGCGGTCCAGCGCTTCCAGTATCAACGGGTCGCCCGCCTTGTATTCCTCCTCGAACCTGCGTCCCGACTCCAGGCATTCCCGCAACACGGGATGCTGTGCTCCAGTTTGCAATGAGGGCTCGGCCAAGGGCGTCGGTGAGGGTGTGCCAGTCATAAGCGATTCCGTGTTGTTGAACAACGGCGTTCAATGTGGCATTGCTGCCATTGAAGCGCAAGGCTTCAGCATACGTCGAAGCGGAGCAGGACTTGCGCCCGTTACGAAACCGTTTCAATCCTGTAATATTTGCCTTCGACGCGAGGTGCACTGATCGTCATGATTCTCAGGGACGCGTTCCCCGAAAGGCCAGTAGCGGTTGTTGCACCTCCCGTTGCTGGCCTTTTCCTTTCCAGCGAGAAGGCCCGCACATACCAAGGAAAGGGAGGAACGCTAAAACGACCGCACCCGATCCTGCTGGAAATTCTCAAACAGGGTCGGCCCCTGACGACAAATGAAGGGCCGGTAATCAGTGTGAACCCTCCTGTCGCCAAAGTCCGCAATACCCCACAGCCCTCGGAACTGGCAGGAGAGCCCGCTATCACGGGTGTGTCCAATGTCTCCGATGGCTCCATAACGGACCTGACCAGAAAAGGCACAGAATCGGGTGTAATGCCCGAACTGTGCCGCCGCCCCCTCCAACTCCACCCGGATCAAACCACCCCTCCAAACACCCGCAGCGCAACTCTATCAGCAATCGCAGGCGGAATATGCTTATGTGAAAAATTGGATTCCAGAGATTGAAACCTTGCATATAAGCCCCGACGGGACTACCATTCTCGGCAGCGATGGACACTCACTTGGAACAACTCCCGGAAGAGCTTTTAAAGATATCCTCAGTGGCGGACGTGACCCCCGAGTTACTGGCATTGGCCCGGCAACACTGCGAAGGGCGCTTATCACGCGCATGGCGGAAATTGGCCGTCCCGTTGACTTCTCGCAACCCGCTTTGGGTGTGGTCGATGATGGTCGGTTGCCTCTGTTCGGTGAAGATACCGGGGGAGGCAACGATTCTGGACCCATTCTGCGAAGCGGAGAAAGCGGGAATGAAACCGGCACAGATTTAGCGACCGGTGCGCTATATTCAGCGCCCGCGCAGACGCTAAGCGTCGAGCCAAAAGAGGGACCTAACAAATCCGCCCCGCTGACAGAGACGGCACAGGACTTGCGCCCGTTTCCGAACGGCCAAAAATCGCTAACATTTTCGCATGAAGCCACTGAATAGCCGACAGGAAAAGTTCGCTCAGCTTGTGGCCTCTGGCATGCCAGCCACGCCGGCTTACGTTGCGGCGGGCTACAAGGTAACCACCAAAGTTGCAGGCACGAACGGTCCTCGAATGCTGGAATTTGCTGGGGTCGCAGCACGGATCAAGGAACTCCGGACAAAAACGTCTGAGCGATCCGAATTCAAGCGTGCCGATCTGGTGCGGTTCCTGGTCGCCGTGTTACAGACACCCGTCGGAGAACTCGAAGCTAACAGCCCGCTGGTGCAAGAGATTACCACCGACGCCATCGGGAATACCACCACCCGCAAGCGCGTCAAGATGATGGGCAAGGCGGAGAGTGCCCGGTTGCTGGTGGACATCATGGGCTGGAAGGCACCCGAGCATCATGTCGTGGAGACCGGCCCCAAGGCGCTGGACGCCATCAAGGACCGCGCGGCGGCGGTGGCCAGTGCCCTTGACCTGCGAGCCCGCATGAGGGAGGCAGCGCAGGCAGCCAGGAGCAACGGGCATGCCAACGGCCCCAGCACCGGCAGCGCCAGCGCCCTATCCCGCTGGCCGACATGACTCGTCACCAACGGGAACCGCGTCTCTGCTGAAACCGCCCCACCGGACGCGCCAGGTGGCCGCATGTCGGCTTACGAGGCGAGGGTGGGACAAATGACGGCGGAAACGGATGGCAAAGCGCCAGAAGTTATCCTGGGGCGGAAAAGGTGGATCTATCGGCAGAAAGTCGTGCGTCTGCCGGAAGCGTGGATGGATTCCAACAGATTTCCGGTGGCGACGCAAGGCCCGGCATCCGCCGTTTGATTGGGATTTTCGGCATTGGTGACTTTATCCTTGCAAGGGTGGCGTCCAGATTGTTGGATTACATCGTCCGAAGAGATTCGGATCGGGGCGTTAGAACCCCGCGTAAAGCGGTAGGCGTTGACCGAAACAACGCCGCCACCAGGCCGAAAGGTCGGGGTGGCGGCGGCGCATGTCCAGATCGCCCTCACGGGGGCGGTTAAAGGTCGTCGCGGTCGTCTTTGCGCGGCTTCTAAACACCCCGGCCACCCTGAGCAATCGGGGTGGCTGGTTTGGTTTTGGCGAACAATTTAGAAGCAAACTACGATGAAAGCGATACTTGCGATGCTGGTGGCGATGATTGTCGGACTATCCGTGAACTTACGGGCCGAGCCTCTTGCTCAACAAGTGGGCGAAATCCTGGTGCCGCCGCCGAAGGGGATGGTCGATGTGTCGGACTATTCGGATCACTTTAGAAAGGTCGTTAATCTACCACAGCAGAAACCATTTGGTCTCTACTATTTGGTAAACGAATTCAAGAATTTAGACGATGGGAGTTTGCGTTCGGCTTCGCAATCGGCACAGGGCAAAGTCCGAAGAGTATTCACGACGGAATCTTCCGCAAAACTCGAATTCTACAAGGACATGAAGGTCTTTGAAGCGGAATTAGGGAAAATCAAATATTCCTCGGAAGAGGTTCAAAAATCCATCAATGATGCGTCAAAAAACGCGGCGGTAAAATTTCCAAATATAAAGATTGATATCAACGGCACAGCCGTTCTAGACACGGCTTTTTCCCAAGCGACGAGATTCACAATTGTTCAGTTATTGAATGGAAAAACAACGGTTGATGGAGAAACGATAGATTCCCAAGTGTTGTATTGCAATGGGTTCCAGTTAATAGGAAAGACTTACCTGAATCTCATATTTGGAATGCCCATGAAGGACGGATCATCCCCAACCGTGGCCAAGGCTGCGTTGGTGGAATGGATGGATGCGATTGCGAAGAAGAACACCAAGTAAAGGAATCGTTACTATTCAGCACCAAAATCGCGCTGATTTGGCAAATGCGAAGTCAGCGGG
>JBAXPF010000080.1:0-14228 GCA_037132955.1 Verrucomicrobiota bacterium | reverse complement strand
AGGTGCGCGACAAGGGCGGCAGCGTCCAGCGCACCGTCGCCACCGTCTCGCTGGCCGTGGACCTGCCCGAGCATTTCAAGGGCACCCACATGAGCCGCTTCGTCGAGGCGCTCCACTCGCATGGCGGGTGTCTGGATGTGCACTCGATGCTCGCCCTGCCGCGCGATCTGCTCAAGCGGCTGGATGCCGGTAAGGCGCATTTTGAAATCCGCTTCCCGTTTTTTCTATCAAAGCCAGCGCCGGTTTCCGGGATCATCGGCCTGATGGATTACGAGGTGCGGTTTGAAGTGGATGCCACGGCGGAAGGTGCCACGGATTTTGTGGTCACAGTGGTGGTGCCGGTGACCACGTTGTGTCCCTGTTCCAAGGCGATCAGTGAGCGTGGTGCCCACAACCAGCGCGGGCTGGTCACCTATGCAGTGCGCTCCAGCAAGCCGATCTGGATCGAAGATCTCATCGCCTTGGTCGAGCGCTCCGCCAGTTGCGAACTCTACAGCATTCTCAAACGCACCGATGAAAAAGCGGTCACCGAGCGTGCCTACGACAACCCGGTTTTTGTCGAGGACCTTGTGCGCAACGTGGCATCCCGTTCCAATGCCCACTCGACCATCACTTGGTATCGCGTGGAGGCGGAGAACCACGAGTCCATTCACAATCACAATGCCTACGCGGTGATTGAGAAACCGCGGATGTGATGGATGTTCGGCGTTTGATGTTCAATGGCCGATGCAAGCGATGGCGCCGCCCTGCACGATGCCGCGCCGCAGGATTGCCTGGTCGATGTGAGTCTGGATGCGGACTTTTTTAAGTCCCCAGTTAGGAGCGATGAGCAGGTTCAAATCGGCAATGCCGAACAAGCGTTGCACCACGATGTCCGGACGCAGCAGCGGCAGGAACTCACACAGGAAATCGGTGTATTCGTCCAATTCAAACAACTTGAACGGCTCACGTTGGTAATGGGCGGCCATGATCGATCCCGCGACGACGTGCAGGTGATGGAGCTTGACGAACTTGATCTGCGGGAAGCGGTTGATCTCGCGGGCATAGGCCAGCATCATCTCCCTGGTTTCACCGGGGAACCCGAAAACCGTGTGCACACAGATGTTGAGCGGGCTGTTTTCTAACAAACCAAGGGTGGCGACCAGATCATGATGCGTGCAGCCGCGGTTGAGCTTGAGCAGGGTGGCTTCATGGATGGATTCCATGCCCATTTCCAAATCCACCATCAGGTGCCGGGCATAACTCTCTAGCAAAGAGATTTTTTCCGGATCAAGGCAGTCGGCCCGGGTGCCCACCGCCAGGCCGACCACGTCTTGCGGGCAGATGGCGAGCGCCTCGTCGTAGAGCGCGCGGAGGGTGGCGACCGGAGCGTGGGTGTTGGTGTTAGGTTGGAAATAGAGGATGAATTTTTCAGCGGCGTAGTTGTCCCTGGCGCGGGCCATGCCTTGCTCGATCTGGGAGCGGATGGCCGAGAGCGAGCGCGGGAGCAGCGGTGTGAACGCATCGACGTTGCAATACGTGCATCCGCCATAGCCCTTGCTGCCATCGCGGTTGGGGCAACTCAAGCCAGCATCGATAATGACCTTGAAGACGCGCTGACCCGCAAATTTTCCCCGCAGATAGACCCCGTATGAGTTGTATCCCTTGCGGGGTGGATGGCCGGGACTGCCCATGAGGGAAGTGCTGTTTAGTCGCGTTCCTCGCTGGCGACGCTAACAGACTGGGAGGGGTTGGCCGAGGCGTTGCCGAGGCTGGGCATCACCCGCCGGATGAGTTTCTTGAACCCGGAGTCCGCGGCTTCCAAGTCGGCCTCCGCCTGGCGGAAGGCCTTTTCCCAGGCAGCGGCAAATCCCGGTGCCTGCTCGCGCAGGGTGCGGATGGCGGCTTCGTGAATCAACACAAGCCGCTGTTCGGCGCGGCCGGGTTTTTGTTGGAGTGCGGCGATGTTGACGCGGTGGTTTTCGTTCTGGCGGCGCAGCGACTCGAGTTCGGTATTGAGGGCCTCGTTGCCGGACGCGTTGATTTTGAGTTGGGTGTTGAGGTGGCCTTGGAGTTCGCGCAAGTCGGTCTCCACGCGCCTGAGTTCACGGGCGGCGTGGCGGCGGGAGGTGAAGCCGGATTTCAAGATGAAGCCTGTGATGAGCAAGCCGAGTAGCAAGCCCCACACAAAGTGGCTTTGAAAGGCGGATTGGATGAATTCCATGGCAAGGATGAAGATTTGCGTCAAGCCATCCACTGGATCACTGCGTCGCCAAAGCCGGAGCAGCTCACCTCGGTGGCATCGTCCATCAGACGGGCGAAGTCGTAGGTCACCGTCTTGGCCGCAATGGCGCCGTTGATGCCTTTGATGATAAGATCAGCGGCGGCAGTCCATCCGAGGTAACGCAACATCATTTCCCCGGAGAGAATGACCGAACCCGGGTTGACCTTGTCGAGGTTGGCGTATTTGGGAGCCGTGCCGTGGGTGGCCTCGAATATCGCATGGCCTGTTAGGTAGTTGATATTACCGCCAGGCGCGATGCCGATGCCACCCACACAGGCGGCCAAGGCGTCGGAGATGTAATCGCCGTTGAGGTTGAGAGTGGCCACCACGCTGTATTCGGCGGGGCGGGTGAGGAGTTGTTGGAGGAAGGCGTCCGCAATGACATCCTTGATGATGAGGCCGGCACCGGGCTTGCCCTGGGGGATGACGCACCACGGGCCGCCATCGAGTTCAACCGCGCCGTATTCTTCTTTGGCGAGTTCATACCCCCAGTCGCGGAACGCACCTTCAGTGAATTTCATGATGTTGCCCTTATGGACCAAGGTGAGCGAGGGTTTGCCCTCGGCGATGGCAAAGTCGAGAGCCGCACGGACCAACCGCTTGGTGCCGTCCTCGGAGACGGGCTTGATGCCGAAACCTGCGGTTTTTGGGAAACGGACTTTTTCGTAGGCCTTGGGAAACGCTTTCTTGAGGAATTTGCGGAATTCCCTGGCGTCTTCGGTCCCCTCCTGGAATTCGATGCCCGCGTAGATGTCCTCGGTGTTTTCGCGGAAAATCACCATGTCGGTGAGGTCGGGGCGCTTGATCGGACTGGGCACCCCCGTGAACCAGCGCACCGGGCGCAGACACACATAGAGATCCAGAATCTGCCGCAAGGCCACATTGAGCGAACGAATGCCGCCACCCACCGGCGTGGTGAGTGGCCCTTTGATGCCCACCAGATACTCGCGAAAGGCGGTGAGGGTGTCTTCCGGCAGCCATGCCTTGCCCAGATCCTTTTCCTTGTCCTTGAACATTTCGTAGGACTTTTCGCCGGCGTGAACTTCAAACCACACGATTTTCTTGTCCCCCCCGTAGGCCTTTTCTACCGCGGCATCAAACACCCGTTGGGATGCCCGCCAGATGTCTGGACCGGTGCCATCCCCCTCAATGAAAGGAATGATCGGATTGTTGGGGACCTTGAGTTTACCGTTCTTGATAGTGATTTTGGAACCGGCGGGCGGGGTGACATTGTCGTAGGAAGCCATGATAAAGGGCGCAATCGGCGCGCGCACAATCAAGCAGACGAGGCCCGCCCCGTCAAACCAAAGGCGACACAATTTTCTTTCCATTGGGGAAAGCGCGGCCATGCTGCGGCTCGTGACATCTGATTATCTCGTCATCGGTGCCGGTGTGGCCGGACTGTCGTTTGCCCTGCGAGCCGCCTGCCATGGATCGGTGACGGTATTGGTGAAAGGCAATGTCTACGAGTCCAACACCGCGTGGGCGCAGGGCGGCATCGCTGCCGTGATGCCGGACAAACTTTGTTTTGAGGGGGATTGCGTTGAGAGCCACGTCGCCGACACCCTGGATGCGGGTGGCGGTCTGTGCCATGAGGCCGCGGTGCGCACGATCACCGGCGAGGGCGCGGCCACCATCGAGGATTTGATGGGATACGGCGTGGTTTTCGACAAGGCGGGCGAGCGCTTCCAGCTCGGTAAAGAGGGCGGTCACTCGTATCGGCGGGTGCTGCACACGCGCGACACCACCGGTCTGGAAGTCGCCAAGGCGCTCATTGAAACCGCCCGCAACACCCCTAACATTACACTGCTGGAACATCACTTCGCCATCGATCTGATCACCTCCTCAAAGCTCGGCGCGGTGGCCGACGATCGGGTGCTTGGGGCCTATGTGTTAGATTCGCGGGCCAACGAAGTGCGGATTTTCCGCTCGGATCGAGTGGTGCTCGCGGCCGGCGGTTGCGGCAAGGTTTATCTCTACACCACCAATCCGGATTCCGCCACCGGCGACGGGGTGGCGCTCGCCTGGCGTGCCGGAGCTTCCATCGCCAACATGGAATTCATCCAGTTTCATCCGACCTGCTTTTACAACCCGAGCGCCACCGGGCCGGAGGCGCGGTCGTTTTTGGTGAGCGAGGCGGTGCGAGGGGAGGGGGGCATCCTGATCAATGGCAAGGGGGATGATTTCACCAAGAGCAGCGATCCGCGCGGCTCGCTCGCCCCGCGTGACATCGTGGCCCGCGCGATCGACCGCGAACTCAAGCGCACCGGCGCCGACTGCGTCTATCTGGATGTCACCCACAAGCCCAAGGGGTTCATGCGCGAACGCTTTCCCTATATTTATGAGAACCTCCTGAAATACGGGCTCGATTGCGAAACCCAACCGATTCCGGTGGTGCCGGCCGCTCACTATCAATGCGGCGGCGTGGTCACCGATGTGAAAGGCAGAACCGGTATCACCGGGCTCTATGCCATCGGCGAAGTCGCTTGCACCGGCCTCCACGGTGCCAATCGCCTGGCCTCCAATTCATTGTTAGAAGGCAATGTCGTGGCGCGCCTGGCCATGGACGACATGCTGCGGCGCTTCGCTCCCGGCAAACGCCCCCCGGCACCACCTGCCATCCCCGAGTGGGAGCCCGGCAACACCGCCGAGCCCGATGAATTGGTCGTCATCTATCACAATTGGGATGAAATCCGCCGCTTGATGTGGGACTATGTTTCCATCGTCCGCACCGACAACCGCCTGCGCCGCGCCGCCGCCCGCCTACGGAATTTGGGCAAGGAAGTCCGCGAGTTCTACTGGGGTCACAGCGTCAACGCCGACATTCTTGAACTGCGCAATCTGGTCACTGCCGCCAGCCTCATCGTCGATTGCGCGGTGCGCCGCAAGGAATCCCGCGGCCTGCATTACACGCTGGACCACCCGCTTACCCAAGAGCGTTTTTGCCACGACACGGTCCTGCGCAAGTTCTGAACGAGTCCCAAGAGTTTTTCGAGATTGGATTTTGATGTCTAAACCTCATCACGCGAGTGGATCTTGCGGGGCGGGCGTGGCCCGCGGGCGACCTTTGACGAGGTCGGGACCGCTGGGCTGGTCGATCATGCCGGTGATGCCCCAATCCGCCGCGCGTTTGCCATACTCGGCGAACAAGACTTTGAGGTTGGCATTGGCAATGAACTCGGGATGCTCGACGAGCACATCATAGGGCCCGGCCCGGCTGAAGATCTTGGTCATGATAGGCACCAAATCCAAGATGAAGAGGGTGCCGAAGATGACCAGGAATTGAAACAATCCGGCCATCCACTTTTGGTCCTTCTCGCCGGCCTCCAACGGGTCGGCGTCGGGCGCGGGGACAAAGATCACCCGATAGAGTCCGATGGTTTCTTCCATGGGATCGAGGACGCCATTCATCTTGCGCTCGTAGCGCTGGATTTGCGGCAGATAGCGCTCGTCATGGCGCTTGGCATTGCTGGCGTGGCTGGTTTCCAAGGTGGCGGTCTGCTCGGCAAGCCGCGCGAGGCGCTGCGGATACTCGGTTTCCACGGCGGCGATTTCCGCATTGACCTTGGCCAGGCGCTCTTTGCGCAGGCGTTCCTTTTCTTTTGCCTCCTCGATAAAGGCCTCGCGCTTGCCGACCAGTCCGTCGATGTAGGCATTGCGATCCGCGAGTCGCGCGGCGGCGAGTTGTTTGTCGCTGGAGATGAGCGCATCCAACTGGGCGCCCAGCGCCGCTTTCAAGCGTTTGATATCCGCGCTCACATCCTTGTCCCGCTCCTTCATGTCCTTGGTGCGCGGACCCGCACCGGACTTTTTCGGTTCGGGATAAAACTCATTCGGTTGACCGGCGGTTTCCCGCGCGATGGCCTCGACCAGCCGTCCGTGCAAATCCTGCTTCTCCTCGAGTTCCGCCTTGGTCTTGGTCTTGGTCTCCCGTTGCGCCTCGATGCCGGACAGCACATTGCGGGTCTCGCCGCTGGCGGGGGCCACAAAATCCGGATCACCCGCCTTGCTGCGTTCCTCTTCGGTCCGCTTGTCGGCCTCCTCTTCCGGGTTGAGGCCGGCTTTCTCCAATTCCGGCAGTTGGGCCGCGAGCGCATCGCGCTGGGTCGTGTAAGTGGCTACGATTTGCTTGCGTGCGGCGGTTTCATCCTGGCGGATTTTCTGGAATTCGGCCGCCAACTCGGCGCGTTTGGTCGATTCTTCTTCGGAGATGGAATTGAGTTTCCCCTGCAATTCGGTTTGCATGCGGAACTTGATGGCCGGGCGGTATTGATCGAGGCAGAACGGGAACCCGATCGCCACGCTGATGACCGCCGAAAGCGCGAAGCGGAAAATCACCTGCAGACTCCGCCGCCACCACGGCTGGAACGGCCGGTAAGTTGCCAGCAGGATGCGGTCCGCGTTCATGATCACGAACGCCCACGCGATGGCGATGGCCACCACCGACAGCCACGGCGGCTCCGCAAAGCGGCTCTTGGCATAAAACACCATGCCCAGAAACGACATCACCGTGGGAATCATCACCGTGCTGCCGATCACCGCAATCCGCTCCCGCTCGCTCGGCGGACAATGCCGCAACGTCTCCCAGCGCGCCCCGGCCAACCAGTAGAACGGGCGCATCCAGCGATCCCATGAAGCCACTTGATTGGAATCGGGAAGAGGATCGGGTGATGGGGCCATCTGCATTTCGTGGCCAACGTAGTGACCTCGCCGGGCAATGCCAGTGAATTTTTCCAATCGGGAAAGAAAGGCTAGCGGATCAGCGTTTCAGGGGATACTTGAAGCCGTTTTGAGCGGTCAGATCGGATGTGGAATTTTCAAAAATATCCACGCCATATAACGAATGCAACTGATAGAACACATGAGTCTAGCAAAACATCACCAACCCGCCAGCGGCCGCCTTGGCACATTGACTCGGATTACCGCGTCACTCATGCTGGCATGGCCGGGGTTGACGGCGGCGGAGGGTCCGGCGCCACTGCCCCGGGCCAGTCTGACGATTGACACGGAGGCCCCGGCCATGCCTTACAGCCCGATGCTTTTCGGCGGCTTCCTCGAACACTTCAGCACCCAGGTCTATGGTGGCGTCTTCGATCCCGGTTCCCCGCTGGCCGATGCCAAGGGCTTCCGCAAGGACGCCGTCGCCGCGCTCAAGGAGTTGAAATGCCCGATTGTGCGCTGGCCAGGCGGGTGTTATGCCAGCGGCTACCATTGGGAAGCGGGGGTGGGCAAGACCCGCAAGCCGACCGACGACATGGCCTGGGGCGTGGTTGAACCTAACACATTTGGCACGGACGAGTTTGTCGAACTCTGCCGGCTCGTCGGCTGGCAACCGTATATCTGCAACAACGCGGGCAACGGGACCGTCGAGGAGATGAAAAACTGGGTTGAATATTGCAATGGCAGCAGCGGGAAATATGCGCAGATGCGCCAGGCCAGCGGTTACGAGCAACCGCTCAACGTCAACATCTGGAGCATCGGCAACGAAAACTGGGGCCAGCATGAGATTGGCTACAAGCCGATCGAGCAATGGGCGCCGTTGGTGTTAGAGGCGGCCAAGGCGATGAAGGCGGCCGATCCGAAAATCCAACTCACCGCCGCCGCGCTGCCCAACAAAGAGTGGACGCTGCCGCTGCTCAAGCAGGCCGGACCCTACCTCGATTATATCTCGATCCATGGCTATTGGCTCGGGCTGTGGGGCAAAAATGACATGCCCGATTACCTCACATGCATCATGCAATCGGATGTGCCGGAGAAAACCCTAGCGGACTACGTCGGAGTGCTCGAGGAAGCCGGAGTCCGCGGGCGGATCAAGATTGCCTTCGACGAATGGAATCTGCGCGGGTGGCATCATCAGGGGTTTCCGCGCCAGACCGTCCAGGATTATAACAATCCCGAGGTCATCAAGCTGGTGGCGGTGCGTGCCAAGAACGACATCGCCTCCCAATACACCATGGCCGACGCATTGTTCTCAGCGTCCTTCCTCAACGCCTGTTTGCGGCATTCCGAGGATGTCGGCATGGCCAACATCGCGCCGATCGTCAACACCCGCGGCCCGCTCTTTGTGCATCCCAAGGGCATCGTCAAGCGCACCCATTTCCACGCCCTGGCCATGTATGCCAACCAACTCGAAGCCTGCGTCGCCAAGACCACCCTCCAGACCGACAAGCTCACCCACGGCAAGCAGGCCGTCGCCGCCGTCGATGCGGTCGCCACCGTCAACGAGTCCGGCACCCACTGGTCCATCGCTCTGGTCAACCGCCACCCCGCGCAGGCGGTGGCCTGTACCGTCAAGCTCAAGGATGTGTTGTTAGATGGCGACTACGAGGCGCTGGTGTTGGCCGGTGAAACCCCCGAATCCTTCAACGACATCGACAACCCGAACCGGGTGGTGCCGGTCAAAACCAAACTATCCTTCACCAAGGGCGTGGCCAACTTGCCGCCGCACTCTCTAACCATCGTGAAGGTGGCGGGACTCAAATGAGCCGGAAACAACTGACGGTCACATTGGTTTTACTAGCCGTTCTTTTCAACCCGGTGGAGACATCCGTCGCGGGTGGCATAGCTAACGGATCGCTTGCCGTATCATTCACCGAGCACGGTGAGATCAGGCGATCCCTATGGCAACGTCCCGATGCCGCGCCGGTGGAGATGGTGTTCCGGCAGGATCATTACGCGGGATTCTCATTTCATGTGGAGAACGGGCGGAATTGGGACACGCAACTGCCGCTCGTCCGCGTCCGGCCTGATCGTGACGAATTCGCGCTCAACAAGGACGGCATTGTTTACTCGCTGGCGTACACCGTGAACAACTCCGTGCTGGAGGTCATTGCCGGGATCAGGAACGATTCGGACCAGCCATTCTCGCCGCAGCGGGCATTTCTCAATGTGGGAGTGGACACCGAGATGGCGAAGTATCCCGAATGGAACCAGCGGTTCTTCCCAACCCTGCTGCGTTGCGAAAAAACGCATTTCTGGGGTTACTTCATGCGCCCCGACGGCGTCATTCTCGGCATCGCATCGCCGGATCCAATCGTGTCATGGGCGAATGGGTACAACGACGGCGGTCACCGCATCTTCACCTCCTGCCTTGACCTGTTAAACAAAAACCCGCAACCGGCCCGCCATCCGCAGGTCAACCCGACGCTCGCGCCCGGCGAAGGCCGGCACTGGAAAATCTTCCTCACGCCAATGGCAAATCTCGCCGACGTGCAACCGCTGCTCTCTGAAATTGCCGGCGTCCCGATGATCGCACTCGACCGTACCACCGTCGAGAAAGGACAATCCGTGAGCGGATCGATCCGGTCGCCCGCCGCAGTAAAGTCTCTAACAGTAATAGATCCGGACGGCGCCACCACCCCCTGCGCACTATCTAACAACACCTTCGCATTCCAGCCCTCCCAACCGGGCGTTTACACACTCACGCTGACCACTGCCGACGGCAAGGTTGCGGAGGCCATGGCCGCCTGCCGGATGCCGTGGTCATGGTATGCAAAACACGCCCGCGCCAATGCCGTCGCCAAACCGCAGAAAGCGGGGACGCACACCGAGAGTTGGTATGGGCTGTTCTCCGGCTTCCTTGCCCGCAAATATTTCCCCGACCCCGGTCTCGACAAGGCGCTGGATGACAAGTTTGAGGAACTGGCGCCGATCATGTATGACATGGGTACAAAACTTCCGAAATTCAAACGCATCCAGAATGACGCCTGCTGGGCCTCGTTGCTGGTTGCCCGTTATGAGGCCACCGGTGATCTCAAGTCGCTGGAGTTTGCGGCGGCGTTGGCGGACTATCTCGTAACCTGCCAATCACCCGACGGTGCCTATCGAAATGGCAACTCCCACTATACCTGTGTCGTCTATATCGCCAAGTCCATCATGGAATTGATGGCCGCCGAAAAACCGCTGGCGGCCAAGGATCCCGTTTGGAAAGATCGCTACGAGCGCCACGCCGCCTCCGTCAAACGCGCCATCGACGATCTCGCGGTCCTCCTTGACAACATCGGCACAGAAGGCGAAGCCACTTACGAGGATGGCATGATTGCCTGCGAATATACCCAGCTCGCCATGTTCGCCCTGTTGCAGACGGACCCTGCCGCACGGCAGAAATATCTTGATGCCGCCGCAAAGGTCGCGGCGGGCCACCGCTGCCTCGCGCAAATCCTCATCCCCGATTGTCGGATGAACGGCGGCAGCCTGCGCTACTGGGAGTCGCAATATGACATCATGGCCACCCCGAACATGATGAGCTCACCCCATGGCTGGAGCGCCTGGCGGCTCTACGGCCTGTGGTATCTCTATCAACTCAGCGGCGACAAGGAATACTTGCGCCAGGCCATGAACGGCTTGGGTTCCTGCGTCCAACTCATGGATTTCAAAACCGGGGATCTCCGTTGGGGGTTTGTGACCGACCCGTGCGTCCATGCCCGGGTGTTTGAGAAGAACCCGGCGGGCTCGCCGCTGGGGATCTTCGCGGACCGGGTCATCGGCGAACAATACCTGCCCATGATCAGCGATTGGTACCGCGCCCAACCCAATACCTTCGTCAATGGCTATCTGGCCATGGATGGCGGACTGCAGAGCGGCGGATCCTGCGACAATGACGTCCACGAAATCTTCAAGTGCCTCGGCGAAATCGCCCTCACCTCCGCCTATGTGGTCGAAAATGCTGACGGATCACTCGAAACATGGAATTGCAAGGCTGAAGCCGGTCCGTTAGGAACCATTGCAGCCACCCCGGCTGAACCGGTTGTCACCCGGATCCATATCAACCTCAAAACCCCGCGTGAAGTGCGCGTCAACTTCACTGCCGGCCCACTCACGGCCAAGTGCAAGGCCGGCATGCAGTGGCTCACCTATCAACACAATTGATGGAATGATGAAACACCCGGACCGCCGCACCTCCGTTGATGTTGGAGGGCGTTCAGCGATGCAGCTTTACGGTTCTATCGAAAGTGATCTAGGATTCCACCCCAACTGAAGACGACACGGCTATTCCAGCGTAACCATAGACACCCATGCCACCACCGCCCCGCCGACCTTTTCACCACCCCAAGCCGCCCGGTTCCCAAGCCGCCGGTAAGCCGCCGCAAGGCAAGCCGCCAGCCGAGCGAGGCTGGGACCCGGTGGCGGCATGGTATGACAAGCTGGTGGGCGAGAGTGGCTCGGATTACCACCGCCAGGTCATTCTTCCGGCAGTGCTTCGAATGTTAGCCCCGCAGCCCGGTGAATCCATCATCGACGTGTGCTGCGGCCAGGGCGTGCTGCTCAAGCCGTTGTTGGATTCGGGTGTCGGCAAGGTGACCGGCATCGATGCCAGCCCGCGCTTGATTGCGGCGGCCAAGGCCCGCCATGGCACCGAGCGGCGGGTGGCCCTCATCACGGCCGACGCGTGTGCGCCGGGGAGGTGGACGGATGGCAGCCATGATGCGGCCACCTGTGTGATGGCGGTGCACGACGTGGCGGATCCGGTGGCGTTGTTTGCCAACATGGCGCGCGCGCTCAAGCCGGGTGGACGGGCGGTACTGGTGATGATGCATCCGTGTTTCCGGATTCCGCGGCAAAGCCACTGGGGCTGGGATGCCGATCAGAAAATCCAATACCGGCGGCTGGATGCGTATGGTTCGCCGCAGAACATTCCCATCACCACCCATCCGGGCAAAGCTTCCGGTGAACAAACCACTTTTCATCATCGGCCGCTGGCCGAATTGCTCACCGCCATCGGCACGGGCGGACTCGCCGTCACTGCCTGTGAGGAACTCTACAGCCACCGCCGCTCGCAGGTAGGCCCCTTCAGTAAGGCCGAACACCGCGCCGCTCAGGAGTTCCCGTTGTTCCTCGCCCTCACGGCGCGACGGATGTGACGGCGCCTTCCAATGCCGCTCGACTACATGCCCGAAATCGGAATTGAAAGCAGAAATCCGTTCTTGAAACCACGGATTACGCGGATATCACGGATTTTTTGGTATGGATTTTCTCACCATTTGCAACTTCGGAGAAGTTGCAAGTGGAACCTATTTCAATCCGTGAAATCCGTGTAATCTGTGGTCAATCTAACTAACTACTGAGATCAAACTGCGGTTTTCAGGTTCAAAGATTGCGGAAAGTTCCAACACGTAGCCAGCGTAACCAGCATTCACCATGCAAGCCACCGCCGCCCATCCTGTCCTGCCCGCCACTCGGGTGCGTCCCGCGCCGCCTCGTCTAACAAATATCCCCGTCCGGCTGGCCGCTGCCGCCTTGTGGGTGACGGCGGTTGTCGCACTGCCTGCCGCGGCGGGGGACTGGAACGGGTATGAACAACGCGATACCGTGGTGGACGGCCGCAAATGCCTGGTGGTGCTGCCTAAGGCGCCGGCTCCGGGCAAGCCGTGGATTTGGCGCACCGAGTTTTTCGGGCACGAGCCGCAGGGTGATATTGCCTTGTTAGGGAAGGGCTTTCACGTCGCTTACATGGACCTCTCCAACCTGTACGGTGCGCCCGTCGCACTTGATGCGATGGACAAGTTCCACGCGCAACTGACCAAGGAGTTCGGCCTTTCGCAAAAGACCGTGCTTGAAGGGTTCAGCCGCGGTGGGTTGTTCGCGTTCAACTGGGCCGCGCGCAACCCCGACAAGGTGGCCGCCATCTATGTGGATGCGCCGGTCTGCGATTTCAAGAGCTGGCCGGGCGGAAAAGGCAAGGGGAGTGGCTCCGGCGGGGATTGGAGGAAATTGTTGGGTGTGTATGGGATGACCGAGGAACAGGCCATGGCCTACAAGCTCAACCCGGTGGACAACCTGGCGCCGTTGGCCAAGGCGAAAATTCCGATCTTGAGTGTCTGCGGCGAAGCGGACAAGACGGTGCCCATCGATGAAAACACGCGGCTCGTTGAAACACGCTACAAGGAACTGGGCGGTGAGATCGTCGTCATCGCCAAGCCCAACTGTGATCACCATCCGCACAGTCTCAAGGATCCGACCCCGATCGTCGACTTCGTGCTCAAGCACACGGAACATTGACAACGCTCCCTTGCCATGGACAATCGGCATGTGAGCATGTTCGATACTATCGGCCAAACCGCCGCGACCAGCGGTCGCAAGGACAACACCCTGCGCAAACTCGAGCGCATGAACCGGGCCCTGCGCCATCTGGAGCCGGATCGCGTGCCAATCAGCGACTTCTTCTGGGGCGGCTTCACGCAGCGCTGGCGCGAGGAGCTCGGCCTGCCCGCCGATGCCAACCCATACTATCACTACGATCTGGATTGGATCGTTACCGTACCTAACTTCGACCCGTGGATCCGCCCCTTCGAAACGCTGTGTGAGACGCCCGAGGAAGTCACGGTGAGGACCGGGTTCGGCGCGATCATGCACAAGCATTTCTCCTATCCGATGCCCGAGATGCGGGCGTGGGACACCGATACCTTCGAAAAACTCCTGCGCGCCGAGTTTGATCCGCCCGACGATCCGCGGCGCTTCTTCGCCGCCGGCGACAATCAGATCGCCGGCGTCGGCGACGGGTTCCAGCGCGACACACCGCCATGGATTGAGACAGTTAGATCGCTGAGGCCGGATTTTCCTGTGTACGGCAGCGTCATCGAAGTGAGTGAATGCCTCACGCGCCTCATCGGTCAGGAAAACGCCCTGCTGTGGATGGGCGAGGATCCCGCCGCAATGGGCGAGGTGATCAACCGCATCGGCGCGTTCTATCTGGCGCTGGCCAAGGCCGAGATCGCCGCGGGTGCCGGCCTGTTGGATGGTTTCGTGATCTGGGGCGACGTGGCCTACAAGAAATGCACGTTCATGTCACCGGGTTATTGGCGCGAGTATTTCAAGCCGTGGGTGGGACGCATCGTCGATGCCGCGCACGCCGCGGGCCTGCCCGTCATCTATCACGGCTGCGGCAATGTGAAGGCGATTTTCCAGGACTATATCGAGATGGGTGTGGATGCCTACAACCCGCTCGAAGTCAAGGCCGGCATGGATG
>JBAXPF010000079.1:0-14232 GCA_037132955.1 Verrucomicrobiota bacterium | reverse complement strand
AGCCCCCCACCGGAGAACACCGTGAGCAAGGCGGTGATGCCGCCGGTGGGACTGTTAGCCCCTTGTTTTTGCAGGTCATCCAACCACGCCTTGATCACCGTGGCATCGACCCCGGGAATGGTGACGTGTGTGCCCAAACGCACGATGACGATCAGGGCAAGGGTGAACAGGATCCGGTTCCGGAGTTCCGGAATCTTCCAGGTGTTGGCAAAGGCGGAAATCATGGCTGAGGGGGGGGCGGAAAGGTGGCTGGAGTTATATGAACAACGAGGAAGTGCGCAAGCACTTCCTCACCGGAGAACGAAAGATGACCTCTGGAAAGATCAGGCGGGCGACTGAATCGAACCACCGGCTTTCTCGATTTTCTCACGGGCGGAAGCGCTGGCGGTCTTGACCACGAGCGTTAGAGCCTTGGTGATTTCACCGGTGCCGAGGACCTTGACATAATCACAGCGACCGTTGAGCAAGCCGGACGCACGCAGCGCCGCTTCATCGACCACCGCGCCGGCCTCAAACACGCCGTCGAAGTCGCCGACGTTGACCACACCGGGAACATCGCGGAAGTCGTAGTTGTTGAACCCGCGCTTGGGCAGGCGCCGATGCAGGGGCATCTGGCCACCTTCAAAGCCGACACGGGTGCCGCTGCCGGAGCGCGCCTTTTGTCCCTTGTTGCCTTTGCAAGAGGTCTTGCCATGGCCGGAGCTTTCGCCGCAGCCAAGACGTTTGACGCGATGTTTGGCACCGGGATTGGGGCTGAGTGTGTGGAGGTTCATGGGATGAAAGTTAGTAATTAGAGGTTAGAAGTTAGTGGGTAAAGACAGAAGACAGAAGACAGAAGATTGGACGCAAGCGGTGGCGGGAAGTTTGGTGGAAATGAGTGAGTGGTGAGGTGTCTTCTTCATTCTCTTGTCCTGCGTCTTCTGTCTTGGAGCGCAGCGATCTTCTGTCTTGTCTTCAGATCGCTTTTTCGCGCTTTTTCTTGCCGCGACTGGAGAGGACCTGATCGCGGGTGCGGAGTTGGGACAGCGCCTTGAGAGTGGCCTTGACCACGTTGGCGTGGTTGGATGAACCCATCGACTTGGCGAGCACGTCGCGGATGCCAACGGCTTCACACACGGCACGCACGCCGCCACCGGCGATGATGCCGGTACCGGGCGAGGCCGGCTTGAGCAGCACCTTGCCGCCGCCGAATTCGGCATAGATTTCGTGAGGGATGGTGCCATCGACGATGCACATCGGTTTGAGCACCTTCTTGGCGCTTTCGCTGGCTTTCTTGATGGCGTCGGCGACTTCATTGGCCTTGCCGAAGCCGAGACCGACGCGGCCGGTCTTGTTGCCGGAGACCACGAGTGCGGAGAAGCTGAAGCGACGACCGCCCTTGACCACCTTGGCGCAACGGTTGATGAAGACCACCTTTTCGGAAATCTCATTGCCTTCTGCATCCGTGGGGGTGGCGCGTTCCTCACGCCGCGGGCCGCGACCACGGCCACCTTGGCCACCTTGGCCGCCACCTTGGCCACCTTGGCCGCCACCTTGGCCGCCACGACCACCACCACGGTAGTCGCGGGGTGCCGCTGGCGCGGCGGATGCCGCTGGCGCGGCGGGTGCAGCCGCTGCCGCTGGGGCAGTTGCTTCGATATTTGAATCAGGAGTCGTTACCATGATGTGCTTGGCGTTAGAATTGAAGTCCACCTTCACGCGCGGCATCGGCGAGGGCTTTGACTTTTCCGTGATAGAGGTGACCACCGCGATCGAAGACCACGGTGTTGATGCTGGAGGCGATGGCACGCTCCGCGAGGAGCTTGCCAACCTGCTGCGCGCTGACAATGTTAGACGACGCCTTCTCGAAGGATTTGTCGAGCGTGGAGGCGGCACACAGGGTGCAGCCCTTGGCATCGTCGATGACTTGCGCGTAGATGTGTTGGTTGGAATAATGGACGGCGAGGCGCGGACGCTCTGCGGTGCCGACGACTTTGCGCCGGATGCGATCGTGAATGCGCCGGCGGATGTCCTTGCGATTGATGGTGCTCATAGGGCCGTGATGGGAATGGGGGTGAGGGCGGCGGGGGTGAATTATTTGCCGACGCTTTTGCCTTCCTTGCGGCGGACGTGTTCCCCGACGTAGCGGACACCTTTGCCCTTGTAGGGTTCGGGCGGATAGTAGGCACGCACTTCGGCGGCAAATTGGCCGACGAGTTGTTTGTCGATGCCTTCCACCTTGATTTTGGTGTTGTCCGCGACGGTGACGGTGAGTCCGGTTGGGATGGGATGAAGGAGGGGGTGGGAGCGCCCGAGGGACAAGTCAAGATCCGAGCCCTTGACGGCGGCACGCAGGCCAACCCCTTGGATTTCGAGATTCTTGACGAAGCCGTTGGTGACGCCGAGGATCATATTTTGGACGAGGCTGCGGGCGGTGCCGTGAAGGGCCCTATGCTGGCGCAGTTCGCTGGCGCGGGAAACGACGACGGTGCCGTCTTCGTTTTTGAGGGAGATGCCGTCCGGCAGGTTGAAGTCGAGACTGCCCTTGGGGCCTTCGACGATAACCTTACGGCCGTCGAGTTTGACCGCGACTTGTTGCGGGAGGGAGATTGGTTTGAGACCGACTCGTGACATGGTGATGGTTTCCTTTGGCGAGTTGGAGGGTTACCAGACGGAAGCGAGGAGTTCGCCGCCGAGTTTCTGACGTTTGGCGGAGCCGCCGGACATGATGCCTTTCGAGGTGGAAAGGATCGAGATACCCAGACCGGACATGACGGGAGGGATTTCATCAAAGCCGACGTAGCGGCGGCGGCCGGGTTTGGACATGCGTTTCAGGTTGGTGAGCACGGGGCGTCCATCGAGGAACTTCGGCTTGAGCTTGAGCATGGTGCGGGTGCCGGTGACCACCTCATAATTCCAGAGGTAGCCTTCTTCCTGGAGGATGCGGGCGATGTCCGCTTTGATCTTGGAGTAGGGGGCGGTGAATTCCTCGTTGCCCGCGTTGCAAGCATTCTTGAAACGGGTGAAGAAGTCGGCGATTGGATCGGTTAGAACTGCCATGGTGGGGATTCCTTAGTTGAGTGGTCCGGGGTTATTGGGCGGCAGCGGCCTCTTGAGGTTCGCCTTCATTGGCCTTCTTCATGTCGCGGAACGGCATGCCCAACTCGGCCAGCAATTCGCGCCCGGCGGCATCGGTGGCGGCCGAGGTCACGAAGATCAGGTCAAAGCCAATGTGGCGCTTGATTTGATCGATTTCGATTTCCGGAAAGATCGCCTGGTCCTGAATGCCGCAGGCGTAGTTGCCGCGGCCATCGAAGGATTTTGAGGAGATTCCGCGGAAGTCCCGGATGTTAGGCGCGGTGATATGGATGAAGCGATGCATGAACTCCCACATGCGGGCGCCGCGCAAAGTGACGCGCGCACCGAGCGGTTCGCCCTCGCGGAGTTTGAAGTTAGCCACCGCCTTTTTGGAGAAGGAAATGGACGGGCGCTGACCGGTGATCTTGGTGATCTCGTTGACCGCGTCATCGACAGCGAGCTTGCGATCCGGGGATTTGCCCATGCAGGAAGTGACCACGATTTTTTCGAGGCGGGGCACCTGGTGGGGGTTGCTGTAGCCGAACTTTTTCTTGAGGTTCGGGACGACCTTGTCTTGGTAGTGTTGGAGTAGTGGCGGGGTGCTCATGGCAGTGGCGGGTCAGCGCGGGGTTGATAGGGCGCTTAAGCGCGGACGGAAGCGGGGGCTTCAGCCCAGTTTCTTTACATTGGAGATATGGATGGGACCATCGACGGTTTTGATGCCGCCATCGGGGTCTTTTTCGGAACGTTTGACAGCTTTCTTCATCGGGCGGCCGCCTTCGACGACGACCTGGCCCTTGGCAGCATTGACGCTGAGTACCAGGCCCTGCTTGCCTTTGTTGTTGCCGGCGATGATTTGGACTTGATCGCCCTTTTTGACGTGCGTCTTGATTTGGCTCATCAGATTGAAATGGGGTGGGAGTTAGGATCGGGCAAAGATTTCAGAGCACCTCGGGGGCGAGCGAGACGATTTTCATGAAGCCCTTTTCACGGAGTTCACGGGCAACGGGGCCAAAGATGCGGGTGCCACGCGGATTGTTATCCTTGTCAATGATGACCACGGCGTTGCTGTCAAAGCGCAGGGTGGAACCATCGGGGCGGCGGATCGGATAGGCGGTGCGCACGATGACGGCCTTGACCACGCTGCCTTTTTTGACGGAGGCGGTGGGAGTGGCGTCACGAATGTGGCAAGTGATGACATCCCCGATGCGGGCGGAGCGTGTGCGTTTGCCGAGCACACCAATCATTTTTGCGGATCGCGCGCCGGTGTTGTCGGCAACGGCGATCATGGATTCCATTTGGATCATGGCAGTTGTTGGGTAAAAGCTGAAAACTGAAAACTGAAATTGAAGAGTGTGGCCGAGATAGTGATGAAGTGAGGGAAGCAATTTGAGCTTTTCAGCATTTCAGCATTTCAGCGTTTATTCCTTAGTGGGTGATGATCTCCTGCAGTGCCCAACACTTGAGTTTGGACAGCGGACGGGTCTCCACGATGCGCACGCGGTCGCCAATCTGCGCCTGCCGGTCTTCATCGTGGACGTAGTATTTCTTGGAGCGCTTGACGATCTTGTTGAACTTGGGATGGGGAACACGGGCAATGTGTTCGACCACGATGGTCTTTTCCATCTTGTTAGATATGACAAGGCCGACGCGTGTCTTGCGCAGGTGCGGCCGGTTTTCCTGGGGGGTCTCGCTCATGGTGGGAGTGGTTTAGGCGTTGGAGGACAGCGCATCAGGCGCGTTTGCGATCCGAGAGAATGGTGAGGATTCGGGCGACTTCGCGGCGGACGATGCGGCTGCGGGCGGGGTTTTCCAACTGGCCGGTGGCCTGTTGGAGACGGAGGTTGAGAGCTTCCTGCTTGAGGTCGCGGAGACGGACGGAAAGTTCGTCAGCGGAACATTCGCGGATGTCTTTTACTTTGGTTCTGGCCATGGTTCAGACGGATGAGGGATGGAGAGAGACGGGACTCAGAGGTGAGGATTACGGACGACAAGGCGGGTGCGGATGCCCAGTTTATAGGAGGCGAGGCGCATGGCTTCGCGGGCCTGGGATTCAGGGATACCGCCGATTTCAAACAAGATATTGCCGGGGCGGACCACGGCGACCCAACCTTCGACGGCGCCTTTACCCTTGCCCATTCGGGTTTCCGGCGGGCGGGAGGTGATCGGCTTGTGAGGGAAAATGCGGATCCAGACTTTGCCCTTACGCTTGAGGGAGCGATTGATGGCAATACGGCAGGCTTCAATCTGGCGGTTGGTCATCCAGCCGCGATCGAGGGTCTGGAGGCCGAAGTCGCCAAAGGCGACGGTGGTTCCAGTCTGGGCATTGCCAGAGCGGCTTCCGCGGTGGCTTTTGCGGAACTTGGTTCGTTTGGGCATCAGGGCCATGGCTCAGTCCTTCTTGGGTAAGATGTTCGGTTAAAAAATCGGGGAACGGTTAGGGAAAATCAGTTGCGGCCGGGGGGGCGGCGATTGTTGCGGTCACCGCGGTCACCACGGTCACCGCGGTCATTGCGGTCATTGCGGCCTTGGGGTTGCTTGCCGTCGTCTTCCTTTTTATTGACCCAGCATTTGACACCAATGATGCCATAGAGGGTGCGGGCTTCGGCAAAGCCGTATTCGAGGGGGACGCGCAGCGTTTGCAACGGCACCTTGCCTTCGCGATACGACTCGGCGCGGGCAATGTCAGTGCCACCCAGGCGGCCGGCGACCCGCAGGCGGATGCCTTCGGCACCGAATTCCATGGCGGTTTGGAGGGCGCGTTTCATGGCACGGCGGAAGCTGATGCGGCGCTCTAACTGAACAGCGATCTGCTCGGCGACGAGTTGGGCATCGAGTTCGGGCTTGCGGATTTCGAGGATGTCGAGTTTAACGGCGGCACCCTTGCAGATGTCAGTGATGTCCTTGGTCATGACCTCGATTTCCTTGCCTTGACGGCCGATAATGAGGCCGGGGCGGGAGGTGTGGAGGGTGACGCGGACGCTGTTCCAAGCGCGTTCGATGACGACCTTGGCCAGGCCGGCATTCTGAAGCTTGTTGCGCAGGTAGGCACGGACGGTAAGATCCTCGTGGAGCTTATCGGTGTAGTCCTTGCCGCTGGCATACCACTTGGAGCGCCAGTCTTTGTTGACGGCGAGGCGGAAGGCGATCGGATTTACTTTCTGGCCCATGGTCGGTGAGGGATGAGATTAAGGGGGGGAGGGTTCAGGCTTGTTCTTCCTCGGTGGCAGCGGCTACCGGGGTTGGGGGGGACTTTTTCTTGGCGACCTTGGGGAGGGTCTTCTTCTTTTTCTCGGGGGCGGAGCCGACGAGGGTGATGTAGATATGACTGGTGCGCTTGAGCAGCGGGCCGGCGGAGCCTTTGGCACGCGGACTGAACCGGCGGAGGGTGGGACCGGCGCCGATGACCGCCTCTTTAATGACGAGGGTGTTGGTATCGAGCGAGTAGTTGTTTTCCGCATCGGCGATGGCTGTCTTCAAGGTCTTGCCGATGAGGGTGGCAGCCTTTTTCGGGGTGAAGTTGAGGATATCGAGGGCACTCGAAACGGGGAGTCCCTGGATTTCACGGGCCACGTCACGCGCTTTTTGGGGCGAGAGGCGGATGAATTTGGTGCTGCTTTTGACTTCCATGGGTCGTCTGACGTGAGGGGTTGGTGGGGCGGTGAGGCTTATTCGGTTTCGAGAACGGCGAGATCGCCGGGGCGTGGAGAATCGGCGGGGGCGACGGTTTCGATAAAGGCACCGCTGACGGACTTGCGCACGTCGGCGAGAATGGCTTTGCCGTAGGGCTGTTGACCCCGCATGAGGCGGAAGTTCATGCCGATTTTGGCACCTTGGTTTTCGCCAAGGTTGAACACAAGCATGCCACTTTCTTGATCGATGCTGACGACCCGGGCTTGTTGGAGGGATCCGGACCGGACATCGGCGCGGGGTTTCTGGCGCAATCCGAGGATGGCGTCAAGCTCGCGCAGTGAAGTTTCCACCCGCATGCGGGCATCGGGGTCGGAAACCACTGCCTGCCGCAGGTAATCGCTCACTGCGGCGGTGAGTCGCAGCGCATTGCTTTCAAGGGTGGTGAGCCGTTCTTTGGAAACCTCGATGTCCGCGGCCGCCCGCACGAGGCGGTCATCGCCGCCATCGAAAAGGTTTTTGCCGAGGGCTTCGAGGCGCAGGCGCACTTGGGCCAGTTGCTCGGTGGCGAGTTTTTCGCTGCGGTTGGCTTCGGCGAGGCTGCGCTGGAGGGTGCGGTTCTGGCCTTGGAGGTTGGCCACAGTGAGCTGCAAATCCTCGGCACTCTGGGCGCTCTGGGCCGGACACACGACGACCGCAGCCAGCAACCCGAAGGTGGCGGCAAAAGTCTGGAGGTGAGCGGTGGCACGCATGAGGAGGAGGAGAGGGAAGCTGCTTACTTTTTGCCGATGCCGCCGTGGTTACGGAAGATGCGGGTGGGAGCGAATTCGCCGAGTTTGTGGCCTACCATGTTTTCGGTGACATAGACCGGAACGAAGGTTTTGCCATTATGGACGGCGAAGTTGTGGCTGACGAAGTCCGGGGTGATCATCGACTTGCGGCTCCAGGTTTTGATGGGCTTGCGGTCGGATCCGGCTTCGGCGACGAGGTCAATCTTGGCGAGTAGCTTTTGATCAACGAAGGGGCCTTTCTTGAGGGAGCGGGGCATGGGGAGCGGTGCGTTAGAATGCGGGTCAGGGGCGGTGGAATCGGCTTATTGCTTCTTGTGGCGGGATTCCACGATGAAGATGGAGGTGATCTTCTTGGGATTGCGGGTCTTCTGGCCCTTGGCGTGTCCCCATGGGCTGAGCAGATGCTGACGGCCACCCCCGGACTTTGATTTGCCTTCGCCACCGCCGTTGGGGTGGTCAACCGGGTTCATGGTCATGCCGCGGACCGTGGGACGCACGCCCATCCAGCGGGTGCGACCGGCCTTGCCTGAGACTTCGTTCATGTGATCGCGGTTGCCGACCTGGCCGATGGTGCAGAAGCACGCCTCGTGGAAGCGGCGGATTTCGCCGGAGGGCATTTTGACCAAGGCCCAGCCGCCATCGCGGTTGGACAGGACCGCTTGCTGACCGGCCGAACGGGCGACCTTGCCGCCGTTGCCGGGCAACAATTCGATGTTGTGAATGGAGGTGCCCAGCGGCACGCAGCGCAGCGGCATGGCATTGCCCGTCTTGGGGGCGACTTTTTCACCCGCGATGACCGCGGCACCGACTTCCAAGCCGACAGGGGCGAGGATGTAGGATTTCTGGCCGTCCTCGTATTGGATCAAGGCGATGCGGCAGGTGCGGTTCGGATCATATTCGATGCCAAGGACGGTGGCAGGCATGTCATGCTTGCGACGCTTGAAATCGATGATGCGGTAGTGGCGTTTGTGACCACCGCCGACGTGCCGGCAGGTGATGCGACCGGTGTTATTGCGGCCACCCGAGCGCTTGAGCGGGGTGAGGAGGCTCTTTTCCGGTTTGCTCTTGGTCACCTCTTCGAACGAAGGATGGGACTTGTAGCGGGCGGAGGGAGTGATGGGATTGAAGTTTTTCAGGGGCATGACTCGCGGAACGGTTTGGTGTTACGTTTGGAGCAACGGCAGGGAGGCTCAGACAAGGTCGAGAGACTCGCCTGCTTGGAGACGGACAATGGCTTTTTTCCAATGGTTGGTGCGCCCGGCATCAGCGCGGCGACGACGACGAAGTTTGCCGGCACAGTTGGCGGTGCGGACGGAACAGACTTTTTTTCCAAACAGCGTTTCGACGGCGTGTTTGATCTCAAGTTTGTTAGCCTTGCAGTCAACCTTGAGGACAACCTCATTGTTGGTCTCTTGCAGGAGCGTCGCCTTTTCGCTGAGGTGGACGTTTTTAATGACCTGGTAAATGTCTTTCATGGTCTCGGTGAGGGGTCCTGGGTTCAGGCAGTGCGATGGGCCAAGGTGGTGAGGGCGTCACCCACGAGGATGACTGACTTGGCGAGGAGAAGTTGTTCGACGTTGAGATCACTGGCGGTGACGAGCTGGACCCAGCTGACGTTGCGGCCGGCGAGGTAGGTGTTGTCGTCAAAGGTATTGCTAACAACAAGGATCTTGGCCGGCGGGGTGATGGCGGAGACGGCGGTGACGAAGGATTTGGTCTTGCCATCCGCAACGCTGAAGCTGTCGATAGTGAGGATGGTGCCGGCGCGGGTTAGATCGCCCAGCACGCGGCGCAGCGCGAGCTTGCGGACGTTTTTGCAGACATGCTTGGAGTAGTCGCGCGGCCGCGGGCCGAAGACCACGCCGCCACCGACGAAGATCGGCGCGCGCTTGTCGCCGTGACGGGCGTTGCCGGTGCCCTTTTGTTTGAAGATTTTCTTATTGTTACCGGAGACTTCGCCACGGGTTTTGGAGTTGGCGGAGCCGGTGCGGCGGTTGGCGCGATAGGCGGTCACGAGATCGTGGACTGCCTGGCGGCCTTTTTCGACGCCGACCAAAACGAGGTTGGCGGCTTGGGCGTCTTCAACGGTGAAGGTCTTTACTGACATGACTGGGAAGCGGTGTGAAAGGTTTCAGAGGGGCCTGCGGCGGATCAGGCACTCTTCTTTTTGGCGGGACGGACGGTTAGATAGCTGCCGGTGGCTCCGGGAACCGGACCGGAAACAAGGAGCACGCCGTCCTCGGGACGGATAGCCACAATCTTGAGGTTCTGCACGGTGGCGCGGGTGGTGCCATGATGACCGGGCATTTTCTGGTTTTTCCAGACGCGGCCGGGCGTGGAGCGGCAACCGATGGCGCCGGTGCGGCGGTGCATCATGGAGCCGTGGGTTTGTTTGAGACCGCCGAAGTTGTAGCGTTTGTAAACCCCTTGGAAGCCCTTGCCGATGGTGGTGCCGATCACGTCGACCCATTGGCCTTCAGTGAAGACCTCCAAGCCCGGATGCACGGCGGGGGGCGTGTCGCCATCCGCCAAACGGAACTCCTGGATGAAGCGCTTGGGTGTGGAGCCAGCTTTCTTGAAACGGCCCATGTCCGGCTTGGACACGCGTTGTTCCTTTTGGTCGCCGTAGCCCACTTGCACGGCGGTGTAGCCGTCGCTGTCTGGGGTTTTGACTTGGAGCACGGTGTTGCCGGACACGTCGATGACCGTCACGGGAATCATGCTGCCGGCCTGTTGGTCAAACAGACGGGTCATGCCGAGTTTTTTGCCTAGAATACCGAGGGACATGGCTGGGGGGAGATGGAAGATTGGAGATTGAGGATCGAGGATGCAGTGAGGCGGGCTCAGATGCGGATGGTGATGTCCACGCCGGCGGGCAGGTTGAGTTTCTTCAACTCATCCACGGTGCGGGCGGTGGGATCAACGATATCGAGCAGCCGCTTGTGCGTGCGAATCTCGAATTGTTCGGCCGACTTCTTGTTGACGTGGACCGAGCGGTTGACACTGAATTTTTCGATGCGGGTGGGCAACGGGATCGGGCCTGCGACGCGGGCGCCGGTGCGCTTGGCGGTCTCCACGATTTCCTGAGCCGAGCGATCGATGGCGCGGTGGTCGTAGGCTCGCAGGCGGATGCGGATTTTCTGATTTTCCATGAGGGGAGGATTGGTTGGCGAGTTGCGTGGAAGTGGGGACGTGGGGAGGGATTATTTGCCGGTGCGATCGTTGATGATTTCCGCGGCAATATTGCTAGGTACCTGTTCGAAATGCGAGGGGGTCATGGCGTAGGAGGCGCGCCCGGACGACAAGGTGCGCACGGCCGTGGAGTAGCCGAACATTTCCTTGAGCGGCACGTTGGCCCGCACAATGGCCAGCTTGCCCTTGGTTTCCATGTTCTGGATATGGCCGCGGCGGCGGTTGAGGTCGCCCATCACATCCCCCTGATAGTCATCGGGGGTGGACACTTCCACCGCCATGATCGGCTCCAGCAAGATCGACTGGGCTTTCTTGAAACCGTCCTTCATCGCGAAGATGGCGGCCATGGAAAACGCGTTTTCGTTAGAGTCGACATCGTGGTACGAGCCATCGATAATTTCGACATGGACATCGACGACCGGGTAGCCGGCGATGATGCCATTGGTCATGGCCTCGGTGATGCCCTTGAATACCGCGTTGATGTATTCCTTGGGAATCGAGCCACCCACGGTCTTGTTTTCAATGGTGAGGCCCTTGCCTTTTTCGTTAGGTTTCATCGTCAGGACGACGTGGCCGTATTGACCGCGGCCACCCGATTGTTTGACGAGCTTGCCTTCGCCGCCGGCGGGCTTGGTGATGGTTTCGCGGTAGGCGATTTGTGGCGCGCCGGTATTGGCGCCAACCTTGAATTCGCGGCGGATGCGGTCGATGATGATTTCGAGGTGCAGTTCGCCCATGCCGGAGATGATGGTCTGACCGGTGTCTTCATCCGTCTTGACCATGAAGGTGGGATCCTCCTCGGAGAGCCGACCCAGGGCGATGCCAAGTTTTTCCTGGTCGGCCTTGGTTTTGGGCTCCACGGCCATGGAAATGACCGGATCGGGGAAAGTCGGTGGCTCGAGCACCACATCGTGGCTAACTGCGGCGATGGTGTCGCCGGTGGTGCAATTCTTGAGGCCGACCATGGCGGCGATGTCACCGGCGTAGCAGGCGTCGATGTCCTTGTGTTCGTTAGCCTGGATTTGAATCAGGCGGCCGACCCGTTCACTGCGGCGGGTGCGCGGGTTGTAAACCATGTCGCCTTTTTTCACGACGCCGGAATAGACCCGGAAAAACACCAGCTTGCCGACGTATTTGTCAGCCCACAACTTGAAGGCGAGCGCCACGAATTTCTCGTGGTCGGAGGTGACGACCTCGATCTGGCGCGTGTGGTCATCGGGGTCCATGCCGAGGGCCGGGGGGATGTCGAGCGGGCTCGGCAGGTAGTCGACCACCGCATCTAGCAGATATTGGACGCCTTTGTTTTTGAAAGCGGAGCCGCCGGTGACGGGGATGAGCTTGTTGGCGATGGTGGCGCGGCGGATCCCCTGTTTGAGTTCCGTGATTGAGATCGACTGCTCGTGGACGAACTTGTCGGCGATGATTTCATCGACGTCGGCCACCGCGTGAATCAATTCATCGTAGGCGGTGGCGGCGATGTCGATCAGCTCGCCGGTGAGTTCCTCGACGGTGTAGGTGGAGCCGAGTTTGCCATCGTCATTGAAATAGACGGCCTTTTGGTTGACCACGTCGATCTGTCCGATGAGTTGGTCTTCGGCACCGATGGGGATGAGGATGCGCACGGCATGGGCACCGAGTTTTTCCTTCACCTCATTGAAGACGCTTTGGAAATTGGCGCCGGTGCGGTCCATCTTGTTGACGAAGACGATGCGCGGGACGTTGTATTTGGTGGCTTGGCGCCAGACGGTTTCGCTTTGCGGTTGGACGCCGGCCACCGCGCAAAACACCACGATCGCCCCATCCAGCACCCGCAACGAGCGCTCCACCTCGGCGGTGAAGTCGACGTGGCCCGGGGTGTCGATGATGTTGATGCGCTGTTTTTGCTCGGGGAAAAGTTTGATGCTGCCCACTTCGGCGCGCTGCCACCATTCGGTGGTGACCGCCGCGGAGGTGATGGTGATGCCGCGCTCGCGCTCTTGCTCCATCCAATCGGTGGTGGCCGCACCATCGTGCACCTCACCAATCTTGTGAATCATCCCCGTGTAAAACAAGATCCGCTCCGTGAGGGTCGTCTTGCCCGCGTCAATATGCGCGGCGATCCCGATATTCCGGGTGCGCTCGAGCACGTGTTGGCGGTTTGGACTGTTAGGATTCACGGGGTAATCGGGGATCTCGTCGGAGTTCGTTAGATAAAAGCTGCGCTTTACCAGCGGAAGTGGGCGAAGGCGCGGTTGGCCTGGGCCATCTTGTGGACGTCGTCGCGTTTGCGCACTGAACTGCCCTGGTTGTTGGCGGCGTCCTTGATTTCGTTGGCCAGTGCGACGTGCATCGGCGTGCCCTTGCGGTTGCGGGCGTAGCTGACGAGCCAGCGCATGGCCAGCGATTCGGAACGCTCCGGCGCAACTTCCAGCGGCACTTGATAGGTGGCGCCCCCGACGCGACGGCTCTTGACCTCGACGCGGGGTTTGGAATTTTCGACGGCGCGGGTGATGACTTCGAGCGGATCGACCGTATCGATGCCTTCATTGGCGCGCTCGATGGCGGCGTAGACAATCCGTTGGGCGAGCGAGCGCTTGCCGGAATGCATCACCTTGCTGATGAGGTGACCGACGAGTGGGCTGTCGTAGCGAGGATCGCGACGGTCGGGCTTGGTAAAGACTCGCTTGCGGCGTGGCATGGCGTTGTGGGGGTGAAAGTGCGGGGACGGGGTGGTGGATTATTTCTTCTTGCCTTTGGCGGGCGCGGCGACCTGTCCGGGCTTCGGACGCTTGGCACCGTATTTGGAGCGACTCTGGCGGCGCTTATCGACACCCAAGGTATCGAGCGAGCCGCGGACAATGTGATAGCGCACACCCGGAAGGTCTTTGACGCGACCGCCACGGACCAACACAATGGAGTGTTCCTGCAAATTGTGGCCTTCGCCGCCAATGTAGGCGATGACTTCAAAGCCGTTGGTGAGGCGCACCTTGGCAACTTTCCGAAGCGCCGAGTTCGGCTTCTTCGGCGTGCGTGTCATTACTTGAAGACAAACTCCGCGGCGCTGTGGGCAGTTCACAAGTGCGGGTGACTTCGACTTTTCGGCCGGAGTGAGGCGTCCCTTGCGAACGAGCTGATTGATGGTCGGCATGATTTCCTGCGTGGTTCTGATTTTCCCGTGGGGACAAACCGGTGCGCCAGCGAGATTCCTCGCAGGAGCCTTTTTTCCGGAGCTGCACCCGATAAATTTTCCCTGATTTGGCTACTCGAACCGATGGTGGCGGTAACGAGCGGCGATGTGGGGCGGCGACTCTAGTGGCCACCCGCAACCTTGCAAGCCCTAATTTGACATTTTTTGATTTTTTATTTTTCAGGGCGGTTTTTTGAGGGGAAGTCCGGCTAACAGACCCTTATACCGGTAGGGCTGGACGGCTCGGTTCGCCGATTTATCCGCCGCATGGGCGGTGCAGTTGAGCCAGCCAGAGCATCGACATTTCTTCACCTTGGAACCCTGATATTGGACATAGGGTGTTGGACATAGGGTGTTGGACATAGGGTGTTGGACATAGGGTGTTGGACATAGGGT
>JBAXPF010000078.1:0-14271 GCA_037132955.1 Verrucomicrobiota bacterium | reverse complement strand
CGGTGATGACGCGGCCACCGGTGAGGATGGCGAGGTCTTCGAGCATCGCCTTGCGGCGGTCGCCAAAGCCTGGGGCTTTCACCGCGGCAATGTTGAGGATGCCGCGGAGCTTGTTGACCACGAGGGTGGCGAGGGCTTCACCTTCGACGTCTTCGGCAATGATGAGCATTGGCCGGCCGGTCTTGGCGACCTTTTCAAGCAACGGCAGCATGTCCTTGAGCGAGGAGATCTTCTTCTCGTTGATGAGGATGTAGGCATTCTCAAGATACACTTCCATGCTCTCGGGATTGGTGACGAAATACGGCGACAGGTAGCCCTTGTCGAACTGCATGCCTTCGACCACTTCGAGGGTGGTTTCGATGCCCTTGGCTTCTTCCACGGTGATGGTGCCATCCTTGCCGACCTTGTCCATGGCCTCGGCGATGATGCTGCCGATGGTCTCGTCCGAATTGGCTGAGATGGATGCCACCTGGGCGATTTCCTTGGCGTCGGACACCGGCTTGGAGATCTTCTTGAGCTCCGCGACGATGGCTTCGGTGGCCTTCATGATGCCGCGTTGCAGCGAGATCGGGTTAGCGCCGGCGGTGACGTTGCGCAGGCCTTCCTTATAGATGGCTTCGGCCAGCACGGTGGCGGTGGTGGTGCCGTCGCCGGCGATGTCCGAGGTCTTGCTGGAGACTTCGCGGATGAGTTGGGCACCCATGTTTTCATAGGGGCACTCAAGCTCGATTTCCTTGGCAACCGTCACCCCGTCCTTGGTGATGGTTGGGGAACCGTATTTCTTGTCGATGATGACATTGCGTCCGGCAGGCCCAAGCGTCGCTTTGACGGCACGGGCAAGTTTTTCCACACCGCGCAGGAGGGCCTGGCGGGCGGCTTCGTCGAATTGGAGTTGTTTGGCCATTGTGTGTATTAGTTAGAAGTTATATGTTATTTGTTATTGGTTGAACTGGCGGTCATTCGCTCAGGCTGAGTCATTGGCTTTTCACCCAATAACCCTTAACCTATAACGAATAACCTATCGGCTTCAGCCGACGATGCCGAGGATGTCGCTTTCGTTGATGATGAGGACTTCCTGGCCGTCGAGCTTGACTTCAGTGCCGCCGTATTTGGAGATGAGCACCTTGTCGCCGACCTTGACGGTGAACTCAATGGCATTGCCATTATCGTCCTTGCCGCCAGTGCCGAGGCTGATGACTTCAGCTTCCTGGGGTTTTTCCTTGGCGGTGTCTGGAAGGACGATGCCGCCGGCGCTGATTGCTTCAGCTTCGAGACGTTTGACCAGGACGCGTTGTCCGAGTGGTTTGATGTTAGCCATATGTTTTGTTGGTGTTGTTGTTTGTTGTTTGGTTGGGGTGAGATGCCACGCCGCGGAAGCGGAGTGGAAGATGGGAGAGGCGGTCAATCGACCACTTCGGCATCCACGACCTTGCCCTTGGCTTGTTTGGGTTCGTGGGATTCCGGGGCGGCTTCGACGTCGGGGTTGTGTTGGGCGCCGGCCGCGGCCTGCGCTTGTTGGGCGGCGGCGGCAAGGGCTTGCAGCGAGTTTTCGAGGTCGGTGACGGCGCTGTTGATGCGGGTCACATCATCGCTGGTGAGGGCGTCCTTGACGGCTTGGATTTTGCCTTCGAGCATCGACTTGAGTTCTGCCGGCGCCTGGTCGCCGAGTTCGGCGAGTTGTTTTTCGACGCTGAAGATCAGGTTGTCGGCCTTGTTATTGGCATCGACTTTTTCGACGCGTTTTTTGTCTTCGTCGGCGTGGGATTCGGCGTCGCGTTTGGCTTGTTCGATTTCGTCCTTGGACAGGCCGGATGACCCTTGGATGGAGATCTTCTGTTCCTTGCCGGATTGCTTATCCTTGGCGGAAACGTGAAGGATGCCGTTCGCGTCGATATCGAAGGTGACTTCGATTTGCGGCTCGCCACGGCGGGCCTGGGCGATGCCGTCGAGCTTGAAGTTGCCGAGGCGTTTATTGTCGGCAAACATCTTACGCTCGCCTTGGCAGACTTGGATATCCACGCCGGGTTGGTTATCGGCGGCGGTGGAGAAAATCTGGGATTTTTTGGCGGGGATGGTGGTGTTGCGCTCGATCATGGCGGTGGCGATGCCGCCGAGCGTTTCGATGGATAAGGTGAGCGGGGTCACATCCAACAGGAGGACATCCTTGACGTCGCCGCGCAACACGCCGCCCTGGATGGCCGCGCCAATGGCCACGACCTCATCGGGGTTGACTCCTTGATGAGGCGTTTGACCGGCGAGTTCGCGGGCGACATCGACGACCTTGGGCATGCGGGTCATGCCGCCGACTAACACGAGTTCATCGATTTGCGACGGTTTGAGACCGGAGGCGGCCAGGCAGTTGCGGACGGGTTGCTTGGTGCGCTCGAAGAGGGAGTCGGTGAGCTGTTCCAATTTCGAACGGGTGAGGGTGAGTTGGATGTGCTTCGGGCCGGTGGCGTCGGCGGTGATGAAGGGCAGGCTGATGTCGTAGGACTGGGTGGAGGACAGCGCGATCTTGGCCTTTTCCGCCTCTTCCTTGATGCGTTGGAGCGCATCGGGTTGGCTGGACAGTTCGATGCCCTGATCTTTTTTGAATTCCGCGACCACCCATTGGATCAGGGTGTTATCCCAATCGTCGCCGCCGAGTTGGGTGTCGCCATCGGTGGCGAGCACTTCAAACACGCCGTCACCGATTTCGAGCACCGAGATATCGAAGGTGCCGCCGCCGAGGTCATACACCGCGATTTTTTCATCGGCTTTTTTGTCGAGGCCGTAGGCGAGGGCGGCGGCGGTCGGCTCGTTGATAATGCGCAACACTTCGAGGCCGGCGATTTCGCCTGCGGCCTTGGTGGCGTTGCGCTGGGAGTCGTTGAAATAGGCCGGCACGGTGATGACGGCCTGGGTGATTTTTTCACCGAGCTTGGCTTCGGCGTCGGCCCTGAGTTTGCCGAGCACCATGGCCGAGATTTCCTGCGGCGAGTAGGTCTTGGTTTCCCCGGCAACGGTCACCTGAATATGGGCGTCGCCATTGGACGCGGCGACGATGGTGTAGGGCATGCGCTTGTCCGCGGCGGTGAGCTCTGAGAATTTCCGGCCAATCAAGCGCTTGGCGGAGAAGATCGTGTTTTTCGGGTTGGTGACGGCCTGGCGTTTGGCGGCCTGGCCGACGAGGCGTTCGCCGTTTTTAGCGAAGGCGACGATGGAGGGAGTGGTGCGGGCACCTTCCGAGTTTTCAAGCACGGTGGACTCACCGCCGTCCATGACGGCCATGCAGGAATTGGTGGTGCCGAGGTCGATTCCGAGAATTTTGGACATGTTTTTGGTTCCTTTGGTTGACCCGTGGTGACGGGCTGTTTGCGCAGACCGTTTTGCAGGATGCGTGCCAAGATCCCAAAAATGCTCATAACTGGCTGGAAATAAGACGATTAAAAATCAAGAGCGCGATTCCATCCGAGGCCTCGAAGCGAGTTTTGGACAAGATGTCGCGGTCAGAGTGGGACAAAGTGTCCATTTCTGACCCTATGATGGCATTTTTATCGCCCGGAACCTGGCAACTGTGCGGGTGCCTTGGCGATGGCGGTGGCGGCGACGTGGGCAGTGGTCCACGCGGCTTGAAAGTTGAACCCTCCGGTGATGCCATCGATGTCAATGCACTCACCGGTGAAATACAGGCCGGGCGTGACGCGGCTTTGCATCGTCTGAAAGTCGATAGAATTGCGCTCGATGCCGCCGGCGGTGACGAACTCGTCCTTGTTGGTGGTTTTGCCGGTGACCTCGAAGCGCGAGGATTTCAACGCGTCTAGCAAACGTTGGCTCGCCGCCTTGGGCAACTGGCCCCATGTTGTTAGATCGGCGACCTCACAGCCGGCTATGATACTCTCCCACAGGCGCCGCGGAATGGGCGCAATCGGCGTGTTGCGAATGAGTTTGGCACCCTGGCAGTGACGGATTTCGGCGAAGCGCGCGACGAGCGCGGCTAGTTTCAACTCGGGCAGCCAATCGATGAGAAGGGGGAAATGGTGATTGGCTTCCGCCATGGCACGGGCGTCCCACGCGGACAACCGCAGGATGGCGGGGCCGCTGAAACCCCGGTGCGTGATGAGCAGCGGCCCTTGTTGGGCCGGTTTGCACCCTGGGCGGTGCACCGCCACTTTGGGATGCGCGACGCCCGCCAGGCCGCTGATGCGGGGGTCACTGACGTTGAATGCGAAGAGCGAGGGGACCAACGCCACGATGGGTTGCGCAAGGTCGCTTAGCTGCTGGAGCAGCGGGCTGCCATTGAGCGAACCGGTGGCTAGACACACCGCGCGCGCCTCGACCGGATCCGTTAGATTGGCAAAGCGCAGTGAAAACCCGCCGGAGGCGAGCCGCGCGATGCCGGAGAGCGGATGGTTCTGATAGAGCGGGATTTTCAACGCGTCGGCCCGATCGAGGAAACAGCCGATGATGGTTTGCGCGGAATCAGTGTTAGGAAACATCCGCCCGTCCGGCTCGGTCTTGAGGGTGACCCCGCAGCGCTTGAACCACGCGACGGTATCGGCGGGTTGCCAGTGGTGGAAGGCTCCGAGCAATTCGCGCCCGCCGCGCGGATAATTCCTGGCCAGCTCCCGCGGATCAAAACACGCGTGGGTCACGTTGCACCTGCCGCCGCCGGAAATGCGGACTTTTTGGAGGAAATGATAACTTTTTTCAAAGATGGCGACGCGCTTGCCGGCCGCCAATTCCGCGTATTGCAGCGCGGTGAAAAACCCGGACGCGCCACCACCGATAACAGCTAGATCGAGGGGTTGCGGGCGGGCGCTCATGGCCCCACGCTGGGCGCGGCGGGTGGCGCTGGAAAGCATAAAGTTGAGATTCATCTTGCCGGAAGGGACAGGCATTTCCAGTCTCTGCGGACTGTGAACCGTCTGGAATCAGAGTTTGTTTTCGCCCTCTGCAATCCGGGGTCGGAAAAGGCGTTGAAGCTGGAAGCGATGGCCCTCGGCTGGCGCCTCAGCTATCAGCGCCGGGGCTTCGTGACCTTCAAGGCGGATGCGCCGTTGGCTCTCAAATCGCTCACGGCAGAACTCGCCTGCGCCAGACGCCTGTGTCTTTCGCTAGGCAAAGCGCCGACGCGGGAAGCGGCGCTGCAACGCCTCGACGCGGCTGCGTTGATTCATCACGCCCGGTATTTTGAGCGCAAGATGCAGGGCCTGCCTTGCGCCGCGAGCCCGCACATCGGCCAACTCATTGGCACGGTGGTCGAACTCGGACCGACGGAATTTTGGGCGGGCCTGCACCGTCATGCGCCGTTTCTCAGTCCCGATCCGGCGGGCGACGCGGGGCTCGTGATGCCGCTGGAATCCCCGTCGCGCGCCTGGCTTAAATTGGAGGAGGCCTTGCGGTTTTTCGCGTTGCAACTCACCCCTGCGGATGTCGTCGTGGAACTCGGCTGCGCCCCCGGCGGTGTCGTGTTGGCGCTCTTGCAGCGCGGGATTTCCACCATTGGCGTGGACCCCGCGAAAATGGCGGAGGTGGTCCTTGCCTCGGCCATCGCCAACCGTGCCGACGCCCCAACTCACAAGCCCTGGTTTTTCCATTGCCGCAAACCCGCGGCCCTGGCCAGCAAGCGCGACCTCGGGCCGGGCGTGAGCTGGTTCATGTCCGATATGAACCAGTCGCCCGAGGTGGTGCTCAAGGAATGCGCCCGATTCTGCCAGATGGCTCCGGACATCCGCGGCGTGTTGCTCACCCTCAAACTCACCGATTTGCTCCAGATCGCGGACAAGGCGCAATGGCTGGCCAGTCTAACTGACATGGGCTTCACCACCCTCCGCCTGCAGCAACTCAGCGTGCATCACAAGGAGTTCGCGCTGCTCGCCATGAAATTTTGATTCACTACGGAACACTCCCATAATCGTGCCGATGACCTGAATCGCCAATGAACCCGCCGAACTGCTGGGAAATTGCTTTCCCGGTGAGGCCGTTGCAAGAGATGGTATTTGAGACCCCCGCCGCTGTCCCGCTTGGGCCAACGCGGTGCCGCTCCCACCTTGGCCCGCGGCCGGTCTAACCAAAAACCAGCCCGGTGGCGAGTTCGCGCCAGAGCATGCGCTCGCCGGCGAAGACGAAGCGGCCGCGGAACGTCCGGTTTTCTAACAGCATCGGCAGCCAGTGGCAGTCATCCTCCCACATCCGGTGATAGGGGATGGCATGAAGCGGTGACCAGAGCGGGACGGCCTCATCGGTTTCGGTGGGGGTGCCGGTGAAGCTCTCGGCGCGGAAGACATGGCAGAGGATGTCCGGGCAATCGGACATGGCAAACCACAGTTCGCCGAGTTTGCGCGGGGCATGGGGGGTGATGCAGAGTTCCTCCTGGGTTTCGCGGATGACCGCTTGCAGCGGGGTTTCGCCGGGCTCGATCTTGCCGCCGGGGCCGTTGACTTTGCCCGCGCCCAGGCCGCGTTTTTTCTCGATGAGCAGCACCTGCCCGTCGTGCACAATGAACATCAGCGTGGCGAGCATTTCGCCCTGCCAGGTGGTCCAGTCGATGGGGGAGGGCGGCGTCATGAGGTGGGTGGGATTGCGGGAAGATTGAGATTTCGCGGGAAATGGGTGAATGAATCAGCCGGAGTGTCAAGACTTCCTGCGCCAGAGATTTGTCACGCACCCCTTGGGCGCAATGAATTCCTGTTCGACAATGCATCCGCAGCAGGCTAGTTTGAGGCATGCCCACTCCAGCCCATCCAGCGACCCCAAAACTCGGCTCCAGCCGCGTGGACCGGAGCGCGTTTTCCATTGGGACACTGGACGAACAGACTGCGGAATATGTGGCTTCGTGGCGAAGCCGGTCGGTGGAGGAGAGGGTTTCCGCGGTTCAATTCATGCGCACCGTAATGTATGGCCAGGATGCAGCTACCGGACGACTTCAAAGACTTCTTCAGGTTTCTCAATGAAACTGGAGTGGCCTATCTGCTGGTAGGTGGCTGGGCCGTGGGCTTCCACGGCTATCCGCGCGCCACTGCTGACATGGACATATGGGTGGCCTGTGATTAGGATCTATCCATTCGCCGCGGTGTACGCTTCCACCGAGTCACAGGTGCAGACGAGGTTGCGGTCGCCGTGGACGTTGTCGATTCTAGCAAGCGCAGGCCAGAACTTGTGGCGGCGCAGATAGGGCAACGGGAAGGCGGCCTGCTCGCGTGAGTAGGCGTGCGGCCAGGCGTTGCCGCAGACGGCCTCGACCGGATGCGGGGCGTGTTTGAGCGGGTTGTCGTGGGCATCGGACTCGCCGCGGATGATGGCGGAAATTTCGCCGTGGATGGCGATCATGGCATCGCAGAAGCGGTCGAGTTCGGCTTGGGCTTCGGACTCGGTGGGCTCGATCATGAGGGTGCCGCCGACCGGCCAACTCATGGTGGGGGAATGGAAACCGTAGTCCATCAGGCGCTTGGCCACGTCCTCCACGGTGATGCCGCTCTTGTCCGAGAGGGGCCGCACATCGATGATGCATTCATGGGCGACGAGCCCGGCATGGCCGGTGTAGAGAATCGGATAGAACGGTGCCAGCCGTTTGGCCATATAGTTGGCGTTGAGAATGGCGACGCCGGTGGCTTCGGTTAGACCGGCCGCCCCCATCATGGCGATATACATCCACGAGACGGTGTTGATAGAGGCGCTGCCCCATGGGGCGGAGCACACGGCGCCGGCCTTGGCGTCGAGTTCGCGATGGCCGGGCAGATAGGGGACAAGTTGCGGGGCCACGCCGATGGGGCCCACGCCGGGGCCGCCGCCGCCATGCGGGATGCAGAACGTCTTGTGAAGGTTGAGGTGGCAGACATCGGCGCCGATGGCACCCGGGCTGGTGAGACCGACCTGGGCATTCATGTTGGCGCCGTCCATGTAGACTTGGCCGCCGGCCTCGTGGATGATCTCACAGATGGCGCGGATGGTTTCCTCAAACACCCCGTGGGTGGACGGATAGGTGACCATCAATGCGGCGAGCTTGGCGCGGTGTTCGTGGGTGCGGGCGGTGAGGTCGGCCACGTCGATGTTACCGGCCGCATCGCATTTGACGCCGACCACTTGCATGCCGGCCATGACCGCGGAGGCGGGGTTGGTGCCGTGCGCGGAGACCGGGATGAGGCACACGTTGCGGTGGGAATCGCCGCGGGCCAGGTGATAGCGGCGGATGGCGAGCAACCCGGCGTATTCGCCTTGCGAGCCGGCGTTGGGTTGGAGCGAGACCGCGGCAAAGCCGGTGACCTCCGCCAGCCAGTCCTCCAACAATCCGAGCAGCGTGCGGTAGCCCTGGCTTTGGCCGGCGGGGACGAAGGGATGGAGCGAGGCGACTTCCGGCCAACTCAGCGGCAGCATTTCCGCGGTGGCATTGAGCTTCATGGTGCAAGACCCGAGCGCGATCATCGATTCGTTGAGCGCGAGGTCTTTGGATTCGAGCCGTTTGAGGTAGCGCAGCATCTCGGTTTCCGAGTGATGGCTGTGGAACACCTTTTGCGTTAGAAACGGCGAGCTGCGGTGGAATGCCGCAGGCCATGCGGGGGGATGGGTGCCATCGCCCGGCTTTGGCATGTGCGCACCAAACACCGCGGCCACGGACCTCAACTCATCCGCCGTGGTCGTTTCATCCAGCGCGATGCCCAGGTGGTCGGCATCGATGCGACGCAGATTGATGCCAGCCGCCACGCCGGCGGCGAGAATCGCGTCGGCCCGGCCGGGAACCCCGGCCACCAGGGTGTCGAAGAACGCGCCATCCTCAATCATGACGCCGTGGTCGGTGAGGGATTTTTTCAAGCCGGCGGCAAGCTGGTGAATGGTGCGGGCGATATGCGTGAGCCCCTCCGGGCCGTGATAGACGGCATACATCGAAGCCATCACGGCGAGCAGGACCTGCGCGGTGCAAATGTTAGATGTGGCCTTGTCGCGGCGGATGTGTTGTTCGCGGGTTTGCAGGGCGAGGCGCAGGCCGGGTGTGCCGCGGGCATCGACGGACACCCCGATGAGGCGGCCCGGCATCTTGCGTTTGAGCGCATCCTTGCAAGCCATGAAGCCGGCGTGCGGCCCGCCAAAGCCCATCGGCACGCCGAAGCGTTGGGCCGAGCCAATGCAGATGTCGGTGCCGAACTCGCCGGGCGGCTTGAGCAAGGTGAGGGCGAGCAAATCGGCGGCGACGATGGTGACGACCCCTGCGGCCCGGCATTTTTCGAACAAGCCGGAGAAATCATCGATGCGGCCGCGGGTGTCCGGGTATTGGACCAGCACTGCGAACAGGCCCTCGCACGCGGCCGGATCCAACGTCTGCCAGTCGCCGGCGCGCACGCTGATGCCGAGCGGTTCGGCGCGGGTGACGAGCACGTCGAGGGTTTGCGGATGGCAACGGTCGGAGACAAAAATGGTGGTGGCATGCGGCCTGGTGGCGAGGGCAAGGCTCATCGCTTCCGCCGCGGCGCTACCTTCATCGAGCAGCGAGGCATTGGCCACCTCCAAGCCGGTGAGGTCGCTGACCAGCGTTTGGAAATTGAGCAAGGCCTCGAGGCGGCCCTGGGCGATCTCCGCCTGATAGGGCGTGTAGGCGGTATACCAGCCGGGGTTTTCCATAATATTGCGTTGGATCACGCCGGGCGTGTGGGTGCCGTAATAGCCTTGGCCGATGAACGACTTGAGCAGACAGTTTTTGCCCATGATGTTTTTGAGCCAGGCGAGGGCTTCCGGCTCTGAGCGGGCGGCGGGCAAATCCAACGCGCCATCCAGGCGGATGCCCGCCGGCACGGCCGCAGCGACCAGCGCCTCAAGGCTGGGATAGCCGATGGCACGCAGCATGGCCTCGCGCTCCACGCCCACCGGACCGAGGTGGCGGCTGCAAAAATCAAGACGCGCGGACATGAGACGAGTGGGGGATGAGGTGCATGGCATGGGATGGCTGTGGTGCCCGTAAAGTGACCGGGAAACTGCTGCGGCGCAATCCCTGAACGAGGGCAGGGGAAGAATTCAACTTCCAGCGGGCCACACCCATCACCTTGGGGATTCCTTCGCGTTCTTCGCGGCTTCGCGCGGGGCAATTCTCGGGGCTTTGGCGCCAAGTAAACCACGGAAACCACTGATTAAAGCCAAGATTTCAACCTCAATACAGCCGTGTTGTCGGGCAAGCTGCTTGCCCTCTTTGATTCATCATCCCGGCGGAATTCCAGCTGTTAGCCCGGGATCGGGGCCGCACCGCGGCCGCCACCCCGGGCTAACAGGGGTTGAAAATCCCCGCTCCCACCCCAAGCCACCCCATGCATTCCAAATAAACGCAAAGCTATCAAATCCAACGAGTTGCACCTCAAAACCACCTGCTCAACGGGCATTCGCCCTCCGCCACTCAAAAAAAATCACCGATTTTGCAAATTTTTCTTGCGGAAGGGGGGGCTGTGCGGCTTTCTTAATCACAGAACGTCCGAGTGCGCGTTTCAATTGTGCCACCTCATCCGTGATACAAGCCTGTCAAGCACCCGAAAAATCCTACAGAAACAAACATCCCTAACCCAGTCCACTCACCATCATGAAACGATTCATCCCTTATTCATTAATCGCTGCCGCACTCGCGTGCGGTCTTGCATCGGCTCAAACCACCGCTTACACCACGCCTGTCGGATATACGTCGCAGTCGATGGAGGCCAATAAGTACAATCTGCTCGGCCTCAATGTGCTCACGCCGACCTTGGTGCAGGGCACCATCACGAGCGTCGCGTTTGCGGGCACTGCTCCGAATGACACCACTGTAGTGACTGTCACGGGTGGCAATTTCACGTCAGTACTGCCGGCAAGCCGGACCTGCATTTTCGAGTCGTTGAGCGCACCGCAAGCGGGCACTGTTCAGGATTTTGTCACATGGACCGATACCACCCTCACCCTTCCTGGCACTCTGACCGGCCTCACTGGCTCTTACAGAGTGCGCGTCGCTCCCACGCTTGAGGAGGTCTTCGGTCTGGGTACGGCTGTCGCAGACAGCGTCATTATTGGTGGACTCTCGGCCACCAACTCTGATAAGGTTTGGATTCCGAATGGTGTGGGTGGGTGGACAAAGTATTACATCAGGACCAATTCACCCTTACCTGGCCCTAGCAATAGCAGGCAATACACCAACGCGACGACCAATGTCTATTCTCCGAATGTTCCGCTGGTTTACACTGATGGTATTCTAATCGAGAAAAAGGGTACGGCTGGTACCTTGGTTATATCAGGCGAAGTGAAGACCACTGGTTCGAATACAACGATCGTTCAAGGTTACAATCCAATCGGAATAACTCCTCCAGTTGGGCTGACTCTCTTCACGTCGGGTATGATGGGCGATATTGCAGGCGGACTTTCTGCAACTAACTCCGACATCGTTTGGGTTCCCATTGGGGGCGGGCTGTACACCAAATATTGGCATAAGACAAATGACCTGACCGCGCCGCAGGGGGCCGTCCCAGGCAGGTGGCACACAACAAGCAATGGAACCCTTGATACTGGCATAGTGTCTGTTGATGTTGCCATGACTCCCGGAATCTATATTCAGCGCAAATCTGCAACTGGTACACCAAAGCTTGTAACATTTGACGTGCCGACCGGTTACTCCAGTCTCTAATTTAGCAAATCATTCTCAAAACTCTCGTAAACAACAATCGAAATTAAACTGAACAAAATGAAATTGAAACTATCACTAGCTGTCGCCGCAACACTGCTTGCCGGAGGTATGTATGCCAGTGCAACGACCATGATTGTAAGCAACGTCGATACGGGTATTGGTGATACCCTATATGCTAACAGTAATGGCACGCTGATGAATAGCGGGTTGGTAACCATGGGCTATTTTGCCGCTGGAGTAACCCAATCCCAAATTGATACGGTTCCAGAGCTGCTAGCACAACTAACTCTGGGCAACTTCACTCTGGTTACATCTGCGATACCGGGAGCAACTGGTCCAACGCTCGGTGCCGTTCGAGGTTACGCTGAACAGTCAGATCCAACCTCCATTGGGATCATTACCGGGGCGAATGCGCTCCTTGGTCGCGTGGTTTACTCGATCGTCACGGATGCTACTAGCTTTACAGTAGGTGCAGGGGTGGGTCAGATTAATGGTGGGTCCCACTTTGCAATGGTTTCGATTGGTACGATTGTCGACGACAACCCTAATGAGTCCAATTTTACTTCAAATCCGAAGGGTCTCACCCCGATCATCGGAACGAACGGGACTTTCAACGGAAGTCCCGGCGTTGGTGCAGATGCTGGTGCCTATAACACCCTCATCATGGCGATCCCCGAGACTTCCTCAGTGCTTCTTGGAGCGCTTGGGATGCTTGGCTTGCTGCGTCGCCGCCGTTAAGGGTGGCTGATTAGAGGATATTGTTTCTGGGAGAGGCGGGCGCGAGTCCGCCTCTCCTCTTTGGTAAAAGCTGAAAGTTGAAAGCTGAAAGCGGAAATAAGAGGGAAGAGAAAGCGGAAAGCGGAAAGCTGAAAGCGGAAATGAGAGGGAAGAAAGAGTGCTTCGCGCGGTGCGGAGCGGCAAAGGCTGAATTGAACCTCCAAACCGAAGTTTGATCTCAGTAGTTAGTTAGATTAACCCTATAAAGGAAGATGAAAACCACTGATTTCACTGATAATACTGATTTTGAATCAGTTGTATTGGCGTCCTATCAAACCCAACAGGTGAATGCCAGGCACGAGATATGCCAATCCAATTCTTTCTGTGAAATCAGTGGAATCAGTGGTAAAAAGAACCTCTCAAACCTTTCCCATTTTCCTATTTAGGTTAACCGGAATGAATTGAATGGAAGCACAGAAGCTTCGGTGTTTCGGTAGAACGGTAAGGGAATGGCGCAAAGCCGGCTCGGCTGAGCTCGCCGAACGCGCAGAGGCGCAAAGGAAGATGGGATTCATTCGGCGGTGACGAGTCACCGCAGTCCGGGTGAAGACATGTCCCTGCGTGGCAACCCGCGCTTGACAGGTCGCCATCATACATTAGCCACGAGACGCCCAAGAGCCGCCCCGGACATGGGGCGGGACTTACCAAGTCCCGTCTTCAAGAGGAGCACGGGCAGCTTGCCCGTGTTGCCGATGACCAAGGCTCAAGGGAAGGGCAGCTGCGGGCATGGCCGCTGCCACACTCTCTGCATGAAGACCGCACAGGGGACTGTGCGGACCACTCCTGCGGCTGGGAGAAGGAGCCGCGCCATCATGCGGGAGGCAACTGAAAGCGTCCGGCGAGGATGCCGGGCACGGTGATATCCTCATCCAATTCGTCCCAGCGCAGGGCATAGCCGTTGACTTCAAGCTCGACTTTGGCCAGTTGTGCCTCAGTGGCAGCGGCCAGGATGCGGAAGCGGTCGGCCGGAAACCCGACGCAGCGACCGTCGTGAAGTTCCATAAAAATGGTCCTTGCCACGGCCCAGGCGCGGATGGCAGCAGGTTCTGCAGAGGCGGGATGTTCAGCGAGAGATGTGTTCATAAAAAGCGTTCTTCAAGCGTTGTTGGTGCTCAAAAACCAATTGCTCGATGCGCCGAAGGTCATGCGGTTTGACGCCCCGGTTGCCAGCCAGACCGATCGATGGTTCGAGCCAGAACTTGCATTCACCCTCGGGGCTGCGAACGTGGATGTGAGCTGGCTCTTGTCCTTCATCGGAATAGAAGTGAAACCGGAATGATCCAATCAGCAGGACCGTTGGCATGGGTGACCCTACCATTGCCAAGCGACTTGGCAAATCCTTTCTGTCGGCGCCAGATCGGGCGGGCTCACCTCCCCGGTGCTTCTTGGAGCGCTTGGGATGCTGGGCTTGCTGCGTCGGCACCGTTAAGGGTGGCTGATTAGAGGATCATGTTTCTGGGAGAGGCGGGCGCGAGTCCGCCTCTCCTCTTTTGTAAAAGCTGAAATACTGAAAAGCTGAAAGCGGAAATAAGAGGGAAGAAAGAGCGCTCCGCGGGAGTGCTCGGATGCGAACATTGAACATCGAACGTCGAACGAAGAGAATGAGCGCTCCGCGCTGGAGTGCGGGGCAGCAAAGGATGCCGCAAATGTTAGAGCAAGAGGGCCCAAGTGAAGGCTTGTCCACGCGGGGCGGCACCTCTTTAGTTCAATGTTCAATGTTCAATGTTCGATCAAGAGTGCCGTCGCCCCCCGTCGCCAAGGCGACGCGGCATTCGGCGGTGACGAGTCACCGCAGTCCAGGTGATGACTTGTCCACGCGGGACGACGCCTCATCAGTTCGATGTTCGATGTTCGATGTTCGATGTTCGATGTTCGATGTTCGATGTTCG
>JBAXPF010000077.1:0-14311 GCA_037132955.1 Verrucomicrobiota bacterium | reverse complement strand
CACTCCATCACTCCATCACTCCATCACTCCATCACTCCATCACTCCATCACTCCAACTCCCCCGCCGCCGTGCCCGCTCCCGCATCATCGTGGTTGATCCGCATCTCCAATACCTTTGAAGAAGCCGCCCCGGATATCGTCCACCTCCTTAACACCCCAACCTGCACCCACCTGGGTGAGGAGTATTTCCTGATCCGGCCTGCCGATCCGGCGGCCTTACGCCTGCCGGAGATTGCCAGGTTTGTTAGATGGAATCTGCCGGTTCATCACAACTGGCCCTGCTGCCCGCGCGACATGGAGGGTTTTGTGGAAAAGGCCGCACAGGCACTGGCGCGGAAATTCGGTGCTTATCATCCCCAAAACCTGCTCGTCGGCCTGCTCAGCCCGGGCGCGCGCGATTCCTACTACAAAAAACTTGCCTCCAACCTGCGCGGGCGGGCGTTGCAACTTTTTCCGCCGCCTGCCCAGCCACGGCCCGATGTGGAAGCCCAAGACCCGGACGCGGCGACCCTGTTCTGCCTGCTAGGCAAAGAGGGGCTGTTTTGCGGCATGCAAAGCCCGATGCTATCTAACGGATTCTATCCGGGTGGCACCAAATTCATCAGCCGGAACGCCGCCACTACCATCAGCCGCGCCGGCGCCAAGCTTGCCGAAGCCCTCCATTACCTGCGCCTCCACCGGCCTGCGCCACCCGCACCATCCCACTGGCTCGAACTCGGCGCCAGCCCAGGTGGCATGACCTCCGAGTTGCTCACCAGAGGCTATCGCGTCACTGCTGTGGATCGCGCCCCGCTGGACGCCCGGCTCGATTCTTCCTCCGATCTGACATTCATCTGCGGTGACGCCGCCACTTTCACGCCGCAGAGCGGCACCCGTTACGACGCGATTCTATCCGACATGAATGGCGAGGCCCGCAACGCGATCGAAGCGGTGCTGCGCCTGACAAAACACCTGCAACCTGGTGGTTTGGTCATCTTCACGCTCAAGACCGCCGGGGTTGACACGCTGGCAGGCATCCAACGCTTGTGCGCATCGGTCATCGGGTGTGCTGCCGCAGGCGGCCTGCGTCTGTTAGCGCAAACCCACCTGACATACAACCGCCACGAGTTCACGTTGTTCTTTGAGGCCGCAACGACATCTCACTCCAACCCGCGGTCCGCCACTTGTTCCCCGTCCCAGCCCAAATAGTGACCGAGTTCGTGGAGCAGGGTGGTTCCCACTTCGTCGCGATAGTCTTGTTCATGAGTAACCTTGCCGGTTCTTCATGGGCTTGGCGCTCATTCACATAGGGCGGTGCGGGTGATCGCACGGGTCTTGAAAAAGGGTCTGTCGCAGGGAATGGCGTGGGTATGACTCAGGCTCTTCTTTGCGTCTGGCAACTACGAGGTAGTGAAAAATTGGAAAACCCGGTACGGTGGTGACGTTAGTCCTGCGCGAACACGCCCCCAGCCCATCCATGAAAACACGTCATCTGAATTTTCTCGTCATAGCCGCAGTGACCGGCATGGCAGTCGTTTCCGCCCAAGACCGCCCGGCGGAGGCGGTCACCGCGTCTGTGGCAGCGGCACCTGCGGCCCTACTCGATCACGGCCAGGCCCTGGCGTCTGCCAAGCAAGTCACGGCGGATCGATATCCGGATGCGGACACCGTGCTGGTGGCCGAGCATGTGCGCAGCGAGTACCAGGCGGATGGCGGTTTTGTGACTCTGGATGAGGAGTATGTGAAAGTGCTCACCGAGGCGGGTCGCAAGGCCGGTGTGAAAAGCTTCGCCTACAATGTTTTTTACGGTGGCATGGAGATTGTCGCGGTGGAAGTGATCAAGGCGGACGGCGGCATTGTGCGGCACGATGCCAAGGCGATTAGCAAGGAGCAGGTGGATTGCGCGCAGATGGCAGCCAACATTTACGATCCCAACGACAAGATGCTGGTTGCCGCCGTGCCGAATGTGGAGATTGGCGACACGCTCCGGTTTTTTGTCAAACGCTGGGAGTCCAAGCCGAGAATGCAGGGGTGTTATGCCGACTGGTCGCTGCTAGAGACCACCATGCCCATCAAGCAGATCACTTATGAGTATCTGGCGCCGAAGGATCATCCGCTCAAGAGCAAGGCGCTGCTCAGTGAAGTGCAGGGCACGATCACGGCCGGCGAGCAGGTGGAAGGTGAAAAAATCCGTTATGTCTGGACTGGCCGCGATGTGCCGCAGGTGTTTCCGGAGAATGGCATGCCGGGCTTGGCAACCTGCTGCCAGCGCCTGTTGGTGAGCACCGTGGCGGATTGGAAAGATGTGAGCCGCTGGTATTACAATCTGTGCAAGAGTCATCTGGAGAAATCCACCCCGGCGATTCGCGCCAAAACCAAGGAACTGACCGCCAAGGCGGCTACCGAGCGGGACAAGATCGCGGCCATCTTCAAATTTGTGAGTCAGGAAATCCGCTACATGGGCATTACCACCGAGAAAAGCGCGCCCGGTTACGAACCCCATGATGTGAATATCACTTTTGACAACCGCTATGGCGTCTGTCGCGACAAGGCGGCGTTGCTCGTCACCATGCTCGGCGAGGCCGGCATCCCCGCCTTCCCCGTCATTATCATGGTGGGAGCCAAACTCGACCCCGAGGTGCCCTCCGCCAACTTCAATCATGCGATCACTGCCGCCCGCACCCGGGATGGCAAATACCTGCTCATGGACAGCACCAACGAGAGCACCGCAGACCTCATGCCGCAGTATCTCTACGACCGGAGCTATCTGGTGGCCACCCCGGAGGGCGAAACCCTCATGACTTCGCCCGTTTCTCCCGTGGAGGATAATATGTGCCTGGTCAAAACCGATGTGAAACTCGCCGATAATGGCAGCGCCACCGGCACCACCGTGATGGACATGACGGGCATCAACGACGTCCGTTATCGCGGCAGCCTGGCCCAAGCCAAACCCGATGATATCCGCCGCTCCTTCGAGAGGTCTGTCAATTCCATGCTGCCGGGCGCCACTGTCACCGATTTCAAACTGGAACCGGAGGACATGCACGACTCGACGCGCAACATCCGCATCACCATCGGCTGGTCCGTGCCCAGCATTCTGGTGTGTGGCGGCGATGAGGCACAACTCGACTTGCCCTTCGTCGGGCCTAACCTCGCCATGGTGCTGAGGATCATCGGGCAGTCGCTCCAATTGGAAAAGCGCCGCTTCCCCCTGCAATTGGACATGACGTGCGGCATGCATGAAGATCTAACCATCGCGCTGCCACCCACCCTGGCCCAACCGCTCTCGCTGCCCCAATATGAGAACACCGGGCATCAGGACTTCAGCCTTACCCAGACTATCAGCGCAGAGGCCGGCCTGCTGAAAGCCACTGTCGACATCCGCCTCAAGTCGCCCACGCTGAATCCCGCCGGGTATCTAGTCCTCAAACAGGCCATGGCAAAACTCCAGACCAACGTCCGCCAGCAGCCGGTATTTTTCCGCCACAGCACGGGGCCAGCGCCACGACTTGCCGCGGCGCCGGGCCCGACTCCCGCGCCTGCCACCGCAGATGTGGAGGTCCTCAGCTCGCGCTGTGACGTGCGCATCGAGAATACTTCCACCTGGTCAATCCGCCAGGAAGTCATCAAAAAAATCCTCACCTATGGCGGCAAGAAATCCAACAGCGAACTCAAGTTTGACTTCAATCCCGTGTGGGAAAACGTGGAGATTGAATACGCCCGAGTGACCCAGAACGATGGTACGGTGCGCAAGATCCAGCCGCAGGAAATGAACACGCTGGACGCCGATTGGGTGGCCAGCGCACCACGCTATCCGGGAGCCAAAACCCTGGTGGTGTCGCTGCCGGGCGTCGAGGTCGGCTCCATGGTGGCCTATGCCATCAAAACCACCGCCAAGGACCATCCGATGTTCCACGCCGCCTACGCCTTTGCCAGCCGCGATGCGATCAAGGACACGGAGATTTCCTATGACATGCCGGCTGCGCTTGATCCACATCTGGTGATGGACTTCCCCAAGGAAGGACACTTCACCGAGGCGGTTAGAGACGGCCGCCGCAAACTCTCGTTCCACTGGCAGGATATCAAACCGCAGGCCGCCGAACACCTTGCCCCGCCCGACTGGGTGGACGCGCCGGACTATGCGATGAGCACCGGCAATTGGAGCGATTACGCCACCGCTGTCGGCGCGCGGCTGGCTCTGCTGTTAGATAACCAGCCCGCAGCCGTCGCCAAGGCCAGGGAGCTGGTTGCCGGGCTCAGCGAACCACAGGCCAAGCTTAGCGCCATCCGTGATTTTGTGGCCCGGCAAATCCGCGCCACGGCCCCCGGATTTTCAAGCTTGCCCCTGGCCGTCGCGTTTTCACCGGCCGATGTCACCCTCAAGGACGGCTACGGCCACAGTGCCGACCGCGCGATCCTGCTGCATGTTTTGCTCAAGGCCGCGGGTTTTGAGTCCGAGTTGGCCCTGGCCGCCACGGCGACCCGGGAGCCGGCCTTGCAGCAGCGTGGCCTAACTATCCCGGAAAACGGTTATTTTGATAGCCTGGTCTGCCGCGTCAAACATCCGGCCACCGGCGAGTGGCTGGCGCTGGATGCATTGAGTCAATACGCGTTACTCGGGGCCACCGGATTGGACCTGCAACCCGGCTACACCCTGGATGGCAAGGCGTTCACCTGGTCCGCACCGACCGCCCTGAAGGGCCTCAACGATACGCAAGTGGATCTGGTGTTTGATGCCGAAGGGACCGCGCTCATCACTCTAACCCAGCGCCAGCACGGCACCGCCCACGCGGAATTCGCCGCCAAATACCGCGAAATGACCCCGGAGGAACGCAGGCGGGATTTCCAAGACTTGGTCAGTGAAGTCGCCCAAAACGCCAGCGCGCAGGGGGAATTGGTCACCGACTTCACCTATCCAGGCACGCTCACTTACACGGTCAAAGCGCCTCATTACGGCATCAAAAGCGGCACCGGCCTCTATTTTGACCTGCCCGGCATGCCACAGCAATTGATTGCCACCGACAGCAACACCCGGCAACGTCCGCTGCTCACGACTCATATCATCCGCTCCCATGCCGTGTGGACGGTCACGGCTCCCGCCGGCCTCAAACCCGTCATCCAGCCGGAAACCCTCAACTGGGACGGCCCCGCCAAGTTCGGCACTATCAAGTTCGCTGGCGCAGCCCAACAAACCAACGGCCAAACACGCCTCACCTACACCTTGGATCTGAACCTGCAGCCCGCTCTGATTCCCGCCGCCAACTATGCCGCCCTGTTGGACATCAACCTTCGCTTCGGCCATGCCGCCGCCCGCCGCGTGTTATTGCGGTGATGTGCCGGGTCAAAAAATTCGCCGGCGAAATCCCCGCGAGAGAGAAAGAGAACGCCTTTTGTCAGTTGCTTTCGCCTCTTCTGTTCGACGTCGGGCGTTCAGCGTTCGATGTTGAACGTTGAACCGAAGAGAAGAGGGCCAATACCCGAATTACCGGCAGGTGATCCCGCACGAGTTTCTGGCGGACGCCACCATCCCGGAAACCCACCGCTCCGCGCTCATCTCGTGGCTGCGGTCACTGGCTGGCAAGGATGGTCATAAAAACTACGTGCGGCTGACCTGGGAGAAGCAAGGCCACCTCACGCTGACGCTCAGGGATTCCGATGACACTGACTCGCACATCCATGTCCCGGTCAGCATATCAGGGGAGAGCAAACCACCGGTGATTGCGTTTGCGCCGGGGTATCTGGCGGACGCCCTCGCCATTGGCCCCACGTTGCGCCTCATCGACGGGCTGAGCCCCGGCATGACATCCGACCCCTCCGGCACCTTCTGTGTCATCATGCCGTGCCGCTGCACCGGGGAAGATGCGCCGGAAGCCGGTGTTGAGCAGGCCGCAGCACAAGCCACGGTCCCGACCATCGCCGCGTGACCTATCAAGCCCTCCCGTCAGTCCCATCGGGGATGGGCGGAAGGGCACATGGGAGGGGGCATTCCAGGCTCAATTCATGATGCGTTCAATCTTCAATACAAACCGGTCATGAATGTAACACGCTCACGGTGAACCATTAAATAATTGTTGATTCGTTCAGATTACGATGCATAATCCCCTCGCAATGGCGCGCCCAACGCAGATCACCCGTGAAAATCTGGCCCCACTCATTCGAGCGCGTGGGCCGGTCTCGGCGACGGAACTCGCGGCGGTTTTGCGGGTGAATCGAACGACCATTGTGCGAGCGCTGGCGGATTTCGGCGATGAGTTGGTGACGATGGGAGCGACCCGCAGCACCCGTTACGCCCTCAGGCGGACGGTCGGGAATGCGGGGAGCCGGTGGCCGATCTATGCCATGGATGAGTCGGGTCAAGCACGGCTCTGGGCCGAGCTGGAGGCGCTTCATGAACGGCACTGGCGCATCCTGTGGGCGGGAACGCCACCCGCATGGGCGGATCGATTTGCCAACCGGGAGGGACTTTGGGAAGGGTTCCCCTTTTTTCTCAGTGATGCCCGGCCACAAGGATTTCTCGGGCGGGCCATCGCCATGCAGATTTCCCGCTCGCTCCCGGTCCCCGAAGATCCAAGACGGTGGGGCGACGATGACACCTTGGTCTATTTGCATGCTGCGAGCGAGGATTTGCCCGGCTCGCAGGTGGTGGGTGACGATTGCTTGCGCCGGGCACTCGCGCGCTCGGTTTTCCCCGAGGCAGCGGATTGGATCGACGCGGCCGAGCGTGCGACCCGCTATCCTGAAATGGCCAGGCTTGCCGCAAGTGCGCTGCCCGGCACCTCCGCCGGTGGCGAGCAACCAAAGTTCCTGACGAGCGTGCGGCACGGCGCTGGAAATTTTCAGCCGGTGCTGGTGAAGTTCTCTCCGCCCATGGATCAGGGAGCCGGTCAGCGCTGGGCGGATCTATTGCTGTGCGAGTTCCACGCGCACGAGGTGTTGGCGGAAATCGGACTGGCTGCGGCTGGAGCAAACGTCATCGATGCTGCAGGTCGGAGGTTTTTGGAAGTCCCGCGCTTCGACCGGGTGGGCGCGGACGGCAGGCGCGGCGTGGTTTCGCTGGAATCACTCCATGCCTCTGCGATTGGCCACGGAGCCCGGCGGGACTGGCCGACGGCTGCACTGGAACTCAAACAGGAAGGACTGGTCGATGCCGAGGCCGTCGCCACGATCCGGCGCTTGCATGCGTTCGGCGAACTCATCGGCAATACCGACATGCACTTCGGCAACCTCTCATTCTGGCTGGAGGAGACGCTGCCATTTCACGTGGCTCCCGCCTACGACATGCTGCCGATGCTGTGGGCACCAGGCTTGCAGGGGGAAATCGTCAACCGGACTTTCTCACCCGCACCGCCCTTACCCGCCGCACAAGCGCAGTGGCGGGAAGCCATGGATTGGGCGACGGCGTTTTGGCAAAGAGTCGCGGCGGATGCGCGGCTCTCGGCCGACTTTATGAATTTCGCGAATGCAGCCCGCGAGACGCTGCGGAGACTCAACGCCTGAGCAGGCCTCGGTCCCGGCCATCGCCGCGTGACCTATCAAGCCCTCCCGTCAGTCCCGTGGTGGATTGGCGGGAGGGTAGAGGATGGGTTGTTGCTGGCATTTTTTTAGCTCGGACTTGCCCGAAGGCGTCCAACAGTTCCTGTCGCTGGCCGGGGTGAGGCGCAACCGGCCGTCGCTTCAGGTGCGGATGATGGCGGAGGCGGAGGGGGCGGGCTCGGATGTGGTGGATGATGTAGATTGCTTACCCAGCGTTTGTGGCCGCATTGCTCGAATCGCTTCCATTCACCCGGGACGCGCTGCTGTCTTCCAAATCAGCCCCGCCGACCACCGTGCCGCCGGATACTGCATCGGACACTCCAAATCGGTCAGATGCTCCAGTATTGGACGCTTTGAGGTAGGCCTGCTGGCTCCATGTGGTTCCGCTTCGCGTGAACACATAGGCCGCTCCGGAATACAAGGCGCCGTTAGATGTCTGGTAGTAGAATTGAATGTTGACTAACAAAACACCGACACCCGCCGGCATCGAGAGATCCTCGGGCCAGCGATCATAATTCCGCTGGTGGTGTGGGAGAATTCGGCTTAGATGGAGATTCCGTTGGTGGAGATGGTTGGATCTGTGCAGGCGACTGGGCATGTGAAGGTAGAGACGGTGCCGAGCCATTGGTTGGCGGGACACCTGTACGAGATTTCGGCGACGGTGTGGGCTCGCCCTTCGCCAGGGCGCTAAGCACATCGAACTCTTTTGAGGTAAGCGATGGAACTGGAGTTACGATTCGATTGTTAGTGATAACGAAAAAATAGCCAAGCCCATACCTTTGGTTATCAGCAACGAAATCGCGCCACGATTTCAGATCTCTACGTTGTTTCTCAACGCAAAGCCATATGCGCACTGTGTCGTTGCCAAAGCGAAAGCCATCCTGCCAGTCTGCGTTGTCAGGCTTCCCGATTATGCGCTCGAGGTCGGCAGATGTCATCCCTGCCGCCAGCTCTTTTTCCTTCGCCTGAACAACGGTAGCGTGTATTCGCTCGTTGATGGTCGTCTGAGCGCTCAACCGCGAGCCAAGGCCACTTCCAAGGGAAGAGATTACTAACGTGGTGATCAATATCGGATTTTTCACTTGCGGTCGGTTCTCCTGTAAATAATTATCTCGTGCCCTGAATCCGGCAGATTAGGAACGAATTTGATACCCACCCCGCCCGTTTCGGTGGGAAATCCTGCAGTATCTGGCACTCCAACCCCGGCGGGTCCAACATGCCGCGTCGCGTTCAGGATGAGTCCGTTCCCCATATATATGCCCACATGTCCCGTGTTTTTTCCGTTTACCCCTACGTTGCCCATCGCAACGACGTCTCCGATTTTCGGCAATCTGATTTCGATCTTCACCTCGGGCGGCGATGTATCTATCTTCCCGTCAACCTTTTCACCCTCGATCTTGTATACAATCTTCATCTTCTTGTCCGGCTCATCGACAAAATCTGATGCTGTCCATTCGGGGGCCTTGGTGCCAAGAGATCGTCGGACCAAAAGGCTGCATTTGAACTCATCTCCATTGATTTTGTATTTTTCGACGTTTCCAGAGTCCGTCCACGCTTCGAGCGCTCTGTTGAGCACCTGGAGTCGGGGCGGACTGACATTCCCTTTTAGGTCCTTTATGATTTCCGTATAGTCCTTTTTGACGGCGCGAAGCGCCTCAGCGAATTTCGGGTTAGAGCTTTCGTATTGTGCAGCCTGTGCTTCGAGGTCAGTTGCATACTTTGTCTCGGCTGCCGTTGGATCCCGGAGACCAAGAAAATCCCAGTTATCCACCCCGTCATTCCCGACAAACCCATACAGGTTCACCCCGCCCTCTTCTCCTATAGGATCCTTGCTCATCCAGCGTCCCGTCAATGGGTCCATATATCTGTACCCGTAGCACGCCACATGCATGGGTTTGCCAGATATATGATTGTTAGCTAACACTTTACTATCCAACGTGTTACCCGATTTTCGAGGTCCCGGCGACCTGGGGCGGTTAGGGCGCCTCCGCGTGCCGATTCCGGCGTTCGAACCATCGCAGACGGGCGCATTGCCCCAGATTCGGCCCGCTTCACGACGTTGTTTGGACACCGGAAGGGTGACGGCGGGCGGGTATTGAAGGGTGGTGATCATCGCTTGGTGGTCTGATAGCACGGCGGCTGGCCGGGGACAAGCGGTAAGTCCATACGGGCAGACTGACGATTGGACTTGACCGAGGCGTGAAGGTAGCCTAGCGTCACTTCCGTTGAGCACAAATACGGTCAGTTTTCGTGATATTCAGGAAGCCCACAAGAAGGATCGGGCTTCAGAAGCTCGTGCTTTGCGTTCCGGCAGGACCTCGGTCAGTAAACTTCAAGAGCTGAATTCGTTCATTCCAGCCGGTGCTTCCATGAGGATCGCTAATCTGGCTGGCTATGTCAGGAACCGCCGTGCCAAGTGAACCAGCATCGACAGGCTGATACGGCTATTGGAGACTATGCCGCGATAGTGGGCATCAACACCGCACAAGGTGTGCCGGTTATCGTCGGTGGGCAGGCCGCAAACGTGTGGGCAATATTCTACCTGTCCCGCATCGGTACGAGACTTGCCCGGTTTCGTCCGTTCACAAGTAAAGACCTAGACCTAGCGGGAGACCGTGTCCTGTTGGAGCATATCCAGCGCATCACGGGAGGCACCATCCACTATTCGGGGCCAAGGACTCCGGTGATCGGATACGTGGAAACCCTGATCGGAGAAACCAACCGCAAAATTGAAGTTCTGCGGGATGTGAACGGGTTGCAACGGGGGGAATTGGCGGATGCTGTCGACGTGATCGTTGACGGCATTCCGGTACGCGTGTTGGCCCCGATCAAGGTCCTGAAAGCCAAAATCTGTAACACGGCCACACTGGATCAGGAGGATCGCAACGACGTGAATCACGTTCGGATCATGATCGAATGTGTCCGCGAATTTCTCCGCGACATTCTGACCGAGGTCATAGCAGAACGAGCCACCCAACGCGACGCGGTGAATCTGTTGGAGGAGCTTCGTGAAATCGTCCTCAGCCCGATGGCAACAAGATCTGCCACGATGTGGGGTTTGGACTTCACCTCTGTCTGGCCAACGGCGGATTTGACGGCATCCGGGATGCAGAAAATCCAACGTTTTGTGCAGCACCGTTTGAACCCGACGTTTTGACCTGTTTCCGCCGGCATCAAACCGCAGCGCCCGGTCCTCAACAGATCCACGTCGCCACGGGCATCGTGCCGGCGCATGGCGGTGTCGCGCAAACCGAGGCGTGACTTCACGTGGTCGAGGGAATGCATCAACCATGGTCTTCTCCTGTTCCGGCGCATAGCGCATGTGACCACGACGGTCGGTTTTCATTATGGATTCTTCATAGCTGTCATAGATCGGCAAACTATGACGCCTAACCCCGACCCCCCGATGAGACAATACCGCTTAATTCACTTCGGCCTCTTGCTGGGCCTTGTCATCACCCTGTTCCCCTCCCTCGCAAGTGCCTATTACAACCCTGTCCAAGGCAGATGGTGCTCACGTGACCCGATTGAAGAAGAAGGTGGATTGAACGTGTACGGGTTTGGTCGAAACAACCCTGTATCCGGTTGGGACCAGCTAGGGAGAGCATGAACTCAAATCTCACTATAATAATTTTGCCACTGCAAAGCCTGAGACAGTGCCTGAACAGGGTTCCGAAGGAGTCTCCCTTCCATTTATTGGAAAAGCTGGCAGCTGCCATGATGTCAATATCGAACTTCTCGCGCACTTTCAAAGCAAGGGTGTTCCGAAATGTTGGGCATGCCGCCTTTCCATATCTCAATCTTGTTGATACTGCTGAACAACCTCAAATCGGCTGGTAGTTTCATGGCACATTCCACAGTCAAACGCCTTGTGAAGTTTATCGTTATCTGTGCCGGATTTTTGTTTGTCGCGAAGTGCACACTGTGGTTTATGCCATCGGGCCGGAAACTTTCCTATCTGGCGTCCATGGTAAGAGCCAACAATAATGCCCGCTCCATTTCCCACTCCCTTCAATCATTTCGAGAACAGTATGGACGCTTTCCTGATGACAAGACAGCCGATGCCATTCCAGCCCGATATTCTGGACCAAAGGAATATATAGTTGGTTTATGTTCTAATCAGTATTTCAGGCAGATGCTAGAGGTGAAATCTGCTAACGATGCCGCGATTTTTCAATTTTCGGATGGATCGAAGATAGGTTTTGATCTCAAAAATCATAGCGCCCCGGAAAATGTCGAGTTCGCCTATTTTCTGGATGGGGAAGGGCGGGGCTCGACCGAACCTCCGGGCCGTGTTGTTGTCGCAGCACCGTTCATTCCCGGATATCCGCCCCGCTTGGATTCCAACCGTTTCAGGGGAAAAGCGGTGGTGGTCTTTGCAGATCTCAGAACTAAGACAGTCCCTATCCAACATGATGGCAATCCTTGGCTTGGTGAAGTGGCACCGACTTCCTCTGATCTCCCGGGAGATTCGAACTGGGGCCACAATGGTCGGCCCATCATCAAACTTCCCGCCCTACCCGCCAAAAAATAGTGGGTGCGCAAGGTGTGACCCGAAGGTGTTTCGCGGCGATGCAGTAGTCGTTTTTGCCGACGGAAGAGTCATGACGCTCCCGATCTTGGCCTCCACGATCACAATACCGGGGCACATGACGCGGGCATCGCTGATGTGAATTCGGCCGCGTATTTTCCAGCCCGTGGACGACTACCATTGGAACACGTTGAGCTTGTCGGAAACCTCCCGGCACCTCGGCGCGGCAGGTTTTTCAACGGAGGTGGTGTCAATCGCCGACGTTTTGGAACAACGTTTTCCCGGGTACCGGCATTACAATCGAGCCGCCCACATCCTGATCGGAAGGCGGGATGTGAGGTGTCCGCCGACGTAGCGGCGATCACCGGTCGCCGCGTATCGTAGCTGCGTGCCTCCGGCCGCAGTCCGTATGGGATCCGTCGATTGGAACAACGATCAAGACCCGCGACAAGTCCGAATTCATAGCCGCTCCAAACCTGGCCTATCGGGAACAATGCCTTGGAGAGAACGAGGCGCTGCACGATTTGAAAACCTGACATTTCACCGGAGAAGATCAGGGTAGGCACCTCACGATAGACACTGATATACTCCACGATGTTCAGCATCAGGCTGGATTTACCCATGCTGGGACGGGAAGCTATGACAAACATATCGCCGGGCTTGAGACCGTTTGTCATCAGATCAAACTTTTCGTAACCCGTTGGATGTCCCTGCACCACTTTTTGTTTGTTTCTGTGATTTGGCATTCAAGCCACGCCGTGTGCTTGGCTGGAAAGGGTGGCGCGGAGGCTCAATTCATCGCGCCGGAGCCACGTGCTTGCGGCGGCGGCTGCGCACGAGCAAGCCGCTGCCGATTAGCCCGAGCAGGGTGAATGACGAGGTGACCTCGGGGACGGCCGAGATGTTGCTCAGCGTGATGAAATGACTGTCCTTGAGCGGGGCGGCAAAGTTATCGCCACCGCCGCTGGCATCATAGCGGATCGTCCACTGGTTGCCATAGGTATCGGAGAATGCTTCGCCATTGGTCAATACGTTGGCCCCGTAACTGAAGGTTCCGCCGTTCCACGGCCCCATGTATTGGATCAACGACAAGGTGGTGTTGGCCGCAAACATGCCGCCCGCCAGATCGGTCAGGGTGAGGGCTGCATTGGTCCCAATGGACACCGAGTTGATGCCCACTCCGCCGCCATTGACCACCAGGAGGTCTCCCGCAGGTGTTGCGCTGGAATTCATCTCGTAGGCGAACGTCGAACCGGTGGCCAGGGATAAATCCCCGCCCACCGCCAATCTTCCGATCGAAGCCCCCGGAGCGAACATTCCGGACACATTCACATCCCCTGCGATCGTGCCGGTGCCGCCCAAGGTGGCGCCGCTATTGACGGTGACCGCACCGGTACCGGTGAGCGAACCATTGACTAACAGTTCTCCGTTAGCAACAAGGGTCGCGCCGCTGTAAGTGTTGGTGCCGCTGAGAGTGAGTGTGCCGACGGAGGTCTTGGTCAGGCTGCCGGAGCCGGTGATGGCGTCCGAGGTCGAGCCATTGCTCACGGTCAGGACAGTGCCGGATCCGAGATTGACCGTACCGCCGTTGAGGGTGGTGATCGCACTGGTGGCACCGTTGAAGTTGGCCGTACCGCCCGACATGGTGCCGACAATGGCCACGCCGCCCACGGTGGTCGTGCCGCCGGAGATGTTGGCGGTGAGAGCGCCCAGGCTGGCGATCGTGCCGTTAGAAATGCCGCCGGTGACGGTGGCATTGCTGGCAAAACGCGTGTTGCCCCCACCGGTCAAGCTGGCCAGGACGACCGTGCCGCTGCCCTGGCTGAAGTTCAGGGCGTTGCTAGCGGTGTTGGAGTTGCTCACCGCTCCGAGTTGCTGACTGACATTCTGGAAGTCCGCCGTGCCGCCCGCGCCCACCGTGAGGTCGTTGCCGCTAACGAGGCTGCCGGCACTACCGATCGTTAGAGAACCACCGGTGACCGTGGTCGCGCCGGTATAGGTGTTGGCGCGGGTGAGCGTCTGGGTGCCGCCTCCCGACTTGGTCAGAGTCATGCCTGGGGCACCGTTGGCAATGATGCCGGAATAGCTGCTGGCTGCGCCGGTTCCCGGGTTCATGGTGAGCGCGGTGACTCCGGAGTATCCGCCGGAAGTGGTGGTGAAAATACTTGAGAGATTCTTGTTGCCGGCGAGACCGCCCAGGGTCAGGGTCGTAACTGTGAATTCCCACCCTCTGGTCGAAGAAAGGGCCTGCTTTTTGCCGAATTGACA
>JBAXPF010000076.1:0-14515 GCA_037132955.1 Verrucomicrobiota bacterium | reverse complement strand
CCGCAGCCCCGAACTGGCATTGCGCATGCTCGGTGCCATGAGCGTCCACTTGCGCGAGTTGGTGGGCCGCCTGGATGATCTAACCCTCAAGGACGTGGAGTCGCGCCTCGCCCACTGGCTGCTCAAGCAATGCCCGCGCCCTCTAACGGATGCTTCCGCCGAGATCCGCCTCGGCCGCACCAAACGGGTGCTGGCAGGGGAGCTCGGCACCGTCGGCGAAACCCTTTCCCGCACACTGGCCAAGTGGCGCAGCCTCGCCTTGGTCCGCGTCAAGGGCAGCACCGTCACCGTGATCAACCCCCTGCAACTGGACGCCTTGCTGCGGCGCAACCTCGGCGACTGAGGCCTTGCGACAATCCGATGGTCCGATCGGACCATCGGATTGTCGCGGCGAAAAAGTGGCGGCGCACCGGTGGCGAAAATGACCCCGGTCAGGGGGAAATCGCGCGGCAGGCATGAGAATCGCGGATTTTGAAGAGACAGGGTTGCGTTCGGGCGGGTTTTAGAGCAGAAGTCTTCGCCCGCACATGACCCAATTTTTGCTTGAACCTGCCCGTCGCACCGGTTGCGAGGATTTGAACGCACTCACTGAAGTGTTGCGAGGAGCCGCCCAGCGCCAACGCTCACCCATCGATGACGTGCTCGACGCCGGACTGGTCAACGAGGAAAGTTACCTGCGGGAATTGGCCGGCCTGCTCCATCTGGAGTGGCTGCCGAGCATCCCGATGGCGGATGTGCCGCTGCCGTTGCGCGAGGCCTGCGGGCCGCGTATCGCCCTGCGCCACCGCTTGTTGCCGGTGGCCATCGAGGGCGAAGGCGACCAGCGCCGGCTCAAACTCGCCACCTTCGACCCCTTCAATCTGATAGCCCGGCAGGTGGCGGCGCAGGAATTGACCCTGCCCATCGATTGGTGCATGGCGTCGCGCAAGCGTTTGCACGAGGCGCTGCGCCGGCTCTACGGGGTGGGGGCGGATACCTTTGAACAAATTCTGGAGGGCCGGGATTTCGACTATGACCACATCGATGGCGGCGAAGACCAGGCCAACATCATCGACCAGGACGACGATGAGGAGGCGAGCGTGGTCAAGTTTGTCAACCAGATCATCCGTGAGGCGCTCGACCAGCGGGCGACCGACATCCACGTCGAGCCGTTGAGCACCAACCTGCGGATCCGTTATCGCATCGATGGCCGCCTGTTGGAAATTGCCGTGCCGGAAAACATCAAGGCCCTGCAGAGTTCGGTCATCGCCCGCTTGAAAATCATGGCGCATCTCGACATTGCCGAGCGCCGGGTGCCTCAGGACGGCCGTATCAATCTCCAGTTCGAAGGCCAAACCATCGACGTGCGCGTCGCCACCGTGCCCACCGTGGAGGGTGAGAGCGTGTCGCTGCGTTTGCTCAACCAAGAGCGCTTCAACCTCGACAAGTTGCGCATGGAGCCGTATGTGCGCCGCAAGATCGAGGAGTTGCTGCACCTGCCTAACGGCATCATCCTGATCACCGGTCCCACCGGTTCGGGCAAATCCACCAGCCTTTATTCCTTCCTTAGTGAGGTGAACCATCCCGAGCAGCGCATCGTCACCGTCGAGGATCCAGTGGAAAACAAGCTCACCGGCGTGATGCAGATCGCGGTGAAAGCCGAGATCGGCCTGACCTTCGCCACCGCCCTGCGCTCGATCCTGCGCGCCGACCCGAACATTGTCATGATCGGGGAAATTCGCGACCTGGAAACGGCGGAGATCGCCATCCGCGCCTCGCTCACCGGTCACTTGGTGTTTTCAACCCTCCACACCAATGACGCACTCGGCGGCATCAGCCGCTTGATCGATATGGGCGTGGAACCGTTCCTGGTCTCCGCCGCCGTGCGCGCCTTCCTCGCCCAGCGCCTGGTGCGCCGCCTCTGCCCGCATTGCAAAGTGCCCCGCCACGTGTCTGACGACGACCGCCGCGAACTGGGCATGCCCATGAACATTGCGGGCCAAGCCTACGCACCCGGCGCCGGCGGTTGCGACCAATGCCGCGGCACCGGCTTCTCCGGCCGCCTCGCCATCTATGAAATGGTCTTGCTCACCCCGCCGATGCAGGACCTCATCTCCCACAGCGCGCATGCCAACGACGTCCGCACCCAGGCCGTCCGTGATGGCTACGTGCCGATGCGCGGCTATGGCTGGCACAAGGTGATGCAAGGCGAAACCACCATCGAGGAAGTCGTCTCCGTCACCTCGTCCGATATCGGCGGCGCGGATTGAATTGTCAGGCCACCGTCTCATCTAGCAAGTTTTTCCCATGCCGCTGTTTGCCTACAAAGCCCTCAATGCCAAAGGTGCCGTCACCACCGGTGAGTTCGATGCGGCCGACCGCACTGAAGCGCTGCGCATGCTCGACCGCAAAGGCCTCCAACCGGTGAGCCTCACCGAGACGGCCACGGCCGCCGCCGCGTCGGTTAGAAAAGCCGTCGGCAAGCCGCAGGCCGAAGCGAAATCCAACGCCTCCTCCAAGGAGGACAAAATCCCGGAGGGTCCGATCAAGCTGAAACGTCAGGAGGTGGTGCTCTTCACCGAGGAACTCTCGGACATGCTCAGTGCCGGCCTGCAACTCGAGCCGGCGCTCAAGTCGATGGAAAACCGCCAGGAGCTGGGCAACCTGAAAGCCGTCTCTTTCAAGATCCGCCAGGTGGTGCGCGACGGCGTGAATTTTTCCGTGGCCTTGAAGAGGGCGAGTCCGAGCTTTGGTCCGCTGTATTGCTCGTTGGCGGCGGCGGGTGAGGCGTCCGGCGCGTTGGACACGATTCTCAAGCGCCAGGCACATTATCTCAAGACCCTGGCGGATTTGCAGAGCCGCTTGATTCTGGCGATGATCTATCCGGCGTTTCTGGTGCTGGCAGGTATCGGGGCGTCGGTGGTGTTTGTCACCACCTTGATTCCGCAGCTCACCGCGCTGATTGCCAGCACGCCGGGCGGCAAGATCCCCCTCGGCGCGGCGATTCTGATAGGTGCCGCTGCGTTTTTGAAAAAATGGTGGATCGTAATGCTGCTGGTCGGCATCGGCGCCGCCATCTTCTTCAAGGCGTGGAAGGACAACGAGGCGAACAAGCCGGCCTGGGACCGTCTCAAACTCAGGTTGCCGCTCGCCGGCCCGGTCATCACCAGCCGTTTCTATGTGCAGTTTTTGGAAACCATGGCCAATCTAGTCGCCAACGGGTTGCCACTGTTGCGCGCCTTGGAGTTGTCGCGCGATGCCACCTACAATCGTTCGTTGCGGATGGAGCTCGACCGCGTCATCGAGCAAGTCGGCGATGGTCGCTCGTTTTCCAAAGCCCTGATCCGCAGCGGGGCCTTCCCGGCCTTGCTCATCGACATGGTGTCGGTGGGCGAACAAACCGGCAAGATCGACGTCTCGCTGCGCCGCGCGGCCGAGCGCTTCGACAAGGATTTGGACAAGGACTTGCAGCGCATCATGGCGCTCATCATGCCCATCGTGCTCGTTGTCATGGCCGGCCTCATCGGCACCATGGCCTACCTGATGATCACCGCCATCTTCCAAACCATCTCAGCCCTCCACTGAGACCATCTCTTGCAATTCATGTGCCGGTGTAACGGACGGATTAGGGGTCAAAGGTCTGAAAGTCAAAGCAAAGAAGTGCGTTACTTCTGCGACTTCAGACCTTCAGACTCTCCATTTCCATTGAGTCACATTATTTGTTGAAGGTGGTATTACCTGGCGGTGATGAAGCGTTGCACTCGCCCGGGCGGCGGGATAGGCTCGGGACCTGCGCATGAAAGATCACTCCAATGGGCATGGGAAGCCCGCCCGCATCCCCCTGGTTTTCGCGTTCTTGTTCCTGCCGTTGCTGGCGCACGCTGAGAATTGGCCGCAATGGCGCGGGCCGTTTTCTAACGGGTCCACCAATGCGACCGGCTTGCCGGACACCTGCGATGCCGGCAAGGCGAAGTGGGTCACCGCGTTGCCCGGGGCCAGTCATGCGACGCCGATCGTATGGAACGAGCGGGTGTTTGTGACATCGACGGACCCGGCGTCGCACGGTCTGTTAGGGATATGTGTCGGCGCGCAGGACGGGAAAATCCTTTGGCAAAAGCGTCTGGGCGACGAGATCAAGGCGCCACAAAACAACGGTGCGACCCCCTCGCCGGTCACCGATGGCAAGCGGGTCGGCTTTCTTTTCGGCAGCGGCGATCTGGCCGTGCTGGACATGGATGGCAACCTGCTGTGGAGCAAAAACCTGGTCAAGGCCTACGGCAACCTCTGCACCAAGTTCGGTTACAGCTCCAGCCCGCTGCTATGGAACGGCACGCTTTACATCCAGATGTTGCGCCGTGCCAAGCCATATGCCGGCCCGGTCGGCACCGATCAACCGCTGGATCCGCTGCTGGTCGCCTTCGATTTTGTCACGGGCAAGACGCTGTGGCAACACGTCCGCAAGACCGCTGCGGTGGATGAATCGTGCGAGGCCTACACCAGCACGATGCCCTTTGAAACCCCCGCCCGCAAGGAATTGTTAGTCCAAGGCGGGGATTGCATCAGTGGCCATGATCCGGCCACCGGCGACGAATTCTGGCGCCTGGACTACAACCCGCAACGCGAAACCCTGTGGCGCTTGATCCCGTCCCCGGTCACCGTTGGCGACCTGATCGTGGCCACCAAGCCGCGCGGCGGTCCGTTGCTGGCGCTCAAAGGCGGTGGCAAGGGGTCCTTGGATGCCGCCACCCTCACCTGGACCCATGAGGAACGCATGAGTGATTCCGGCACGCCGTTGGTCTATCAGGGGTTGCTGTATGTCCTGCAAAGCGACAAAAACGACCCGTGGGCCAAAGGCATCAATAGCAGCCCCGGCATTTTTTTGATAGGGATTGATCCGGCCACGGGCAAGGAAGCGGGGCGCTGTCAAATCGCGAAAGGCGGTGCCTGGCGGGCATCCCCAACCGGTGCGGATGGCAAAATCTACGTCATGAGCGAAGACGCCGAAGTGGTGGTCGTCTCCGCCGGGGCCACCGGCCGCATCCTCTCCCGCGCGGATTTAGCCGATGGTCCCGCGTGCGCTTCAATCGCGGTGGCCAACGCCTGCCTCTTCATCCGCACCGCCAGCAAGCTCACCTGCATCGGCAAGTGACGCGCCTTACCTGATGCCGTATTGCTTGGCGAAGGCGGCGGCACCGGCGGCATCGTTGCTGGGCCAGTTCTGATAGATGCTGATCAGCGTTTCATTCCGGTCTTTGCCCGCTGGCAGGGTCAGCGCCCACTGGGCCGCGACTTCCGGGTCATAGCGGGAAACCGACTCCGCATAAGCGCGAACCGAGGTGTTCTTGGTGAAGCCATCGGGCAGCGTGCCGAGCCATTTGCCGGCGGCCTGACAATCGTTTTGAGCCCAATTGCCAACGAAGCCGCGGATCTTGGCGGTGGCTTGAGCAAGCGGCAACGAGGAGCCGAGCCATTCGATCCACGGGCCGGTGTCGTCGTTAGATATGGCACCGTTCAAGCCCTCGGCGAAGGCTTCGAGCTCCGCCGGGGTGAGGTTGGCCGTGGTGAGCCATTGACTGCCGGCGGCGAACCCGTCCTGGGCGACGCCGCGGGCCAGCACGAAGACGGCTTTGTTGGCGGTGTCGCTGATAGCCTTGCCATCGTTGAGGGTGGCCAGATACAGGCGGAGCCCGGCGAGCGCGGTGGTTCTTTCTTCAGCGGTTCGGGCGGCGCCGACGATGCCTTGGACGGCATTGTCCGGGTCCTTGAGGTCCAACTCGCCGAGGAGTTTGAAAGCGAGCTTGGGATATTGCACCGCGGCACCAAAGATCATGCCGCGTTTGGTGTCCTCGGTGATGAGCTCGGCATAGGTGGCGGAGTTTTTACGGATCCACGCGAGCGCCGCCATGGGATCGATCTTGGCCCAGCGGGCGAGCGATGAGGCGACCACCTGTCCGCCCATCTTGCCGTCCTTGAAGAGATCCGACGACTCGGTGAAAAGTGCCAGCGCGGTCTGCGGGTGGTCGTTGGCGAGCGTCATGATCGAGAAGCCGATGAAGTTCTGACGGGTTTCACTCTTGAGTTCCTTGTCGTTGCGCACCTCGGCGATGAGAGCTTTCAACTGGACGGGACTAAGCGCCATGAGGCGGTCAATGAACTCCGTCACCCGCTGTTGCATTTCGTCGCTGGTGCGACCGCCGTTTTTTTGCTCGGAGGCTTCCATTTCCAAGGCAAAGGCAATGAACTCGGCGGCGGTCAGCGCCGGACCTTGCTCGCGGTTTTCACGCTCGTGTTTGGCGATGCGGACGGGCTCGGCGGGGTGCGATGGATCAATGGCGATGCCGAGGGTGGCGGCCTCCGCGACCAGTTGCGCGTGGCTTGCGCGCACGGCGACTAACCGTTGGTAGTCAAACCCAATCAAGCTGGCTCCCACGACGAGGATGACAACGGCAACGGCGAGCGGAAGTTTCATGAGGCGGCGGGTGACTTATTCGAGGCGTTTGAGCATTTCGGCGCGACGTTTGCCATCGGAAATTTTTTCGGCCAGAACCCGGGCCTGTTCCTTGCTGCTACCCACCGCCCAGTTTTCCACAAAGGTGATGAGCACATCATCGTTGCCGCTGGCCAGGCTGTATTGCACGGCGAGCTCGGAGGCCTCGGCAAAGTCGAGCTTGCGGGTCCGCAGCGCGGCCATGCACAGCAGTTTTCCGGTGATGTTGTCGGTTGCATTCGGGGTTTGGGAGCCGACCCATTCGCGCAAGGCATCGAGGTCATCGCGGGTGATTTTCTTGTCATTGGAAAGCATGCTGGTGGCCACGGCTTGCTCGACGCAGGCGATGCGTTGGTCGGGAGTGGGTCGGATCCGGGCCAGATAATCGGTGACTTTGGCATAGCCACCCTGCGCCGCCCGTTGGGCGGTTTGGAGGGCGAAGGCGCGGGCGCGCTCACTCTCGGGGACTTGTTCGCGGACCAGTTTGGCAAAGGCCGGCAAGCTTTCGTCCTTGAGCGAGTTGATAGAAAAGGTGCCGATGACATCGGCGCGCTGATCTTCCGGCAGGGCGGCGAGGCGGCGGGCGGCGGCGGACGGGTTGGAGGTGAGCAACACCCCTATCAGGCTCCCCTCAAACAACATGCGCGACTGGCTTCTGCCATCCAGCGCTTTGCTGTCGAATTTCCCGGCGGCAATCTGCTGGTCCAGCCAGGCGTCGGCCTTGCTCGCGTCTTTGCGTGCCCAATCCCGCAATGCCCCGGCCAGTTGCCCTCCCACTGCAGCATCAAGGGTTTGCAACCGGTCGCTGAAACGGTCCAGCGCCAGTTCCGGATCTTTTTGCATGAGCGGTTGCATGAGCACCCGTTCCAACAGGGCGCGGGCGGCGGCGGATAGATCCAACGCGGCGATTTCATCCAGTGCGGCGACAATTTCCTGCGGTGTCATGGCTTGCAGGCGCTGCTGCAGTCGGGTGATCGCCCGCATGTCTCCGATCCCGCCGCTGCGCTGCATCTCGGACAATTGCTCGGCGATGAGTTTCCAGTCCAGGGGTCCTTTGTTCCTCGCCGGGCGGTCAGGTGCCGTGGATTTGGCAGGTGCGGCGGTCTCCAGGGTGGCATAGCGGACGGCGGCGATGCCCTTTTGCAGCATCATGTTCTCACTTTCCGTCGCGGAAATGGCCAGACGCTGCAGACCAAACCAAGTCCCCACGAGAATCAGGGCCACAGCTGGCGGAAGGAGGCGCATGAGCTTCACTCGACTAAGCCTAGCCACATTCCCCGCCCTGTCAACAGGCGATCCGGCCTAGGAGAAAGCCCTAAATCTTAAGCATGAAATTCTAAACAGTAGAAAAAGAAGGGGTGAAGCGACACACCGGCACATACATTTGGTTTAGGATTTAGGATTTAGGATTTTTCCCAAAGGCGCGTGGGTGACAGTGCAGTGGCCGGGGGGGCGCACGCCGCTCCGCGCTTGCAATCCGCCCGCTCCCGCTTTGTGATGTCCGGCATGGACCACCTGAGCCGCGCCCGCACCGTCATCGACATGGAATCCGAGGGCCTCCGCCGCATGGCGGAGCGTCTCGACGAGCGCTTCATCCAGGCGGTGAGCCTCCTTCACCGCAGCTTGGACCAGCGCGGGAAAATCGTCGTTGTAGGCATCGGCAAATCCGGCAACATCGGCCACAAGATCGCTGCCACCCTCAATTCCACTGGTGCCACGGCGGTGGTTCTCAATTCCCAGGACGCGCTGCATGGCGACTTGGGATTGCTTTCCGATGGCGATGCCGTGCTCGCCATGTCCTACTCGGGAGAAACCCGGGAGTTGTTAGACCTATTGCCCTTCATCAAGCGCTTCGAGGTGAGTGTCATCGCCTTGACCGGCAAGCCCGACTCGACGCTGGCTCGGCTCAGCGATGTGACGCTGGACACCTCGGTGGAGCGCGAGGCTTGCCCGTTCAATCTCGCCCCCACCAGCTCCTCCACGGCCATGTTGGTGATGGGTGATGCGCTGGCCATGGTTTTGTTAGAAGACCGCGGTTTCACGGAAGACGATTTCGCCCGCTATCATCCCGGCGGTTCACTGGGCCGCGCCCTGCTCACCCGCGTGTCCGACATCATGCGGGCCGATGCCGCCCTGCCCACCGTTCAGGACGCCGCCACGGTGATGGACGCGCTCCACGCCATGAACCATGCCCGTGCCGGTGCCTGCCTCGTCCTAACAGATGCAGGCCGGCTGGCGGGCATCTTCACCCATGGCGACTTCGCGCGCTCGTTCCAACAAGATCCGCAGCTGGGCGACAAGCCGGTCGCCGATTTGATGACCCGGCACCCGGTCACCGTGCGGGCGGATGCCCTCGCGGTGGAAGCCATCAAATCCATCGGCAAAAACCGCATCGATGACATCATCGTCCTCAATGCCGCGGGCCTCCCCGTCGGCCTCATCGACACCCAGGACCTCGCCCGGCTCAAGATCGTGTGAGGAATGGGTAAGACAGAAGAACGCTTCCCTCCCAGACAGAAGACCGAAGACAAGAATTGCGCACACCCTCTTTTCTTCTGTCTTCTGTCTTCTGTCTTCTGTCTTCTGTCTTCGAGTCTTCTGTCTTCGAGTCTTATGTCTCATCAACCCATGACCCATGACCCTCCCAGCATCGCCGTCATCGGTGGCGGACCTGCGGGGTTGCGGGCGGCAGAGGTGGCGGCGTTGGCGGGGGCTCGCGTCACGGTGTTCGATGGCAAGCCCTCGGTGGGTAGAAAATTTTTGGTGGCTGGCAAGGGCGGTCTCAATCTCACCCATAGCGAAAGCCCCGACCGTTTCGCCAGCCGCTACTCCGGCCCCGGCCAACCCGCCGGCTGGTGGGCGGATGTTCTAACCGAATTCGGCCCGGCCGCCATGTGCGAATGGGCGGCGGGTCTCGGCATTGAAATCTATCAAGCAAGCAGCGGTCGAATCTATCCGCAAGCCATGAGGGCCGCACCGCTGCTGCGCCGCTGGGTCCGGCGCCTGCGTGCGCTGGGCGTGCGCTTTGAGATGAACCACCGCTGGACAGTGCTGGCACCGGGTACACCCCACCGCCTCGGCTTTTCTAACAATACGAGCGCCTGCGCGGATGCGGTGATTCTGGCGCTGGGTGGCGCGTCCTGGCCGCAAACCGGCTCGGATGGCGCGTGGGTGAGCCTCCTCGCCAGCCTCGGCATCGCCTGTCATCCGCTGGTGGCGGCCAATTGCGGCTGGGAGTGCGCGTGGCCGCCGGATGTTCTAACAGCAGCAGAAGGCCAGCCGCTCAAGAACCTCCACGTCCGCACCGGGGATGCCCTGGCCATCGGCGAACTCCTCGTCACCCGTTATGGCCTGGAGGGCGGCGCCATCTATCAACTCGGCGCCGCCTTGCGTGCGATGCCGCAGCCGGCCATCGCCATCGACTTCAAACCTGCTCACAGCCACGCGCAACTCGTCGCCAAAATGCTCCCGGTGCGGCGGGATTTTCTAGCTGAAGCACGGGTCCGCTGGAAACTCAGCGCCGCCGCCCAAGCCATCCTCGGCCGCCACCCATGGCATGACTCCGAGGCACTCGCCCGCGAGGCGAAGCACTGCGTCATCGCCCTCGGTGGCCCCCGGCCGATTGCCGAGGCGATTTCCTCGGCTGGCGGCGTGTGCTGGGCCGGACTGGACGCCTCGCTCATGCTCAAACAAATCCCTGGCGTGTTTGTGGCCGGGGAAATGATCGATTGGGAGGCGCCCACCGGCGGCTACCTGCTGCAAGGGTGTTTTGCCACCGCCACCCGCGCCGCACGGGGAGCCCTCGCGGCGGCCGGCAAGGACTAAGGGCTTCGGACCGGTGGCTAAATTGGAGGACAAGTGGATTGCAATAGCCCCAAAACCGCTATCATTCTTCCATGAGCGCCGATGCAGTGAAATTACAAGTGAGGATGGAGCGAAGCCTGAAAGAAGAGGCGGAGAAGATTTTTGCGGCAATGGGTCTGGATACGACCACGGCGGTGCGGATGTTTTTCACCAGGGTGGCGAGAACCCGCAGCATCCCGTTCGCCTTGAAGGCGGAGCCGGAGTTCACTCCCGCGCAAGAGGCAAGAATCCTGCAAGCCTGGGAAGAATCCAAGGATCCGGCCAATCTATCAGGACCCTACACAGATGTCGCTGAAATGTTCCGGGACATCCGCCGACAGAACGCCGAGGAAGAAAAAGACACCGCACCGACCACCGCATGACCTTTATTCAGACCAGGCCGTTTCGCAAGGCGCTGGCCAGACTCGGTCAGAAAAAGCAGGCAGCCGTTGAGGCAGCCATCCAACAATTCCAAGCCGACCGCCTTGACCCGAATCTGCGCGACCATGCCCTGAAGGGAAAAATAAAGAGACTGCGAACCTTTTCCGCCGGATGGGACTTGCGCGTGATCTACCGCGAAGAAGGCGGTTTCATCACCATCATTCTCCTCGATGCGGACACCCACACTCAGGTGTATTGAGTCGCGGTGATCCTGCCTCCGTTCGTAGCTGATTTGAACCGGCGACGATTTGTCACCCGTTGACTTCCCTCCTTGCGCTGCGCCTCGGCAGGGCGAGCAGGCGAAACTTGACCTATTCGGTGTCACGAGCAGGCGGAGGAAACAGATAATGAAGAGCTTGGAGAAATTGGAAACCCAGTGCATGTTTCTGCCGCCATGCCCCACGGATTGTCAGCTGCGGAATTGCTGCGCTACTCGCGCCACCTGCTCATGCCGGAGGTGGGGGTGGCAGGCCAGCTGCGCTTGAAAAACGCCTCGGTGCTCGTCATCGGCACCGGCGGCCTCGGCTCGCCGGCCGCCCTCTATCTGGCCGCCGCCGGCGTCGGCCGCCTCGGCCTGGTCGATCCCGATGTGGTGGACGCCTCCAACCTGCACCGTCAGATCCTGCACGGCGAGTCATGGCTCGGCCAACCGAAGCTGGCAAGTGCCGTCGCCCGCTTGCGCGAGGTCAACCCGCATGTCGCGGTGGAATGCCACCCGGGCCGCTTCACGCCGGACAACGCGCTGGAGATTGCCAAGTCATATGACATTCTAGTCGATGGCTCGGACAATTTTCCGACACGTTTCCTAACCAACGATGCGGCGTTTTTCCTGAGGAAGCCGCTGGTTTATGCTGCGATCCACCGCTTTGAGGGACAGGTGACGGTGTTTGCGCCACATCTGGGCGGGCCGTGTTACCGTTGCCTCCTGCCTCACATGCCGGCTCCGGGAGCCGTGCCGTCGTGCGCGGAGGCCGGCGTGTTGGGCGTGCTGCCGGGCATCATCGGGTCGTTGCAGGCGATGGAGGCCATCAAGCTGATTTTAGGGATTGGCAAAATCCCGCTCGGCCAGCTCACCGTGTATGATGCGCTCGGCAGCGGTTTCCGCACCCTCACGTTGCGCCGCGATGGGGCCTGCCGCCTGTGCGGTGAGCATCCGGACATCCCCGATATCGCCAATGCCGAGACCACCGCGTCCAGTCCCTGCCCTCTCACCTCAAACACCCCCATGGAAGCCATCACCGTCACCGAACTGCACGCTCTTCTAACTGAAGATTTCCGCGGCCTGCTCATTGATGTGCGCGAGCCGCACGAACACGCCATCGCCAACATCCCGCAAGCGCGGCTCATCCCGCTGGCCACCCTGCCGGAACACCTGGAAAGCCTGCCCCGTGACCGCTACATCCTCATTCATTGCAAGGCCGGTGGACGTTCGGCCAAAGCCGTGCAGCTATTGTTAGACAGCGGGTTTGCCGACGTCAAAAACGTCACTGGCGGCATGGACGCTTGGCTCGAACACGGGTGGTGACTCACTTCGAGGTCGAGATGAAGCTGGCCTGGCTGGCACCCTTCTTGATTTTCTTCTGCTTGATCCAACTCATGGAGGCGCGGAGTTTGGCCCCGATTTTTTCGATCGGATGAGCCGCCTCGGCCTTGCGGATGGCGTTGAAATGCTTGTTGCCAGCGGCGTATTCCGCGGTCCACTCGCGGGCGAATTTACCGCTTTCGATGGCCTTGAGTTGCTTGGCCATGCGCTTTTTGACCGAGCGGTCGATGATTTGCGGACCGACGGTGACATCGCCGAATTCGGCGGTTTCGGAAATGGAAAAACGCATGCCGGAAAGGCCGGACTCGTTCATAAGGTCCACCGTGAGCTTGAGCTCATGGAGACACTCGAAGTAGGCCATCTCCGGCTGATAGCCAGCCTTGACCAGCACCTCGAAGCCGGCCTTGACGAGCGCGGCGGCCCCCCCGCAGATGACGCATTGCTCGCCGAAAAGATCGGTGACGGTTTCCTCACGGAAGTTGGTTTCAAATACGCCGGCGCGAGTGCACCCGATGCCGCGGGCCCACGCCAGGGCCGTTTCTTTGGCCTTGCCGGAGACATCCTGATGCACGGCGATGAGGCCGGGGATGCCCTTGCCTTCGACAAACTGCGAGCGCAGCGTGTGGCCCGGCCCCTTGGGGGCGACCAAAATCACATCGACATTTTTAGGCGGGGTGATGGTCTTGAAGTGGATGGCGAAGCCGTGGGCGAACAACAAGGTCTTGCCCTCGGTTAGGTTTTTGGCGATGTCTTTTTGATAGACTTCCGGCACCACCGTGTCCGGCGTGGCAATGAAGATCACATCGGCAGCCTTCACCGCCTCGGCCGTGTCCATTACCTTGAACCCAAGCTTTTTGGCGATCGCCCGCGACTTGGATTTTTTGTGAAGGCCGATGAGGACATTGAGGCCGCTGTCCTTGAGGTTGAGGGCGTGGGCGTGGCCCTGGGAACCGAAGCCGATGACGGCAAGGGTTTTCTTTTTCAAGGGGGCGATGGAGACATCCTGGTTGGTGTGGATCTTCGCGGCCATGGTGGTTTTGTTAGGTAGGTTGCAATGGGACAGGCCGGCGGCTTCGTGGCGGCGGCGGGCGGCACACTGGCCCAAGCTCGCGCCGGGTCAAGCCAGAAAGAAACAAGAAACTCGGTTGTGGCGGGTCACCGCTGTCAATAACATAATGACTGGCATTATATTTCAGGATGCACGGTTGATTCCTGATCCTAAGAAACGGCGTCACAGCGGTTTGGCGTAGGAATCGCATCGGTTGTGCCACCCCGCGAGCCAGCGTTGCTCGCCGCGGGCCGGCGGGGAATTGGCGATGCGGCGGGTCAGCACCCGCTTGGCCGACGCCGCAAACTCAGCGGCCGCGGGCGGTCCGGCGGCGACGTCGCGCATGCCGGCGAGCACTTGCAACAAGCCCCAGCCCACGCCGTTGTAGCGTTCCGTGGCGAGGCTGCCATCCCCCTTGAAGTTGACATAGTCGATCAAGGCGTAGATTCCGTTAGGTGTGGTGCCCACCCTGCGGTAGTTCGTCTCGATGCGAGTCCGCTCGCTGGCCGGGGCGGTGGCGAGGATTTTTGGCAGTGCGGCCTGCGACCTGGCGATGATGAAATCCGTCTGCACCGGCACCTGGGCCGCCAACCACTGGCGCAGGCCCGTCATCTGCGGGGAATTGAAATTCTTTTGGAAGTCCGTCTTGGATTGCCACGGACTGGCCGGTGCCGAGGCCACCGCCGGCAGCGTCAGGCTCCGTTTTTTGGCAAACGCCACAAACTGCGGCCACGTTTCATTGAAGCGCCCCCGCACCCCCGCCGGGTACCAAATGAAATGCCCGATCCCCAGCGACGGGAATTCTTCCCCCACGTTCCACGTTGTCAGCCCGTCGACCGTGCCGCCGCATTCGTTGTGCCAGATTTTCCTGCCGATGGCGGCAGTGTTGGCGGCGGGGAGCGCCATGGCCGGCGGCGCGGCCGCCGTGCAGGCTGCGAAAACGAGAAGCGCGGAACCTATCAAGGCAGGGACTTGCATGCCCGAGGATATACGCGCATGCTTGGCCCACTGCAAGCCTGCGCTCGGGGGTCGGCGCGGTCGTCCCGGCTAATACACAGTGTGTTTAGCACGGCCTGCATGGAAAACAGGCGTCCCCGCCTGTCCGCTCATGCAACGACAGGCTGGAAGCCCTCAGCCATGACAGGCAGGATGCCTATCCTCCTGCGATGCTGAC
>JBAXPF010000075.1:0-14555 GCA_037132955.1 Verrucomicrobiota bacterium | reverse complement strand
TTTGAGATAGTTGTTTTCGTTGAGCAACACCTTGGAGCCGTCGGCCAGGGTGACTTCGGCACGCGGCATGTCCACATTGTTGAGCAGGCCGGAGACCTTGGCGGCGGTATCGGTGAAGAGCCCCATCTGGGCGACGATGCCTTCCTCCTTCTCCGAGAGCGTGTGGTCCTTGTTGCGAAGGGCCTTTTCCAAATGGAAGCGATAGGGGGCGAGCCGGGGCTCGGCCGTGAGATAAGCGGCAACTTGCGCCTCGCCGAGCTGCAAAATATCCGGTGCGAGAAAGGCGGTCTTCGCGCCAAAGCGCACGGCTAGATTCTGAAACTCGGTCTGCATCCGGGTGTAGGCCGGATTGGATAGGTCCATGTCGCTCTGCAGGCGGGCATAAGCATGAAGCCGTTGGCCACGCTCGTGGAATTCATGGACTTTTTCCAACATCTCAGCAGTGGACCCCGGCGAGCGGGTCCACGCGTTGGTTAGGGCATCGACCGAGTCGGCAAGCCTGGCGAGCGCCTCAAACTCGGCCCGCCACGCGGCCGGATCTTTGAACAAGTCGCCGACGTTGAACTTGAACGCGTCGGGAACTTGGGCACGCTCGGTTTGCGAGTAGTCCGGGAGGCCGGGACCCGCGGCGGGTTCGGCGGCGGGCAGGACGGCGGTGAATGCCAGGACGGCGAGGAGCCGCAGGGGACGGAGCGGGTGCATGGGCATGAGGATCGCCATTATTATCGCTTGAGTCCCCAGACATTGGCGTCTGCGGCCGGCACGGGAGTGATAATGGGTGCGAGAACCGTGTCACCGGCATAGAACATGGCTTCCTCACCCTTGGCCAGGGCCAGCTCATAGAGGCCACTTCCTAACGACTTTAGCGCGGCCGGCTTGCCGGCGACCACGGCCTTCACTTCTCCAACGATGCTTGGCTTGATGCGGCACGGTTCGCCAGCGAGGCTTTTCACCCGCACCCAGCGCGTCTGGCCGGCCTTGCGCTCGGCGCTGACCAGAAAGGCACCCTCGGCGCGCAGGTCATGGAAGACGGCGCTATCCCACGCCTTGGGGATGGCAGGGAAGACGTTGATTTTGTCGCCCCAACTCTGGAGCAGCATGTCCTGGAGTGACCGGTTGAGCACAATCGAGCACTCGATGACCGGGTCGCCCTCAGTGTATTGGGTGTTAGGCCGGACAAAGCGCGTGTCGGCCATGTGCCGGTGGATCTGGTCGATGGCATTGTCGCCGTCGCCCAGTGTGGCGTAGAGCGAGGCGGCCGAGGCGCGTGACCAGCCATAAACCTCGCGGCTCTTATCGACGGTCAACCAATGCCTGATGGACTGGGTGATGAGTTCGCGGTTCTCTGGCTGATCGTCGGTCATGATATGCAGCGGATGGATCATGAGCATGTGCGACCAATGGCGGTGCGACGAGGTGAAGGACACGGTCGCGCCGATGCGCAAGCCGTGGTTATCGACCGGATAGGCGACCAGCTTGTCGAGGGTTTCCTGCCAGGTGGCGGTGAGCGGATCGTTGAGCTGATAGCGGCGGTTCAATTCGATGAGCGTCTGACACCCCCAGCGCAACAGCGCGAGATTGTAGTTGTTGTCCGCGTCATTGCCATACTCCGGCGAGTGCAAGACCGGCAGGTGGAGCTTGTTGTCGGCACCCTGCTTGAGGATTTTCAGATAGAGGTTGATGCTGCCGCGCAGGAGCGGATAGAACGCGTGGGCCGATTGGTCGGTGACCATGCTCTCGTCCATCGAGTAGCGGTAGTGCAGATAATAGTTGTGCAAGGCCCAGGTGAAATCGCCGGGATTGATGTATCCGTCAGGCGCGCAGGTGCCGTCGCCGCGCAGGCCTTCATAGTCGGTGGTGTGCGGGACGGTGGCGCAGTCGTCGAACTTCCAAATCTCCTTGCCGTTGCGGAAAAAGTTGGCGCGCTTCTTGTCGAGAAAGTGGGTGAACGATTCGCCGAGCTCAAGATGGTTGCCGGTGTAGACCGGCAGATAGAGAATTTCGATGTTGAGGTTCCACCAGATGCGCGGCCAACCGGTCGAGCGATACCACGGGCCGAGCAGATCCACCGGCACCCGGCCGGGACGCGACGCACTCGCCAGTTTGTAAAACTGGATCCAATAAAAACTCTCGGCCTTGGGGTCGGGAATGGAAACAAAACTTTTCGGATAGAACGCGTGCCACCACGCCCGGTGGGCATCCAGCAAAGCCGGGAAGTCGGCGGCCTGGTTGTTCTTCACGGTGGCGAGCGCGTCGTCCCCGGCGGTGGTCCCGGGGAAGCTGTCCGCGATGCTGAGCACCACCCGGCGGAGTTTGTCAGCTTCCATTTCGCCCCACGCCGTGGCAAACGTGCCGCCCGCAAACCGCTGCTGGGTGCAAAGCGCGATGCCATCCCGGTTCTCCTTCTGCGGCGCGGGATTCGCCTGGGCCGCGGGTTGTTTGTTAGCCCGATCGACCGCAGGCAGCGCCTCCCAGACGAACTTCGCGGCCTTTTCCTCGCCGGTGGTTTCGAGGTCGGTGAAGAGTGCCATCTCCGCGGTGTGGATGAGGCTGCGGAAGTTGAGGGTTCCCTTGTCGGTGCGCACCTCGCCGCGCACTTCGGCGTTCCAAAGGTCCAGCCGCAGGGTGCCGGACTGGATCTTGCCGACAGTCGTTAGAACAAGCCCGCCGATTGGCAGGCGGGCGTTGTCGCAGCGGTGCTCGGTGACGTCCGCGCGGCCCATCTCCCAGCGCATCCGGTTGTCGCCGTCCTGATAGATCGTGGCCCCCAGCAGACCGTTGCCGAGGAACGCGCCGTCGTCGAACTTCGCCGGCAGCCTTTCCCAGGTGAGATCCTGCCGTGCCAGGAAACCCGGCCAGTCAACGCGCACCTCCACCGCGGCACTGGCCGCAGAGTGGCCGCAGGCAGGCCCAACGCACATTGCCAGCAGCGCAAGGAGGCGGATTGCCCGCAGCGTCGGCAGCGGCACCAGAACATGAATTTTGTCGGAAGTTTTCGGCATGGCGCTCCTTCTACTGGTCTTGCCGGGCGGTTCTTGCTTCGTAGGCGAGTTCTAACGAATGAATCTACGAAGAACCGCATGCAAAATCCCCATCCCTGTCCCCGTGCCTTGCTGGTAAGATGACCTTCGCGGGATTACTTAGCGGCCACCGGCACGATGGCCACCTGGTGGGGCTTGATGACGAGCGCCTGGCGGATGGCGGCGTCATGCTTGGTCATTTCGGCCGTGCGTTTGGCGAGGGTGGCGGCGCGCTGGGCTTCGATGTTGGCTTCCATCTCCTTGCGGTTGTCGACGAAGTCCGGGATGCTGCTGCCAGCCAACACCACGCCGCGGAATATCCGGTCATGGAAATAATTGTTCTTGGCATTGACGGCAGTGGCGAGCGCCTTGATCTGGGCGGCCACCGGCCCGACCTTCAACGCGGCGGCGGCGAGGTTGACGCCCTCGGCGAGGGTCGCCGCCGGATACTCGGCGACCTTGGCCCCATCTAACCGAACCTCATACCGGCCCGCCCTGAGGCCGGTGACTTTCAGCCGGTAATGGTTCATCTCCTCGAGGATCGGCGTCCATTGCAAAATCGCTTCCGCGCCTTCGGGGAAATACGGCAACGCCGCATCCTGACGGGTGAACTCGATGGCTCCGCCGACGCCCGTGGTCAGGTCGGTGATTTCGCAGTGTTGGGCGTCGATGACTTCGAGGGCGGCCGCATCGATCTCGGCGGCCGACACCAGGGGCGGAAACTTCAAGCCCTTGAGAATGGCCGCGGCCATCACGGCCTGGCCGGGCGGGCCGGGGTGGATCACATCGCCGCCGGTGATGCGGTTTTTGGGATTGGCCGCGCGGGCCTTGTCCAGAACTAACAGATACGGATGGAACTGGTCCACAAACGCGGCCTGGTTCTTTTCCGCAATCTCCTTGATGGCCGACGAGAATCTTTCCAGATTCGTGGCAAACCCTTCGAGCGCCGGACCCTCCTCGCTTTTCTCCACCGGTTGGGGTGTCAACAATGCCAGGCGGATCTTGTTGTTGTTGGCTTGGTCCGCAATGCCTTGCAGGCCGGTGATGAAGTGCTTGAGCGAGCCCTCCGCGTCGTTCATGCCGAAGTCCACGGTCATGGCGGTCGGTTGGTGGGACAGCACATCGCGTTTGAAGCGTGCGCTGCCGCCGGGCGCGGTGTCGCCGCTGATGCCGGCATTGCGGAATGTTAGATTCCAGTTGGGGAAGCGGGTGAGGGTCCACATTTCCACGTAAGTGCTGTGGAGGTGTTGTTCGGTGATGCTATCGCCCAGCATCACGATGCGCTCGCCATCGCGGAAGAAAAACCCGGCCTCATCGGCCGGCTTGTCTGCCGCCAGCGCTCCGCCTATCAGGGGGCACAAGGCAGCGATCCATGTTGCTTTCATCAGTTGCATGCTCATTGGTTAGGAGTTGCCGAGTTCGTCGGCGCGGCGGGTGGCGGCGGCGACGGCGGCGCCGAGGGCGGAGCGCAGGCCGAGGCGTTCGAGTTCGGCGAGGCCGGCAATGGTGGTGCCGCCGGGTGAGGTGACCTGGTCCTTGAGGACGGCGGGGTGCTCGCGGGTTTCGAGGACCATGGCGGCGGCACCCAGCACGGTTTGCGCGGCCAGTTTGAGCGCGTCGGCACGCGGCAAACCCATGCGCACGCCGCCATCGGCGAGCGCTTCGATGACCAGATAGATATAGGCCGGGCCGCTGCCGGACAGGCCGGTGACGGCATTCATCAGGCGCTCGGGCACCTCGATGGCGAGCCCGACCGCCCCCAGCAATGCCTGGGCGGTGGCCGCATCGGCGGCGGTGGCGCGGGAGCCGAGGCAATAGCCGGCGGCGCCCTTGCCGACCAGGGCAGGGGTGTTAGGCATGGCGCGGATGCTGCGGAAATTTTCGGGTGAGGAGGTTTCCAAGGCGGCCAGGGTGATGCCCGCGGCGATGGAGATGACCAACCGCGGTTGGTCGGCAGCGGCCGTGGCGGCGTCGCGCAGGGCGGCGGGGATATCGTGCGGCTTGGTGCAGAGGAGGATCACCTCGCACGCGCTGGAGAGTTCTGCGGCACTGGCACTAACGGTGGCGCCGGTGGCTTTGGCAAAGGCCTCGCGCGAGGCGGGCGACGGGTCGCAGCCGAAGACTTCCGCGGCGGTAAGGACGCCGGCCCGAATCGCGCCGTCGACGAGGGCGGTTCCCATTTTTCCACAACCGATGATGCCAAGGTGCATGGCCGGAGTTTAACGGGACGGGCGGGCTGTGGCCAGCGTCATTTTGCTTGGAGATCGGCTTGGGTCGTGAAATCCTCAGGGCATGAGCAAATGGATGCTGATAGGGATGGCCGCCGGGCTGTGCATTGGGGCCAATGGAAAAGACCTTCCCGCCCTCGAGGACGCGATTCCACCCGCGGTCAAGGCGCTGGGTGAGCCGGTGAGCGTGGCTTTCCACGGCGGCTTGAAACTGGCGGTGACGGCGGCCAATGACGAGGCTCAGGCGGCAGTCAATCAAGGGCTCAATCACCTGCATGCGGGCTGGGAATTCGAGGCGAGCCGGCATTTTGCGGTGGCCATGCGCAAGGATCCGGAATGCCTGCTGGCGCATTGGGGGATGGTGATGTCCCTGTTGGTGCCCGGGCCGGATACCGGCAAGGCCCGCAACGCAGCGGTGGAACGCATGTTGGATTTGTTAGATCAAGGGCAGGGCAGCGATCTGGAGCGGGGCTATGCCTATGGCCTGGTCAAATACCTCGAAGAGGGGCCGGTGTCGGCGTCCGCGGCCTTTCGCAAGGTGGCGAAAAAATTTCCGAATGCGATTCAGGCCGGGGTGTTTGCCGCCTTGTTCGGGCGCACCGGTTATGATGAAACCGGCGGCATCACCCCCGGTGAGCAGCAAGCGGAAGATGACCTGACGGCCCTGATTCAGGCGCATCCGGACAGCCCGCTGCCACTCAACGCGTTGCTGACCATCCGGGCCGAGGCGCCTGACCTAACATCTTCGTTGGAGCTGGTCCGCAAGCTGTGCCGGATGGTGCCGGATTACCCGCCGTATTTGCATCTGCTGGGCCATTACGAATGGCGCTGTGGCGGTCACGCCGCAGCGGTCACCGCCTTCGCCCGCTCGGTCGCGCTGTATGAGCAGTGGATGAAAACCAACAAAATCACTTGCGTCGATTGTCCGGAATGGGTGAAGGCGGAGTGTTATCGCGTGGTGGCGCTGGCATCGAAGGGCGAGTTTGACGCGGCGCTGGCCTCTGCCAAAAAATTGGCCGCCACGCCGCTGCCCAAGGAACGCGCGTCAGCGGCCGGAGCGAGGATGTTGCTGTGGGAAGCCAAGACGTTGGCCGCGCGCCTGTTGATGCGGCGCGGCAAGCCCGGCGACGCAGCCCTGGCGCTGGCCGCATTGCCCAAGCCCGAGGCGCTCAAGCCCTACCATGATGAATGCCTCGCCTACTGGTGGATTGATGGCATGCGCCTTCTGCTGGAGACGCAGCGATTGTTAGATGGGGGAAAAACCGAGGATGCCAAAAAGGCCTCAGAGGCCCTGACCTTTCACGGCGAACAGATGGCCAAGGCCCAAAGCGTGGCTAACAACGGTGGCGAGCGTTCGGCGTGGGTCCGCGCGTTTCGCGCGATGGACATGCTCGCCAGCGAAATCCGCGGGCGCTTCGCGCTGGCCGGGCCGAAGACCCTGCGCGGCGCGGCATTCAATTGGTATCGCTCGGCGGCGGACCGCCAACGCCCGGCGGCGATGCTCTATCCGCCGGTGGTGCTGTTTCCGATGGCGGCACGGCTCGGCAATTTCCAACTGCTGGCAGGCGAGCCGGACAAGGCGATCGAGGCATTCAATGAGGCGCTGGCCGCGTTCCCTAACGACGTGGATGCAATGCAGGGCTTGCAGCGGGCGTATGAAGCGGCGAAGCAGCCGGACAAGGCGGCCGAGGTCGCGCAAAAAATCAAACAACTCCCGCAATGAAGCCCATCATCACCGCCCTGTTAGTTGCAAGCCTGGCGTCCGTGGACGCTGAATCGTGGTCGGTGGGATCACCCGATGGCACGCTCGAGGTGGAGGTTTCCGACACACCGGCGTTGACGGTGAGTGTGGCCCATCACGGGCAACCGGTCATTGCGCCCTCGCCCGTTGGCATCCAACTGCTACGCGGCGGGATGCTGCCGGGAGTACTCAAACCGGTGGCGGCGCGCCGCGCGCAAATTGATGAGACCTATCCGATGGTGACAGGCAAGCGCAGCCAATGCCGCAATCATGCCAACGAGGTGGTGATAGATTTCAGCGCGGACAAGGAGGTGGCCTTCAAGTTGATCGTGCGTGCCTACAACGAGGGCGTTGCTTATCGCTATTGGATTGCCGGATCCGGCGAGGACACGGTGCTCGGTGAGGCGTCCGGCTTCCGCCTGCCACCGGCGGCCAAGGGCTGGTTCGCCGCCTATTCGTATTGCTATGAATCCAACTACACCGCCCGCCCTAACTGGTCTGGCGTCACGGGTGACATCCAGGTGCCCGCGCTGTTTCAGACCCCAGCTAACCAATGGGTGTTGCTGACCGAGGCCGCGGTCGATGGCACCTATGCCGGCGCCAGGTTGCACGTCGCCGAGGCGGCCACCGGCTTGTTGCATTTCCGCTTGGAAGGCCAAGCGACGGCCGTCCTGCCGTGGAGCAGTCCGTGGCGCGTGGCGCTGGTCGGCGACACCCTCAAGCCCTTGGTGGAGTCCACACTGGTCAACGACCTGAGCCCGGCATCGAAACTTGCCGACACGAGTTGGATTCACCCCGGTGCGGCGAGCTTCCCCTGGCTGACAGGCCCCGACACGAACAACACGAGCCTGGCACGCATGAGCCAATTTGTGGATCTGGCGGCCGAGATGGGCTGGACCTGGATCGAGTTCGATAACGCCCTGGCGCTGGGCAACCAGACGGCGGATCCGCCGGAAAAGTGGATGGCTTGTGCGTGGATTCCCGAGTTGGTCGCCTACGCCACGCGCAAGGGGGTGGCCGTTTACGGTTGGGATCATTGGAAAAACCTTGATACGCCCGCCAAGCGCGAGCACATCTTGGGGTGGCTTGCGGCCAAGGGCTTCAGGGGCATCAAGGTGGACTTTCTCGATAGCGACAGCCAGGCGCTCTATCGGTTCCGCGACGCCATGGCGCGGGCCTGTGCGGAGCACCAGCTGATGCTCAGCTATCACGGCGACGTGACGCCGCGCGGGTTGCAACGCACCTGGCCTAACATAGCCAGCCACGAAGGAGTGAAGGGCGAGGAATACTATCTGTTTTCCGACAATCACCCCGGCCCCGCAGCCAATGTGAACCTGGTTTTCACCCGCAACATCCCGGGCTCGATGGACTACACGCCTGCCGCCTTTGATTTGCCGGGCATCAAACAGAATCCACGCCTGACGAGCAACGCCCATGAGATGGCGCTGGCCGTGGTGTTTGAGTCCGGTTGGCAGGGGCTCGGTCTCAACCCAGAAAGTGCGAAGGGACCGGCCGAGCAGGCCTTGGGGTTTCTCAAGAATCTGCCCAGCGCATGGGATGATATCCGCTTGCTCGACGGCCGGCCGGATGAGTTTGCCGTGGTCGCCCGGCGCAAGGGCAACGCCTGGTGGATTGCGGGCATCAACGCCGCCACGCCCCGCCGCGTCAGTTTCACACCCGATTTCCTCCAGCCCGGCCGCCACGCCGCGTCGCTCTATCAGGATGATGCGGCCACCGCCGAGGCCACGCCGCTGCAAACCCGCGTGGCCGTGACCTCCATCACGCTTGATCCAACCCAGCCGTTCACCCTCACTGTGCCGGCCAACGGCGGTTTTGGAATCAGGTTATCTAACATCTCTCAGGATCCTATTCGTTGAGTTCCACCCGCACCCGGCAGAAATGAGCGGGATCGCTTGCGGCAAAGGAAACGCAGCGCAGCAGGTGGCCGGGCACGGCGGGGTTGAATGGCGCATCCACCACCGCATAACCGGGTGGCGGCGTGAGGCTCCATGAGCCGGTCTCCAGAGTGGCGGAAAACTCCACATCATAGGTCAAGCCACGCAGCGCCGCATCGTCACGCACCGGAAAACTGAGCGTGCCTCCGCTTCCGCTGACGTTCAGTGCCGGCAGCAGGGCCGCCCCGGAGGGCATGGTTTGCGAGGTCACCGCCGGATCGCCGCCAAACGCATATTCTAACAAATTAGGAATGCCATCGCCATCGGGGTCGGCGGCCATATCATTGTTAGATAAGCCGGCGGCCCAGGCTTTGTACGACGGGGCCAGCGTCTGATTGAAGTTGAAGGTTCTTAGCGGGTTGTCGTCCGCTGCCAGCGACAGCGTGATAGCGAGGGAGGCGCTCACGCCAAGGTCGAGCCATGCCGCCGTGATGGAATCGGTGGTGGCAGCCGACAAGCTCGCAAGCGTCAGCGCATACTCACCCGGCGTGCCTGGCGTGATGATCCATCCGGGGGCGGTGAGCGAATCCGGGGCGCTTGCGGCAGGGAAGTTCAAGGTGACGGTCAAGTGGGTGACCGCACGCGCCGTCACGTTTTTGATGTCGAAGCGGCAGTTGCCCGGGGTGGCCTTGCGCCAGATGCTTGGGGTGGGAGCGGCTGCCACTTCCAACGGATAGACCGGCGTCATCTGATGGCCGTCGGCCGCCATCGCGGCGTTGAGTTGGGCGATATAGTGCGGGACAAACGTGTCGAAGTTGAAGCGTGTGGTGGCATTCGCATCGATGGCCGTGTGCGTGCCGAGAAGCGCCGGCGTGTCGCCGACCATGGCGAAGGTGGGGCTGCCCGAATCACCGATCTCAAGATAGACGTCATCCTGGCCACCCGATGCTATCGGATAGGCAAACCCCATCAGGCGGGTGTTGGGGAGTCCGTTCGCGGTTAGGTCATCGAACATGGAAAGCACACCTTTGCCCACCTTGGTTTGCCAGCCGAAAACGGTAAGCGGAGTGCCCAGATACTCGTTCTCATCACCGAGGTTGAGATAGGGGAATGGCGTGACCTTGTCAGCAGGAAGCAGCGGACTGGACAGCGTCACCAGGGTGAGGTCGGTGTTTTGGTCCAGTTCATTGGTGATCGGCGTCAAGAGGGCGACACTGCGGTCCACGGTCACGCCGTCGCTGTTGAGAAAGCGCATGACCGTGCCAGGCAACGGTTGATAGTGGGTCGCGCACACGAGGTGCAGCGGGGACACCAGCGCGAACTGGCGGCAATAGGGGGTGTCATCGCGCGCCCAGCCGACCCCTGTGAATTGGTGGCTCGGATACCAGGCGGTGGCATTCCATGCCGAGGCGGCGGGAAACTCCGTGAAGCGGTCGTGTCGCGCGGCCACATAGTTGCGGATCTCGATGGCCGCCGCTGAAGCGGCCAAGCCGAGCAGGAGCCCGATTGCCACAGACAACGTGGAAGGGCATCGCTTCATGATGGCAGGCGGGTTGGAGGTTAGCCCTCACCGGGCGGGGTGACCACGACCACGTGATCGACGCCGTGTTTTGAAAATTCTTCCCAGTAGCGTTTTTCCCAGGCGGCGGTGCGGGTGCGGCGTGCCTCCTCGGTGAGTTTTTCCCATGCCTGCATCCCGATGGCGCGGACCAGATCCCGGTCTGACAGGCGGATGGCCAGTTCATCCCAAAAACTTTCATTGCGAAATTCATCGTAGCATTCGTGGTAAAACAGGCCATCCTCCACCTCCGGTTTCACTTGGAAGCGCTGGTTTTCCTCATTGAACTCAATCCAACTGGCCAATCCGGCATGGCCCGCCCGTTCGAGGATCTTGCTTTCCAGGGTCTCGAAAGCAGCGACCTTCACATCCGCGGATTCCTTTTGGTTCCACGACGCGACATTGGACGCGAGGCAGACCATTTCCACCAGCGTTGCGAGTTCTTGATCCGATAGGCGCAGATGCATTTGCAACGGAAAGCAACCACCTTTATGGGGTGATCGCAAGCCCGCAACACTCCGGGCTTGATTTCTTGCCGGCCATTGCCATGGTCAGCGCCCGCAGCACGAGTAGCTCAGCGGTAGAGCAACCGGTTTACACCCGGTCGGTCGGCGGTTCGATCCCGTCCTCGTGCACCCGCAGCGGAGGGAAGGTATTTCGCGGGTTTGGGGCTTCTTGGCTTGGCCCGGGCGCGGCGATTTGCCATGACTGTGGCATGCGTGTGCTGCTCCTCCTCCTGTGCCTGGCGGTTTTTTCGGTCAAGGCCGCGGCCGAGCCCTTGTCATCGGCTGATCGCGAGATGCTGCTGGACAGCCTCAAGAAGTTGCGCGGGACGGCCACCGAGCGGGCGGATGCGCGGTTTCGCGCCGCCATCACGGCCTATCGCAGCGCCATGCTCAGTGAGGGCGCGGCGAGTGAATTCTATCTGAAATGTGTGGAAAAAGTGAACTTCGAGGAGTTGCACAAGAAGGCCGCGGAGTTCCGCGAGTGGAAGAAAAAGGAAGACGCCCGGCTATCCGAACCGAGCATGCACCGCGCGTTGATGTATCAATTGCGCTGGCTGGTGCTCACCTTGCAGGCGGCATCGGAAAAGGCCGACCTCGAAAAACTCGCGCCGGAGGCCCAGCAAGTCATCGACGAGTTGTTCAATGATGCCGCCGCGCTTGCCAGCCAGCAGGAACTGCTGCGCCAGCAGGTCACGACCACGGTTTTCGCCAGGGCCTACAGGATTGACGCGGTCAAGCTGGAAGCCTGGCCACTCTCGCCGGTGGAGATCGGCGCGTTTTACGAGCAAGTCCAGTTTTCATTGTGCCGTAAGGCGGGCGACCTCAAGGCATTGCGTGGCTATTGGATCAAACGCATCCATCAGGAAGGCTTGCTCTACGAACCGCTGACCGCAAAAAGCAAAGGCAACGGACGCAGCATCGGGCCGGAACCCAGTCGCTCACCCAAACTGGAAAAATTTCTCACCGAGACCCAACCGGAACTGCAATGGCAGATGGAAGTGGATCTGTTCCATTGCGGCGATCAACGCGGGGCGGCGATTCGCATGATCTCCCATATTGAAAGCCACCTCACCCACGGCCGGGCCCGCGAGTGGAGCGATCAATTCAAGGCCTTGCTCACCCCGTCCCCGTCGCTTGCTCCCGTAACTCCTGTGGGATCCAAGCCTGCCGAGGCCAAGCCCAAGGCGACCCCGTGATGCGGTTTTCAGGATGAACCCGAAATCCGAAGTTGAATTCCTGCAATGGGGAAAGAAAACCACGGATTACACGGATTTTTTGGTTTGGATTTGCTCACCATTTGCAACTTCGGAGAAGTTGCAAATGGAACCTATTTCAATCCGTGAAATCCGTGAAATCCGTGGTTAATCTATCGGATAATTTGAAATAAACTGCGAATTTCAGGATGAACCGCCGCGCGATTCGGTGGCTGGCGGAATTTTTTTCCGTGCCACGGCGGTCAATTCATGGTTTCACAGGGGACGTCCATGACCGCCGCCGCCATCCGCCAGAGTTTCCTCGATTTTTTCCGCGAGCAGCAGCACACCATTGTGCCCTCCGCCTCGCTGCTGCCGCAGTCGCCTGGCTTGCTGTTCACCAATGCCGGAATGAATCCGTTCGTGCCGTATTTCCTCGGCGTCGAAAAAGCCCCGTATGACCCGCCGCGGGCCGCCGACACCCAGAAATGCATCCGCGCCGGCGGCAAGCACAACGACCTCGAGGACGTCGGCTACGACACCTATCATCACACGTTCTTCGAAATGTTAGGCAACTGGTCGTTCGGCAACTACTTCAAGCAGGAGGCGATCTCGTGGGCCTGGGAGTTGGTGGTCGAGCGCTGGGGGCTGCCCGCCAGCAGGCTCTACGCCTCGGTGTATGCCCCCAAGCCCGGCGACCCCGGCGAGTTCGACCAGGCATCGTGGGACCTCTGGGCCGGCCTGTTCCGCGCCAAAGGTTGCGACCCCGCCATCCACATCGTCCATGGCAGCGTCAAGGATAACTTCTGGATGATGGGGGAAACCGGCCCCTGCGGCCCCTGCTCCGAACTCCACGTCGATCTAACACCTGAAGGCGACTCCCAGGGCAAGCTCGTCAACAACGATTCCGATCTGTGCATCGAGATCTGGAACCTTGTTTTCATCCAATACAACGCCGAGGCCGATGGCAGCTTCCGCGAGTTGCCCGCCAAGCATGTGGATACCGGCATGGGTTTCGAGCGCGCCTGCTCGATCATCCAGGGCACCAAGGGCTTCACCGATTTTTCCACCAAACCCAGCAACTACGCCACCGATGTTTTCCAGCCGTTGTTCCGCAAGCTGGAGCAACTCAGCGGCAAGAGCTACGTCAATATCTATCCGGTGCCCGGCGCCGACCGCGCGCTGTTTGCCGACGAACTGAAAACGGCCATCGCCTTCCGCGTCATCGCCGATCACTTGCGCACGCTGTCGTTTTCCATCGCCGATGGCATCCTGCCAGGCAACACCGGCCGCAACTACGTGTTGCGCCGGATCCTGCGCCGCGCGGTTAGATACGGCCGCCAACTCGGCTTCTCCGGTGACAAGCCGTTTTTTGGCGCTCTGGTCGAGACCCTTGTCGTGCAAATGGGCGACGTGTTCCCTGAGTTGTTCGCCCGCCGCGCCGCCATCCGCCAAACCCTCGAACAGGAAGAAGCCAGCTTCAATCAAACCCTGGACCGCGGCCTCAAGCGCTTCGAGGAAGCGGTCGCAGCCCTCCCAGGGGTGGCGCACCTCCCAGGGGTGGCGCACCTTCCAGGGGTGGCGCACCTCCCAGGGGTGGCGCACGCTTCCAGCGTGCAGGGTTCCGCATCCTGCGGAACCTCTTCCCCCAAATCCGCCGCGCCCGCCCCCGCATCCTGCGGAACCTCTTCCCCCAAATCCGCCGCGCCCGCCCCCGCATCCTGCGGAACCTCTTCCGAAAAATCCGCCGAAGGCGCGCGTTACTCCAAACGCGATCTGCCCCACTTCGAACGCCCCTGGGGCAAATACTCTATCACCTTCCATACCCAGGATCACCTGGTGCTTCCGGAATTCTCGCGCCAAGCCGTCCTTGACGCCATCCTCCATTTCCACGGTTCGCGCTACATCCTGTTTGCCGCGGTGGTCATGCCGGATCACGCGCATCTGCTCATTGAGCCACAGCCGAAGGCTTATGATGCCGATGGCCATCCGATCTTCTGGTCGCTTGGCGAGTTAATGCATTCGATCAAGTCCTTCACCGCCAAGGGCATCAACCAACATATGGGACGCACCGGCGCGGTTTGGCAGAAGGAATCCTACGACCGCCTCATCCGTTCCGATGCGGATTTCGGCGAGAAATTCGATTACATTCTCACCAATCCGCAGCGGTCAGGGCTAACGGAAATGGCTCCCTATCCATTTGTTTGGTCGCGCGGCTGGAGCGAGACCTCGCTCGGGCAATTGCGCAAGGCGGCGCAAGGCGCGGCGGATTTGGGGGAAGAGGTTCCGCAGGATGCGGAAGGAGGCACTGTGGCTGAAGACCTTCCGCAGGATGCGGAAGGAGGCACGCTGGAAGCGTGCGCCACCCCTGGAAGCGGCGCCACCCCTGGAAGCGGCGCCACCCCTGGAAGCGG
>JBAXPF010000074.1:0-14558 GCA_037132955.1 Verrucomicrobiota bacterium | reverse complement strand
TCCCGCCGTTCCCTGCGTGTCGAGTGGTATATCGTGATCCTCATCGTTTTTGAAATTGTTCTGACGATCTATCAAATGTTCATTCGCGGGCGTTGAAGGCATGCCGCCCGATACTGGCAGGTTAACATAGGGTTCTGTTATTGACTCACCATCCACGCTCCATCCTGAGCCTGGCTTTTTCCAGGAGTGCCCGATCATGGAAATCGAACTCAAACCGCTCATCACCCCGCCAGACGCGCAAGCACTGTGGGACCATCCATTGGTGCTGCGGCATGCCACCGCCAAACCGGGGCAAGTGCCGCAGTCCGACACCCATTGCTTCAGTGTGCCGCGCTGGCTTGATCTAACGAACTTCACGCCGCCGTGTCCGCCGCGCTCGGCTTGCCGCGCCACACCCGGCTGGTCCTGAGTCTAACCCGTTTGGTGTGTGGCTGCGGCTGGCGCGCGGCGATGTCGGAACGCGACCAGCGGCGCTTGGCGGCAGGAGGCAGGAAGTTCGGTCACAATCAGTTGACCCACACGCGGCGCCGCCTGCTCAAGCGCGGCGGCAAGGCGCGTGAAGCAAATCCAGTGGAGTGCCACCGCCTTCGCATTGCGGTGAAGAAGATGCGTTATGCCAGCGAGTTTCTCCAGACGTCCTAACTACTCACCACGAAGCACACCAAGAACACGAAAGGAATGAGGATAGAGTATGATTCACTGTCTAACCCTTCGTGTACTTCGTGTTCTTCGTGGTGGAGAAACTCTGCTATATGTGGGTAATCCGCGCTACCTGAGTAGCAACACCGACAAAAAGCTCTGCGAATTCCTCTGCTGACTCCGCGGTTGATCCCGCCCTCCGGCGGTCCCCCTGCGGGGCTTTCGCTCCGCTCAAGTCTATCTCGCTCCGCTCGGTTCCGCGTTTCGATCATTTTGTGAACATCTGAGCGTCAAAATGTGCCAATTCGTTTTTCCACCTAACTCAGGAACTGTGAGGCTGCTAGAGACGGCTTTGCCGGGTTCCCGCCCCGCCGCGGTTTGGGATGAGTGCGCTCGTAGTTGGATTCGCCGGCGGCCAAGCGGAACAAGCGCTCGGCACGGGTATTGCGGACGGCCTGTCGGATCAGGTAGCCGGCAGACACGCCTGCCAGTGTCATGAGGGTGATGCGCTCGATGGATTTCATGCTTCGTTGAGGAATTCAAGTTTCATTCTGGTGCCTTTGCTCCTGCTTCTGTTAGGGCTGAAGTTGCCCCATGTTCTAACCTTAATGCCCCGGCCGGTGAGCCACGTGGTGCAGGCTCTGCCGACCTCGGCACTCAATCCGCGCAAGCGGCGGACTTCCCTGTCGGCGGGTCTTTCCTCGGACGGGTCAATGCGTTTCAAGTGGCTGGCGGGATGTGAATTTGGGATTTGTTCGTGGATGGCTTTCATAAGCGCATGAGCATGGGGGGATTTTCGCGGCGCTCTCAATGTTTTCTTTGTATCAATTTCTTCACATTCGGTGCCGTGGCGCAGACGCGAAAGTGCCCTCCCCGCAAGGCAAGGAGGGCATGATTGCTCCTGTTTGTTAGAGTGCGAAGGACCCCGCGGCGACCTGCGGACTATTGCGTCACGAAGGCGCGGATGAAGCCCTTGCCGCTCAGGCCGCTGCCGGCATTGAGGCGGAAAGTCTTGAAGACATAGCCGGTCTTGGGTGAGCCCGAGCCCAGCGGCGTCACCTCACTCACCTGGCTGTTCCAGTTGACGAGATTGGTGCTGCCTTCGATCCGATAGGATATCCCGTCAACCGTGTTGGAGATCAATGTGTTATTGGGACCGGCCGTGAAGGTGGCACCGGCCCGCACTTGCAGCGTCAGTGAGAAGTCCTTCACCGAATCGCCATTGGCATCCACCGTCTTGACGAGTGGGCTGCCTTTGTCCGCCCCGCTGCTGGGATCCCCGCCGAAGGCAAACTTCGCGAGATTGTTCATACCGTCGCCGCTCGGGTTCGCGCCGGGAAGTTTGTCAGCGGCGGCGGTGATCTTCGGGAACCCGCTCATCCAGGTGTCAAAGGCCGTCGGCGGCGGCCCCTGTGCGATGAAGGAAACCATGCCGCTGCTGTTGATCGTGAGGGTGCCTTCGAAGGAGCCGCTGCGAAGGTTGCCACCGACCTGACCGGCGACGCCGGTCTTGCCAAGGATCCGATAGAGATCGAGCGCGAACTTCACGGTTCCCGCATCACCAAAGGTGCCTAAAGTTCCAGTCAGTCCGCCCTGCTGAACGCCGCCCCCAAACACCTGGAAGGCCGTGCCTTGCGTGCCCGGAGTCAGGAACGGATTGTTCTCGACAATCTTCGACACACTCGTCGGCGAGACGGCCACCTGTGTGGCATAGTTGTTCGCATAGGCATTGTTCTGTTGGGTGATTTGCACGGCGGCCGTGGTCATTCCGCCATCGGTATTCATGCTCCACGCCGCGGAATTCGCGGTGCCGACAGTGCCCACGCTGTCACGCGAGCGGGACACATAGAGCGTCCGGCTCGGATCGCCATCTTGGAGATCGCTGCTGTATTGGTCCGTCCCCCAGACGCCAACCGCCCCAACATAAATGTTGGGGTCGGTGGCCCAACCGGAGCCAAAGGCACTGGTGAGAGCGGTGCTGATGTTGAGGAAGTTCACCTGATTGGCAACGTCGGCTCCGGCAGCGTTACCGCGGAACTGGGTGGCGGCGCTGCCAAGGTTGGCGTAAACCGTGTTAGATCCGCCCTGCTGTTGGATAGCCAACACCAAATCCCCAGGGGAATAGACCGGCTTTTGCGTGATGAAGGAAACCTTGCCGCTACCGCTCAACGTCAGGGTGCCTTCAAAGGAACCCGTGCGAAGATTGCCGCCAACCTGGCCGGTGACGCTGGTCTTGCCAAGAATCCGATAGAGATCGAGCGCGAACTTGACGCTTCCGGCGGCGCCAAAGTTGCCGAAGTTGCCGGCCATTCCACCTTGCTGCACGCCACCTCCAAACACCTGGAATGCCGTGCCTTGCGTGCCCGGGGTCAGAAACGGATTGTTCTCATCAATCTTCGACACGTCCGTCGGCGCAACGGCCACCTGAGTGGCATAGTTGTTCGCATAGGCATTGTTCTGTTGGGTGATTTGCACGGCGGCCGTGGTCATGCCACCGTCGGTGTTCATGCTCCAGGCCGCGGAACTCGCGGTGCCGATGGTGCCCATGCTGACACGCGAGCGCGACACATAGATCGTGCGACTCGGATCGCCGTCCTGAAGATCGCTGCTGTATTGGTCCGTCCCCCAGACGCCGGCAGCTCCAATATAGATGTTCGGGTCGGTCGCCCAACCGGAGCCAAACGCGGTGGTCATGGCAGCGCTGATGTCGAGGAAATTGACCTGGTCGGCAACGTCAACTCCGGCAGCGGTGCCGCGGAACTTGGTGGCGGCGTTGCCAAGGTTGGCGTAAACCGTGTTCGTGCCACCCTGTTGCTGGATGGCCAATACCAGATCACCGGGGGAATAATTCGGCTTTTGCGCGATGAAGGAAACCTGGCCGCTGCTGTCCACTGTGACGGTGCCTTCATAGGAACCCTGCCTTGCCACCCCGCCGACCTGCCCGGCCACGTCCGTCCTGGCCAGAATGCGATAGAGGTCGAGCGCGAACTTGACGGGTCCGGCATCACCAAAGGTGCCAAAGTTGCCGGCGTATCCGCCTTGCTGCACGCCACCCCCAAACACCTGGAAGGCTGTGCCCTGGATACCGGCGGATAGAAACGGATTGTTGTTCTGGATCGCCGTCGTGACATCGGAGGTGGCCACTGTCACCTGCACGCCAGGATAGTTGTTGGCAAACGCGTTGTTCTGTTGGGAGATTTGGAGGGCGGCCGTCGTCATGCCACCGTCGGTGTTCATGCTCCACGCGGCGGAACTCGCGGCACCGACGGTGCCCACGCTGTCACGCGAGCGGGACACGTAGAGCGTCCGGCTCGGATCTCCGTTCTGCAGGGAGGTGTCGTACTTGTCCGTCCCCCAAACCCCGGCTACGCCGACATAGATCGTCGCGTCAGTCGCCCATCCCGATCCAAACGCGCTGGTGAGGGCGGCATTGACGTTTAGAAACTGCTTTTTGTTAGGTGCATCGGATCCGGCAGCGGTGCCGCGAAAGTCCGTGGCGGCGTTGCCGAGATCGGCATAGACGGTATTGGCGCCACCGTCTTTCTGGAAATACAGGATGAGATCGCCGGGAGCATAGGCATAAGCCCCGGCGATGGCCGGTGAGATCGCGAGACCGACGGCCAGCGCGCTTGATATCCATTTTAATGGGAGGTGGTTCATGGTGGTTTGGTTAGGGATTCCTTGGGTTGGGATTTGTTTGGAGATGGAGCAAATGTTGTTAGTGTGCTGGAGCTGGCTTGAAACGGGCTTCGCATGGCGACCGATGACAAACACCCTCGGCCATTGGCAAACGAATCGAGGCCAAAAATAGGCAACTCTTGGTTTCCGGCAAACCCGGCTGTGTTACGATTCCGTCACACGCCAAGGTGACAGAATTGTCACCGCTAAGATATATGCAAATGCCTGCGTGCGGCGATGATTGCGCCGCTTTCAGAATTCATTGGCGTGAATCCATCACGTTTCCCGAATCCTGCCGGCAACCGATTCCCCCACACCATCAACAACAAGAATGAACAACCCACGGCTTGCAATATCAACCATCTCCTGAATCCAACCCAACAAACAAACGACCAAACCAACAAACCAACAAACCAACCAACACCAAAACAACCAAGACCATGAAACTTACCAAATACCTCGCGGGTTTCGCCGCATTCGCATTCGCGTCCACGTCCCACGCCAACGTGACCGTCAGCATCACCGGTGCCACCGCGTTCCGCGCGGCCACACTCAGTGCCATCAAGGCGCAATATCTTTTGGGCAACACGAACGAAGGGGGGGCATCGTTCAAATTCGCCCATAGCGACGCCACCACATTGACCAACGCCAACACCGCGATCTTCATCGGCAGCTTCCCCGGCGTTTCCGGCACCACCACGATAGTGTGCAACTTCACGGGTTCCGTCGAAGGCGTGGCAGCGCTGATGCCAGAAGTGCCGTCGAATGTGCAGGCACCTCCCACCTACTATCAACCCTCCTTGCTCGCCAGCACCACCGCCACCCCCACCGGTGCTGAGCTTGCCAACCAAGGTGCGACCGGTGTCGCAGCGTTGGGAACCACCTCGGACATCGCATTTTCCGACGTCGGCAAGGACTCCACGCCTTACGGCAAATACAGTGCGTTTGAAGACCGGGCCGGGGTGATCGTGTTCTGCATGGTGACCAACAACGGCTCGACGATCACCAATGTGACCTCGCAACAATTCCGCGCCGTGCTTGGCAAAGGCCCGCAACCGCTCAGCCTGTTCACCGGTCTCAGCGCGGACGATGCAAGCTTTGTGGTGGGCATGGGCCGCAATGACGGCTCCGGCACCCGCACCACCTACCTTGCGGAAAGCGGCTTCGGCTTTGTCAACCCGGTGCAGCAATACGTGCTCAACACCTACACAGCCGGTACCCCCAATGTGATGAACAAGCTGCAATTGGTTCCCGCTCTCGGCGTCTCGACCCTCACCCCCGCCGGCAATGGCGCGAATTGCTCCACCGCGGCGAACAAATCCCTGGTGTGGGGCCAAACCGTTGACGGCAATGGCGGCTACAACAGCGGCAGTTCCATCAGCACTGCGATGGGCATGACCGGCGCATCCGTTAGTGTCTATGGCGCGAGCGGAAGCCTCAGCTTCACCGGAAATGTTTCACTCGTTTCTTGGCTCGGAACCGGTGATTCCATGACCACCCGCAACAATGGCGGCAAGATCATCGGCTACAACGGTGTCACGCTGACCGAAATCGCGGCTAACCCCAACCCAACTGACCGCCTTACCCAGCTGGGCACCAACGACAAGCTGAAGATCTCCAGAGGTCAATACACCGCCTGGGGTTATGAGCGGATCATGCGCAACCGCAACATCTCAAGCGGCGACAAGCTGACGGTCTATACCAACGTGCTCGGTGAAATCCCCAATCAGATCGGTACAGCGGGAATGCTGATCACCGACATGGTTGTCGGCCGCGACGTTGACGGCGGCGTGGTTTCCCCATAACCCGGCGCCGCTAGCCGCCAGCATGAACACGCTTTCATATTGCGTTCATAGGCAAGCATAGCAATAAACAGGCTGGTGCCGGCATCCCCGGCACCAGCTTTTTTCCTTCCCATATCTCCTATCCAAATCTCTTCAGCCATGCGTCCGTTGCATCTCAAACTTGTGGCCACCGTCGTGTTGGCCGTGTGTGTCCTTTTGATCATCCGCCAAAGCGTTGAACATGATCATGGCGCCAGCAAGCCGCCACTCTCCCGGACTGTCTCGAAGCGCGTGCAAAACGCTGCCCCCCCAGCCACCACAGCAGCGGTCGAAATCCCGCAGGTGAAGGACTCCAATGCTCCTCAACCCGCGCCTGCCGCCGCGGCACAGCCCGCCACAGCCCATGCGGCACAGCCAACCGCCAACCCGGCGGCCCAATCTAACACCCAACCCCTTGGCATCCGGCTGGCCGACAATGTCAAGCTGCCGGCAGTGATCATCGCCCTGAGCGATCCAAACCGGGATCCGGAGCACAAGCTCCCGCAGCCGGTGCTGGACTGCATGCAGGGGATTGTGGACAGGTTCTATCAGGATCTGGCGGCCAGTGCCGGGAATCAAGCCGGAACCGCAAGCAAACCGCCCGGCACTTCCCCTGACCCGACCGCGCCGGTGACGGCGGCCGACAACAACACCGTGGTGATCGAGCCCGGCCCGGCCGTCGATAAGGCCCGCGCGCGGGCCAATGAAATGTATCGCGCCCTCTTCGGGGATGAGGCCTACAACCGGCTGACCATGAACAGCGCGCTGGAAGTCCAATTGCCGGTGGAGGCACCGGCTTCAGGCGCATCTAACCATTGATGCCTGAAAACCGAAGTTTAATCTTATTATTTGGTTAGATTAACCACAGATTACACGGATTTCACGGATTGAAATAGGTTCATTTACAACATCTCAGAAGTTGCAAATAATGAAAGGCAAATATTCAAACCAGAAAATCCGTGTAATCCGTGTAATCCGTGGTTTTCATCCACATTTGCCAGATATACTCCGGTGTTCGGCTTGAGGTAAGGAGGCGGAGTTATGATATGCCAGTATTCAGACCAAGCTGGGGTGTGTGGCGGTTGGAAACCGCCGCCACGTCAGTGGACCTCAATGAGCTTCTGCAACTCGGGCACCCGCTTGGTGGCGGCTTCGAGGTCGCCTTTCTCAAGGCCCGGAGTCGCGTCCCTGAGCAATTTGTCGGCGGTGACTTCACGCAGACTTGTGGCGATCATGAGCCACGCCAGCGCCTCGATGCGGGTCTCATGATTCTCGTTCCGTGGATTGAGAATGGCACCCAGATTGCTTTGCGCCTTGGCGTTGCCCTTGAGCGCCGCTTGGCGATACAAGGGTTCGGCGGCGGCGACATTCTTGGGCATCCCCAGACCATACTCGTTCATGACGCCGAGGTAATTCAGGGCCTCCGCCAACCCGTGCTCGGCTGCGATTGTTAGATAGGGGGCGGCTTTCGCATAATCCCGCGCCACCCCATGGTCGCCGAAATAGAGGATGTTGCCATAGGCGAGTCCGGCTTCCGGAAGCCCCTGATCAGCCGCTTGCTTGATCCATTGAACAGCCTCCGCGTGCAGCTTCTCCGGGTCTGCTCCGTCGCCACCGGCCTTTTCCGCAAGCAGCAATTTCCCCAGGTTCAGTTGGGCCTTGGCGGAACCCTTTGTCGCGCCCTTGCGGAACCATTCAGCCGCCAGCTTCTCATCCTTGGCCACCACCACTCCGACACTATAGAAATACCCGAGTCCACCCATCGCGTCCGCGTGGCCTTGATCCGCCGCCGCTTTCATCAAGTGATATGCCTTGTTCACATCCTTGGGCACGCCCTCGCCACGCAGGCAGGCGCGCGCCAATTGGAATTGGGCCTCGGCTTCGCCACGCTCCGCGGCCACAATGATTTCAGGAGACAGCGGGGATTTGGATTCCGCCGCCTGTGCCGTCGCAATCCCGAAAGCTAACAAAAGGATAAAGTGCTGATGGAGTTTCATGATTATTGTATTAACGAATCAGACGGCGGGATTTGTCTCGCCATCCTGATCCTTCTTATCCTCCTCATCCCCACCCCCGGAGCCGCCGCCATAGCCGATAACCTCCACCGTGATGATGGACAGCGGCTCCGCCGCCGCCTTCGGGTCGCCGCCGCCCTGCCCGGATTCCGGCTTGGCCAGCGTGGCACCGGCCGCCGCACTCGAGTTGGATGCCGAGGTGACGGATGTGACGCTCGGCGCGCTGGCGGCCGCCGGGGTGGCCCCGGTGCTGGTGCCACCGGTAGCAATGTTAGATGAATTGAGCACCACCTGGGCGGCAATGTTGAGGTTGCCGGTGACGCGGATGCCGGCATCGCCCGCATCCACAAAGCCCTTGGGTGCGATGAGGTCCACATTGCCCGCCTTCACGCCCTCGACGGCAGCCAGCACGCCGATGCCGCCACCGGTGGCCAGACCGCCGAGGTCGGTCTGCACATCGGCGCTGGTGATGTCCATGACCACGCGGGTGGGCGGCGCGGTGACCACGGTCTTGGGCGCGGTGCCGGCCGCGATGTTGCCGTTAGATGACCACATGGTGATGTCCCCGCCGCGCAGGGTGAAGATACGGGCCTGGCCGATCGCCACATCGGCGTTGGTGAAGGTGGAGATGCCACCGCCATATTCGGTGACGATGCCCGGAGGCGTCAGCGGGTTGCCGAAAATCGCCGAAGCCATGGTGATGCCCCCGCCGGGTGCCAGCAGACTGATGGAGCCGCCGGAAGTGGTACGGACTTCACGGGCACGGACAAGGATGTCGCCCGCGGGTTGGTCCTTGCCGAACAAGGCGAGCACCGCCTGATAGCCCGCATCGTAAATCCCGTCCAATGAAGCCGCGCGACCCGCGTCGCGCAGCACCAGATAGAACACTTGCAGTGCCAGTTGGCTGCGGTGTTCCGCGTCCAGCCCATCGAATGCGGCTTGGGCACCCACGCCGATTTGGTTAGCCAGTTCCGGATGACTGGCGATGGCCTGCAACTGGTCCTGGGTGACATTGAGGCCGAGGGCGGCCAGGTCTTTGGACAATTTGCCCAGGATCTGCGAATTGGCAATCCCATCAATCAATTGCTCCAATGAGTAACCGAGCATGGCCTCGGCGAGGTGGTTGGTCCCGTCGGTGATGGGCTTGGTCCCATCGTCGGCCTTGATGAATTGCGCGCTGAACGCGCCAAAGTCGGCCCTGCTGCCAGCCAGGGATTGGCCACTGCCCATGCCCGCTCCCGCGAGAATCTGCGCCCCGCTGAACGGCAAATTCGGATTGCGGGTATTGCCGATGCTGGTGATGCCCACGCCGGTGCCGTCGGTGAAGTTGGCACCGGTGCCCAGGTCGAGGTTGCGCCCGCTGAGGACTTCCAGCGTACCGGGGCCATTGATCTGGATATCCCCGGCCAAAGCGCTGGTGCTGTTGCCAGCCGCCGTGCTCCGCGCGGCATCGCCCACCGCGTTGCCCAACAAGAGGTTGCTGGCGAGCGTGCGCAACGTGGAATTCTGGTCAAACAAAATGATGTCACGGCCCGCGCAAACCACGCTGACATCCGTCGTCGTCACATTTTGCAGATAGAACGCGATGTCGGTGATGTCGCGCTGGGCGACAACCTGCGTCGCCTTGGGTGAAAACAGCGTCACTCCGGTGATGTCACCACCCGTGGCATAGAGTCTAACCGGGTTCGGATCGCCGGCGTGCAACAATGTCGGGTCATGGCGCGCTTGTTTCACCGCGACTGTTCCATCCACGCCGCGGGTGGAACCCGTCTCGTTAAGGGCGACGTTCACGAATTGCAGGATATCGACCAGGCTTTGGACAGCGTCCACGCGGGTGGTGGCATGGCCGATCTTGTTTTGATAGGCGAGCGGCGAGGCGATACCGGGGAGCGACCCGGGCGAGGCATCGGAAACATTGACCGTGGAGGACGTCCATACCTGTGCGGCGCGGCCATTGACGTTGCCCGGGCCGGTGTCCTGCAGGCCGATGATGTTGGCTGCAGCCGCCAGTTCGAGGGTTCCCGTGGCGGATGGAAACAACGTCAATGGGCCAACGAGATTCAGATCACCGCCAAACGCGGTGCAGCGCAAATTCGGCGCGTCGAGCTTGAACACGCCGGAGAAAGTGGCGAGACTCGCCTCCGCCAAGCGCAACCACGGCTGATAGTTCGAAGCGTTGTATGCGGAGCTGGAGCCTTTATACAGATTCTGGCTGCTGAACCACGCATCCAGAATCGAACTCGCGCTTGCGCCATTCTGCACCGTCGCCGCCATGCGCAGCGTCACATCCCCGCCATAAGACGCGACCGTGGCCCCGGCATCCGCGGCATAAGTGTTGAAATACGTCTTATACCAATACTTGTTGTTGATCCCCTGCGGCAGCAGAAACGGATTGGTGACCGGACCTAACAGAACATCGCCGCGTGCGGTCACGTCAAAGTGGGATTTCCCGACAAACAACGTGGTGGGCAGCCACGCAAGCGGATCGAAGGGCGCGGAGCCGTCCAGAATTCCGAGCGAGGGTGAACGTGCCTGATTGGTGGTGATGGAGCCGCTCGCCAGCAACGTTCCCTGCCCCTTCTCGACATAATAAATGCCGCCATCAATGTTTCTGCCACTCGTCACGGTGATGTTGCCACCGCCAAATTCCAGCAGCTTGTCCGCGTCCGGCGCCAGGTTCAGGTATTCGGGGGCATTGGCCTGCACCCCGAACGCCGGGTTTTTCATGCGGCCCGGCATGCGGGCGTTGGTCGGAGCCACGGCATCCACATTGACGATGTCCCTGCCGGCCACCAGGTTCACATTGCCACCGCCCAAGGTGCCCACACTCTGGAAGAAATTGCTGTAATCAATCCACCAGGTCGTGGACGTCGCAACGTCGTTGATGTTGTTGGCGTTTTGAACCCCCGGCATGGTTCCGAAGCCGCCATCATTGGCGAACAAGCCGCTTGCCGAGTTCACATAGCCACGACGGTAAAGCCAGTTGGTGGGCATCTGGCGGCTGGAATCAGGTGTGAGCACGGTGTTGACCAGCGTGTAATGTCCAATGTTAGATTGGGCCGCGATGGAGATATTGCCGCCTGCCATCGACCATGTGGCCGGATAGAGCTGCTGCACACTGCCCAGGTTGATACTGCCACCCGCCTGACTGGGGTGATCGGTGGTCGGCAACACCGGTAGCACAAAATCGTTGGCGCTGTAGACGGTGGTCGGCACGGGCAGGGCCACCCCGGCAGTGTAAATCGTGGCAAACTGATTGCGCAGTTGCACGTCGCGCCCGGCGCTGATCGTGATGTCACCCGTGCCGGTGCGCAGCACCTCAAACCGGGTGCCACGCTCGGTGGTGCTCGTAGATATCCGGATGCTGTCGGCGGTCTGGCCCAGGGTGCCGACAGCCGCCGCCTGCCCTGTTGTTAGTGTGTTAGGAACCGCCGGATAGAATTCCCCGACGAGCACCGAGCCTTTCGCCGGGGCCGCCTGGTTGAGCGTGGCCAGCGGGAGCACGCTGCGGAAATTGCCGGAGCTGAGATCCGCACCGGCGGTCAGACGATACGACCAGGACTGGGTGTTGACGGGCAGCGAATCGGCAATGGTCATCAAGGTGCCGAGCCACATCAGGGAGTGGCCGTTGTCCGCGAATTGCTGTGCCGTCCCCTGCGTGATCGGCATGAACCCGTCGCTCAGCGTGTTGTTGAAGACCAGGTCGCCGCTCGCCCGCAAGGTGAGCACTCCCGGCGCGCCGCGGCTGCCGTAGCGAAATCCTGATAGATCCCAATCGGCGCCAGCCAGCGCTTCCGGGTTGGAACTGCCGGAGCTGCTGTTGTTAGCCAAGCCCAAGGTGAGGTCGCCGGTGAGGTTGATCATTTCGACGCCCGGACTGATCACCAGCGCGGCCGCCAGCGCCGCGGGGTTGGCGGCGCCGGTGAGGAGTTTGCCGCGGATGGCGACCTCGTTGGCGTTGCCCACGCCGGCCGCCCCGAGGAAGCTGATGGCATCCGTGTTGATGAGGTCGCGCTGGGCGATATTGAGAACGCCGCCAGCCGGGGTGTAGAGCTTGTAGCCCTCGACCACCACCGAGGATGCACCCGTGATCTGGCTCGCGATGGGATTGACCTGCACATCGTTGTTAGCCGCGTTGCGCGGGGCGCGCAGGTGCAGAGTGCCGGTGAAATCCCCTGCGAAGGCACTGCTGCCGGGAACGGCATAAGCCCCCGGAATGTAGGCGGCCACGCCCAGATCGAGAGTCGCGCCGGCCTGCAAGTCGAGCACGGCGCTGGCATTGACGCTGCCGTTGCGCTCGGTTCCCGATTCAAGCAAGATTGAACCGCCCTTGCCTGCGCTGTCAAAGGTAGCCGCGGCGACGCTGAGCTTCGCACCCGCCGCCACGGTGAGGTTGTCGCGGGCCGCCAGTGAGATGGTGCCGCCGGTGGTGCCGGAGGCGTCGATGACGCCAGTGACGAGAATGCCGCCTTGATCCGCTGCTAACAAAAACTCGCCGCTGCGGTTGGTGTTGGCGATTGTCACATTCCCGCTGCGGACCCGGAAATTGCGCGACGCGAAAAAACCGCCGGCATTGAGCGCCGTGCCGATCGCGTCAAACGCCGCCGGGCCGGAGGCCGCGAGCGCGCCCACATCGAGCAGGAAACTGCCGGAAGTGCCGCCCGCCCCTGCCTGGCCGTCAATGCTCCCGGCATTGGCGAAAGTTCCCTGCGGCGCGTTGACAGTGAGGGTGCCCGCGTTGCCGCCTGCCGCAGCCGCAGCCACCGCAATCTCGCTTCCGGCGGACAACGTCACGGCACCGGTCAACGACTCCAGCGTGATGCTGCCCGCGTCGGAATACCGCATGAGATCATCAAATGCGCGGGCGGTTCCTGCGACTGATAGATCGCCGCCGACTTCCAACGCGCCGCTGGTGGCGCGCAGGGTTAACTGACCGCTCGGCAGCAGAATGTTGGTGTCCGCCGCGACGCTGGCACCTTGAATCGTTAGACCGGCGCCCAACGCCGCGGTTGTCGCGCTGCCGCTGCCAACATGATTGAGAGAAACCGCACGGCTCGAACTCACGACATAGGACGCACCCTGGCTGCCGGTGATGAGCGGCGTGTCCACCCGCAAGTTGCCATCCGTGGTGAAGGACCCGTTGCCCTCGAACACCAGTTCGTCGGAAGCCTTGAGCACAAGGTCGTTGAAACCGGACACCGCCGTTTGATTCGCACCCAAGTGGATCGTCGCCGCATCAAGGGTCAGGCTGCCCGCATGGGTTGCCGGAGCGGTTAGAGCCGCCACGTTCACGGGGTTCTCGATGCGCACATCCCCGGCTTGAATGACCACGCCGCCCGCGCCCTGCTGATAGCCCCGCAACCCGCTGCCGGAAAGGGTGAGCGTTGCCAGCCCGCTGCCGCCAAAGGTGCCCGTGCCATAAAAGTCAATGCTGCGGTAACTGTGCAAGGTAAGGGTGCCCGCCTGCTGCACGTTGGCCAGTGTCACTCCCGCCAAGGTCAAATGGGGATTGACCACCGAGCCATTCAGCACACCCGTGGCATCGCCAAACACCACGCTGATCTGGCCGCTACCCAAAGTGAGCGCCCGTGCATCGAGCGCGGCCTCGGGCGACAGCGACGTGCCATAACTCGAATCCAGTATTACCGAGTCGCCCGCGATGCGGGTCGCCTTGCCAAGCGTCATCACCGGCAGGCTGGAACCTGTTAGCCCGCTGCGGGTGACGCTCGCGCCCGCATCACTGCTGACGCGCACCAGCGTGCCGTCGCCACTCACCAGAATGGCCGCCGCCGGCTCCGCCAGTTCGCCGAGCGAGGCCAGCGCCGAGCCGTCCGTCAGGGTGAGTTTGCCACGCGACGCGAGCACGATCTCAGGACCGGACAGCACATCTCCCGGATTGTTGAGGGTCAACCCGGAGGTGCGCACGTCAATGGTGGTGGCGTCCGCACCTTGGCTGCGCACGCCGCCTATCAACAAACTGGCCGCGCCCCACGCATCAAGGACAGATGTCTGCAAGGCAACTTGAGCACCGCCGCCAGCGGCACCGGTGCCGCCGTTCAGATAGATGTCCGCATTGCTGCTGATGTCAACCGCGGCGCCGCGTCCCGCAGCTTGCGTGAGCAGGGAGCCGGCCAGATGAAGCGCCGAGTTGCCTTGGAAAACCGCGGCGCCCGCATCCCCCGGCAGCCGTTGCCCACTGCCCGCCTTGCCCATGAAGGCATCCGCCGAAAAGAGCGTGTAGGTCACCCGGCTTTTGACGACGCTGGCTGCCGCGACCTCGAAGCGCGCCCGCAGTTCTGGAGCCGTTGCCGGTAGATTGAACGCATTGGATGTGTAGCCAAACACCAGATTGGCGCCGTCGGCGGTCTTGGCACCTGCGGTTCCTCCCGCGGCGACCGGGGTC
>JBAXPF010000073.1:0-14670 GCA_037132955.1 Verrucomicrobiota bacterium | reverse complement strand
CCCCGACGCCCGCGGTCCGGCCAGTGCGAGGTTTTCCAAGCGGATGACCCCTTGCTCATCGATGTGGATGGCGGAGGGTTCGAACAAGGCGGTGGCATGGCCGCGGGATTCGTGATAGAGATTGGCCTCGGCAATGCGACACAGATAGAAGGCCAGCAGTGCGGGCTTGAGCGGCTCGGATGCCTTGAGGCGGTCGGCCAAGGTGGCGCCGGGCAGCCGCTCCCGCGCATAAAAACACAAACCGGGTTCGGCCACCGCTTCATACACCGAGCCGATCATGGGATGATCGACCGCAGCCTTGGCACGAATCATGGTGAGGAAGACCTCCGCCTCAGCGGCTTGCTCCGGGCGGAGTTGCTCGATCAAAACCGTCCTCCGCACGGATTGCTGCTCGGCGAGCCAGGTGCGGGTCAGCGGTCCTTCAGCGATGCATTCCTTGAGGAGGTATTCACCGAGACGGCGGGGTTCAGGGGCGACATCCATAAGCGGGTAAAGGCGGCGTGAACGTGAAAATCAGCGCGCCGGTAACACCATCGGCTGGTTCGGATCAAAATTGGACGGCAGCCTGTCCTTGTCCAAAAACTCGGGTGCCCGCGGGGCGTCCGGCGCAGCGGCGGCTTTCTGGCGGCTGCGGGCGGCCAAGTCCCGCGGCCACGCCTGGACATCGAGCACCTCGCCATTGTAGAGCAAGGACACCACCTGGCCGTAATACGTTTGTTCGCCGAAGAGGTGTTCGGTGGCCTGGTCCTGTTTGGGAATCACATAGGTCATGCGCAGGGTTTCCTCGCCGCCGGCCCAGTCAAAGGGCAAGGATACCCACTGCTCTGAGACCCATGACTTGTCATCCAGCGGGATGATCCCATCGCGGGTGCTGCGGTTGAAAAACTCCACCGACACGCTCATATCCTTCAATTCAATCTCGACGCCCGGGGCCTTCTGCAGCGGGATAGTTAGAATCACCCGCTGGCCACCCTCATGGTTCGGGTCATTGAAAATCTGGACGCGGCCCAATGCGAGCTTGCCCAACGGGACCTCCGCCTCAAAGCCATCCCGCAATTTGGCCGCAGCCATTTCATAGAGCGCGCCGGCACCGGCGACGCCCATTTGGAAGACCTTTTCATAATGCGCCGCCGCCGTGTCAAACACCCCCATCACCTCATGCACCATACCGAGTTCGTATTGGATGTTAGGATCTTCGGGGGAGCGCCCGCGGGCTTCCTCCAGCTTGATGATCGCCAAGCCCATGTCGCCCGCCACCCGCGCCTGGCGGGCTTCCTTGAGCAATTGCTCCGAACGCGGATCGGCAATCGCCGGAGCGCTCACCGGGGTGGGCGGCGGCAGCGCCGGCGGCGTCTCTAACACCGTGGCGGGCAGCGGTGGCCGGGCCACCACGGTCACGGGTGCGGCCGCCTCCTTGAACGGTGGAGCCACCGTCACGATCTTGACGACTTCCCGTTCCACGATCCGGACTTGGCGGGCGGCCTCGGCGCGGGCACCCAAGGCCAGTGCCGCCACCAGCATCTGCGCAAACGCCATCAACCCCAGCGCCCAACAGGCGAGCGGAAAAGCCGGCAGCCTTGGGCTGGCCATGGGGGACTTGGGTTGCATGGACACTTGCCCGCGACTATGACGTCGTGGACCGCATCTGTCAATCCGCGCGGCGCAATCCCCCGCTTGACCCTTTCCCGGTATTGCTTCCGGAGAAAAATCCGGCATGTTGCCGCCGGATGCATGACGTGCCCTCATGGCCGGCGTTTTTGACGGAGTTTTCGCAGGCTGCGGAAGCACGCGGGTTCGCGGGCAGCGGGCTGGCGCAACTGGCGGGCGGGCCGCTCATGGCATGGGAACGTGCGGCGAGCGGGCCACGGGTGTATGTGTCGGCCGGCATTCATGGCGATGAACCGGCCGGACCCCTGGCGGCGCTCGAATTGATGCAGACGGGATTTTTTGCGCCGGATATCCATTGGTTGCTGTGTCCGGCGCTCAGCCCGGACGGGTTGGCGGCGGGCAGTCGCGGCAATCTCTCGGGCCTGGATCTGAATCGTGACTATTGGAAACGCCGGACGCCGGAAGTGCAGGCACACGCAGGCTGGCTGGAATCGATGCCCGCGCCCGACATGTTTCTCTCGCTCCACGAAGATTGGGAGAGCTGCGGATTCTATCTCTATGAGATCAATCTGGGCCGCGACGAACCGCTACGCGCACCCGCCATCATTGAGGCGGTGCGACCGTGGTTCAGCGCCGAACCGGGCCCCGAGATCGACGGGCACCTGGCACGGGCACCGGGCTGGATCTATCACGAGGCGGAGGCGGATGTGCCGAAGGGTTGGCCCGAGGCGATCTTCCTGGCCAAGCTCGGCTGCCCCTTGTCCTTTACGTTTGAAACCCCGAGCCATGCACTTCTGGCCCAGCGTATTGCCGCGCAGGTGGCCGCCGTCCGCGCCGCCTGCCCGTGGGTTTTGCTCCCGCAAGCGACGGCGTAGATTCCGCCGCGGTGCGGCTCATGGGGACCGCTCCAGGGATCCCATTCCCAACAACACGCGCATGAACTCATCGCCCTTCAACATCCCGTAGGAACCATTGACGACCTCAAATTCGTCGTAAAAACGGGCCTTGTCAGGCGTTTCACCTGGCCGGTAAATCAGGAACGGCACGGCCTCGCGGGTATGGATTTTTGTGGCGCACGGTGTGGGATGATCGGGTAACACGGCGATGGTCACCGGTTCCTCCATTTTGCCAGTTGCCTCGATCAGGGTTCTAACGATCCTCTGATCGAGATAGGCAATGGTTTGGGTTTTGAGTTCCACATTCCCCTCGTGTCCGGCCTCGTCGCTGGCTTCCACATGCAGATAGACCAAATCATGGTCTTGGAGTGCCTGGATGGCAGCTTCGGCCTTGCCCTCGTAATTGGTGTCATACAAACCTGTGGCGCCCGCCACTTTAAGCACATCCATTCCGGCATAAACGCCAATGCCCTGGATCAGGTCGACGGCCGAGATCACCGCCGATTTTTCAATCCCGTAAAGTTCCCTCAAGGTTGGCATTTGCGGTTTATAGCCTGGCGACCAGGGCCAGATACTGTTGGCAGGATCCCTCCCGGCTTCTTGTCGTTTTAAATTCACCGGGTGGCCGGCCAATAATTCCTGTGATCGCAGCAGCAACTCATTCAGCAGTTGGGCCGTCGCGGCCGCCTCGGGATTGCGGGTTTGGATCAAATGGGATCGGAACGGTTGCCCGGGCACATCATGAGGCGGCGTGCAAGCGATGAATTTGTTGCCGCCTTTGATCACCACCAGATGCCTGTAGGAAACCCCCGGATAAAACCGGATCCGGTCATTTCCAAGCCGCTGGTTGAGAAAATCTATCAGCACATACGCTTCCTCATTCGAGATATGCCCGGCTGAGTGGTTCTTGATATTTTCATGTTCAATCGTTAGCAAATTGCAGCGCAATGCCAAGTCGTCATGGTTCAAAGTGACGCCCATGCTGGCGGCTTCGAGCACGCCACGGCCTTCAAAAACCGCGGGCACGTCAAAACCCAAAACCGACAGATTGGCGATCTCACTTCCCGGATGCATGCCTTCCGGAACGGTTATCAACCGCCCCGTTCTGCCCATTTTCGCCAGCCAGTCAATCGACGGCTTGTCCGCCATTTGCAACGGCGTTTGCCCCCCGTAACCGACCAGTGGCTCATCGGCCATGCCATCTCCCAAAACAATGATGTATTTCATCTCAGTGGTATGGAGGATGAGTCGAGGCTGACAGGATGGCACAGGCTGCAAGCCTCGCTTCACCAGGCAAAGAGCGATGAGTGATCGGCAGTGGGGCGGGATTCATGGGCAAATTCGTTGGCGCTGAACATACCCATTTGCCCCGCCGTGCCAAGCACGGGGCCGAGAATTCTTTGGCGGGAAATGACCGCTGCGGAAACCCTTCAAGCCAGCGGTGACCGGATTTCCCCCCAGACGGAGCCGCTGGCACGGTGACCGGAGCACGGAACGCGATGTAATTGATGACTTCGGCGTGAGCTCAGTCGGACGATTGCCGGGTAATGATTTTCGGTCGATGAAGTGCCGTCAAATTGCGGCCAAGGGTTGACGCCGCCGCATCTGTGGTTACACCTATGCCTGATGCACGCCGACACCGACACCGACCCGACTCCAGAAATTCCAGATGACGCCACCGAGTTGAACCTCAGCAGCGGCCCACAATCCGATGCCGCGGAGGCCTTGGATCCATGGGATGAACTTGAGCGGGACGTCGCCAAATGGAAGGAATTATCCCTGCGCACCGCCGCGGAAATGGACAACCTGCGCAAACGCACCGCCCGCGACCGCGAGGACGCCTTCCGCTACGCCAACCAACGCCTGCTTGAAGAACTCCTGCCGGTCATCGACAACTTCGAGATGGGCATGCAAGCCGCCGCCCAAGACTCCCAATCCATGATCTTCATCGGCATGGACATGGTCCGCCGCCAACTCAACGATTTCCTCAGTGCCCAGGGCGTCGAGGAGGTGGTGAGCACCGGCCACTTCGACCCCAAGCTCCACGATGCGGTTGCCCAGGAAGAATGTGCGGCAGGCGAGGAAGGCCGTATTCTGCGCGTGACCCGGCGTGGATTCCGCCTCCGCGACCGTCTGTTGCGCCCGGCCAGCGTCGTCGTCTCCAAGCTCCCAGCCACAGATACCCCGGAGGAAGGAGTGCAAGCCTGATTTATGGGTGAACAACGCGACTACTACGAAGTTCTCGGGGTCCCCCGCGATGCCAGCGCGGAGGTTATCAAAAAAGCCTACCGCAAGCTCGCGGTGAAATTCCACCCGGATAAAAACCCGGGCGATCACACCGCCGAAGACAAGTTCAAGGAACTCGGCCAAGCCTACGAAGCGCTCAGTGACCCCGACAAGCGGGCCGCCTATGACCGCTATGGCCACGCCGCCTTTTCCGGCGGCATGGGTGGCGGCGGGGGTGGCGGCGGCGCCTTCCACGACCCGATGGACTTGTTCTCACAGGTGTTCGGCGGGGCCTTCGGTGGCGGCTTCGAGGAATTCTTTGGCGGCGGCGGTCGCAACCAACGCCAACGCTCCGGCAAACAACGCGGCAGCGACCTGCGCTATGACCTCGAAATTTCCCTCGAAGAAGCGGCCAGCGGTGTCGAAAAAGAACTCGAAATCGAGCGCAACATCCCTTGCGAAAGCTGCGGCTCCAAGGGGTCGAAAGGGTCCGGTGGCGTCAAAACCTGCCAATCCTGCGGCGGTCGGGGCGTCGTCACACGTCAAAGCGGCATCTTTCTCCAACAAACGACCTGCCCGGAGTGCCGCGGCGCGGGCGAAACCGTCTCCGACCCGTGCCCGGCCTGCCGTGGCGATGGTCGCGTCCAGCGCAACAGCCGCATCAAACTGCGCATTCCGGCGGGCGTGGACACCGGCACCCGGCTCCGTTCCTCCGGCAATGGCGACGCGGGCGTGCGGGGCGGTGAAGCCGGCGATCTCTACGTGTTCCTGCATGTTCGCGACCACGATGTATTCGAGCGGGACGGAGCGGACCTGTTTTGTGAGGTGCCCCTGCCATTCACCATCGCCGCCCTCGGCGGAGAATTGAAAGTGCCCTGCCTCGACGGTCGCTCGTCTATCAAAATCCCCGCTGGCACTCAGGGCGGTACCGTCTTCCGCCTGCGCGAAAAGGGTGTCGTCTCGCTCTCCAGCAAACGCCGCGGCGACCTCAACGTCCGCGTCCAAGTGGAGGTGCCCACCCGCCTCAGCAGCGAGCAGCAGGATAAGCTCCGGGCCTTCGCCGCCTCCATCGGCGAGCACAATTCACCGATGCAGGAAGGGTTCTTCCAAAAAGCCAAACGCTTCTTCGAACACTGACGGCTCAGGCGTCGCGCCTGCGGCGCAACAGCGCCAGCACACCGATGAAGCACAGCAAAGCCGCGCTGGGCTCGGGAATCACGTTGATGCTGCCGTTGGTGGTGAGGGTATTCTGCCAACTCAGCCCGTCAGCGAGCGCAGGCAGGGTCAGCGTGGCAAATGAACCGCTATATGCGGACCCGTTGAACAGCGTGAACACCATGCCGTCTGCAAAGTCCGTTGGAGCGCCCCCGTAGAGCACCTCGAGGAGGCCGCCGTAAGTCACGGTCCCAGTGGCACTGGCAAGGTCGGCATTGACTCCCGGATCCAATGTGGGATCGATCTCAAAACGCGCCGTGGCGGTCCCGCTGAAGGTCAGGCTTTGGCTGATGCTCAAAGTGCCGATACCCTCGCCCGGGGCCAAGACTCCGCTGACATTGACTGCGCCGGCGATTGAGCCGGCGCCGCCCAAGGTGCCATTGGTCTCCACATTAACCGTGCCGGCACCGGTGTTGTTACCGTTGATGAGCAAGGTGCCGCTGACAACCGTGGTGTCACCGGAGTAACTGTTGGTGCCGCTGAAAACCGTGGTGCCCCCGCCTCTTTGGATAACCGCTCCCGAGCCGCTGATGGTGCTGTTGAAGCCGGTGCCTTGCTCAAGCCTATCAGACCGGTCGAAGGCCAGCGTGGCGTTATTTACGATGCTGCTGCCGATGGAGAGAGAGCCACTGGTCCCGCCGCTGCCGATTTGCAAGGTGCCGCTGCTGATGGTGGTTTGACCCGAGTAGCTGTTGGCACCGGCAAGAATCCACGTGCCGCCGCCCTCCTTGGTCAAGCCGACATTGCTGGAGCTAATGGCACCCGCAATGGTCCCGTTGCCCGAGCCCTGCAGAGTGAGGGTCTTGGCACCCGCGGCCACGGCGCTGAAAAAAGTGGCGTTGGTGAAATTCAAGTCGCCGGAGCCATTGTTAGTGATCTTGCCACCGCCGGTGCTGCCCGTCAAGTTGACCTGCCGCGCGAGCGTCGCGCCGCCGCCGGTGTAAATCAACTCGCCGGTGTTGGCGCCTGACCCGATTTTTAGCGCGCCCGTGCCATTGGAACCGGCCCCGCTATCGGCAAGACTGGCCACTGACAGACTGCCGGCATTGATCGCCAAGGATCCGGTATAGGTGTTGCTGCCGCCAAGGACGAGAGCCCCGGTGCCGGATTTGGCAAGACCGGCGCTGCCGGCGATGAGGGAGTTGATTGTGGCAGTGATGCCGGAGCCCGCGGTGATCGTGGGCGTGGTGCCATTGAGCGTCAGCGTATTGTTGCTGATGACGCTGCCGGTGGCATTGAAAGTGAGATTGTGTGCGGTGGCCCCGCTGCCGGCAACACTCACCGGGCCGGACCCCTCGAAGACGGCATCATTGCCCGACGTCCATACCGTGCCATAAGGACCGCCTGTAGCCCCCCATGCCGCCGTGGTTCCGTTGTCCCAAGTGATACCGCCGGCTGTGTATTGCGTTGCCGCCCGCACGGGCTCATCCCAGCAGGCGAGAAGGACAACCCCAAACACCACCGAACAGCGGGTAATAATACCGCCGTGGCCTAAACCGGATGTGGGCAAAGGATTCAAAATGGAACCGAATGGGATGCTGCGATCTGCTTCATTTCCTCAGGGAGGGCGACGAGCACTCGTCGCCCCGTTTAGGAAAGGCCAAATCAACGGTTACAGCCGCCGATTGGCAAGTTTTATTATTATTATTTTCAAAAAAATTATTTTTTACGCCGTGCCGATCACGGTGGCATTTCCCGGTCTTTCCGGCGCGGTGGTTGCGCCGCCCTGGACTGGCATCGCGGACGGTGGTCGGCCTGCATCGACTTGCAACCGGTGCAGGCGGGGAGGGTGAGCACGCGGTGAGGGGCTTGCAAACCGGCTTCAATTCGCCGGCATCATTTCGTCTTGCCCAAAGGACCACGTGGAGCTTGTTTGCGGTGTATGAATGCGCGTTGTCCGGTCCGGTTCCTGTTTGCCTGTGGCTGGGCCGTGGTCAGCGTCAGTGCCGCAATCCCGGAAGCCGCCTCGCCGGTGCGCATGGTCGGGTGGCCGGCGCTCTCCCCGGACGGCGAGACCGTGGTGTTTGAATGGTTGGATGATTTATGGCGGGTCCCGGTGGAGGGTGGCGAGGTCATCCGCCTGACCCAGCACCTTGGGCAAGCCAGTCGCCCGCACTTCACACCGGACGGACAGCGCGTGGTGTTCACTAGCAGGCGGAGCGGATCGTTGCAGGTGTTTTCGATGGCCGCAAACGGTGGCGAGCCGATCCAACATTCATTTCACAGCGAGGGCGGATGGCTCGAGTGCCTGACGCCGGATGGCAAACACGCCATCATTTCCGGCATCCGCGAGCACGCGGGACCCCATGCCAGCCGCCTGCTGGAAGTGGACCTCACCGGCGAGCGGCGCGAGCGGCAGTTGTTTGATGCCTACGCGACCACCGCCGCCTGTGCGCCGGATGGCACCCGCATGCTGGTGGGTCGGTGGGGTGACAAACCCTATCGCAAAGGCGACGCCGGGGCACGCGCCGCGCAGCTCTGGCTCTACGATGGGGCGGGCCAATCCTTCGAGCGCATGCTGCCCGATGCCATGGACGTCCGTTCGCCGGTGTGGCACCGCGACGGCAAGGGGTTTTACTATGTTTCTAGTATCAATGGCGTTGCCAATCTCTGTTCCTACCGCGAGGCGTCGCAAAGCTCCAAGCAACTCACTTTCTCCGCAGCTGCCGGGGTAAGCCAGCCGAGCGTATCCGCCGATGAATCCACCATCATCCTGCAACTCGGCTGGCAACTGTGCCGTTTTCGCCCCGCCACGGATGCCGCGCCAGTGCCGCTGGAACTCTGGACGCACGCAAAATTGCCGGACATCTCACGCCTGATCGAACCGGTCGATGCCACCCCCGACGCGGATTTTTCACCAGGCCTGGATCAAGTCGTGTTCTCGGCGCTCGGTGAGCTGTGGTGGATGGCGGATGGGAAAAGCCCGCCCACCCGTCTAACTGAAACACCCGCCGCCGAGAGCGACGTGCGGTTTTCACCCGCTGGCGGATGGCTGATTTTTCTGCGCGACGACGGGCTTGAGGCAAATTACTTCCGGGCGAAACTCGATAACGGCCACCTCGGGGTCGCCCACCAAATCACTCACGGCAGCCGCTCGAAATGCCGCATGAAAGTTAGTCCGGACGGAACCCAAATCGCGTGGGTTGAGGGCACGGGCGATGTTTTCACAGCCGCTGCCGATGGCTCCAACCCCACGCGCGTCTTCCCATGCTGGGACATGCCCGCCTTCGATTGGTCGCCCTGCGGCCGCTGGCTCGCTCTCGCCGCCATTGACAAAAACCACAACCGCGACATCTGGCTGGCCGCCGCCGACGGCTCCCGCAAGCCGCTCAATCTCACCCGCCTCCCCGCGGTGGAAGGTTCGCCGCGCTGGTCGCCGGACGGCCGCTTCCTTGTCTTCACCGCCCGCAGCGGGGGACCCAACGACAACAGTCTGTGGCGGATTGATTTCGGCAAGGGCGGCCTTGCCGCGGACCTCTCAGATGCCGCCATCAGCCGCCTCGGCGAGCGGGCCGCGCCTCTCTCAACCCGCGGCCTCGCGCCCAGCCGGGTGATCTGGGCCGCGGATTCCATGAGCCTGCTCGTGCAAAGCGCCGACGCGTCCGACCCCCGGCTCTATTCCCTATCAATTTCAAGCAATGTGCTGACGCCCGTTGCGCAACACCGCGGCGAGCCCATCCGCATGACTGCCGATGGGGCCCTGCTGTGGCGGGTGGACGGTTGCCCGGCCATTCTCAAAAACGGCGAACTGACCCGCTTTCCCATCGCCATGACCGTGGAACGGCGGCGCGAGGACGTGCTGCGCCTCGGGTTCCGCCGGATCTGGCGCACCCTTGGCGAACGCTTTTACGATCCCGCCATGAAAGGCGCCGACTGGCCGGCCTTGCGGGAAAAATACGAGGCACTGGCCGTCGCAGCGCAGGATTCCTCGCAATTTGATCGGGTCGTCGCCATGTTGTTAGGTGAACTCAATGCCTCCCACCTTGAATTTGTTAGTCGGGGGTGGCCGCCGCCAGTGGCTCCGGCGCATCCTGTGGAGGCCACCGCCCATCCCGGTCTGGTGTTTGTCGACGACGCGGGTGACGGGCCGTTGGTGGTGGCGCGGGTGCTGGCCGGTTCGCCGGTTGCCCAGCTCAAGGAGGCGCCCCAACCGCGCGAAATCGTGACGCGCCTTGCCGGCCACGACGTGGACAGCCACACTTCATTGCAGCCATTTTTCGAGGGGGCGCTCGACCGGCCGCTGCCGCTGGTGGTGCGGGGCGCGGACGGCCGCCAGCGGGTGTTGGAACTGCGCTGCATTGCGTATGCCCGCGCCCGGGCACTGGACCGTGAATCACGCGCAACCGCCTGCCGCATGTTAGCCGCCGACCCGCAAAGCCCGCGCATTGCCTATCTGCCATTTCCGGACATGTCGCGGCAGTCCATCCAACAATTGGAACTCGGGATCTATCGGGCATCGCTGGATCACGACGGGCTCATCCTCGATCTGCGTGACAATGGGGGCGGCAACGCGGCCGACCAAGTGCTGGCGATGTTTTGCCAGCCAAGCCACGCGTTCACCATCCCCCGCGACGGGCCGGCTGGCTATCCGGCCGAGCGCCGCGGCCATCCGGTATGGGACCATCCGCTGGTGGTATTGTGCAACGAAAACACCTGTTCCAACGCCGAGATTTTTTGCCGTGCCATCCAACAAACCGGTCGCGCGCCCCTCATTGGCAGCCCCACCGCCGGTTGCGTGATCACCGCCGTCGATGAACCCATCCCGGATCTGGGCAAACTCCAAATCCCGTTCCGCGGTTGGTTTGATGCCACCACTGGCACCGACCTCGAGATGTTAGGTGCGGTGCCGCTGTTCCCGGTGGCGTTTGGACCCGCCGACGAAGCCGCCGGCCGCGACCCGCAATTGGCGCGCGCCCTTGAAATCATGCGCGAAACCCTGGCCAAGGCACCCGCGCCGGTAGAGGCCAGGTGGCGGTGACGGTGGATCACGCAAGCGGATGGAAGAGCATCATCGGTTCCCTATCAAAAAAAACCGGGAGGTCCTTGCGAACCCCCCGGTTGGGAAATGAATCAGGCGGATGCCTATTTCTTCTTCGGTACCTTGATGACGGGTTTGATATCCTCGCCCCAGACGGTGCCTTCACCGTAATCCAGCAGTGTCTTGCCCTTGCCCATCGAGATCTTCTTGTCCTCGCGGATATCGAGCAATTTGACGCTGGCATCAAGATAAACCATGACAGCCTTGTCCATCGGATCGGTATCGAAGTCACCCTTGGCGCTGTTGTTGAGCAATGGGGCCACCGCGATGATGCGGTTGGGGTCGTCATTGCCGAGGGCCACCATGCCGTTCATGATATAACCAAAGCCCACTTCACCGGCTTTGAGCGCCTCGGTGCCAGTATACTTGTTGTCCGGTTTGGTCCTGGAAATGGAGGTCTTGGCAAAGAACGGATCTTCCGACTTGATGACCTTGGCGGCGATCAGTTGCCGGAAATAATCGTTGGCAGTGTCTCCCGTCAAACTGAGCGTGGAGCCTGTTCTTTCGGTCACGGCCTTGGCGGTTTCCTTGTCGGGAAAGCTGCCATATTCATTGTTGAATTCGATCATGGAGGCCATCATCTGCTTGCCATTGTTGATGGCGGTCATCTGGTCCCCTTTCTTGATCATTTTGATCAGTTGCGGGGTGGCGAGGCCGGCGAGCGTGACGATAATGACGATAACAACGAGGAGTTCCACCAAAGTGAAACCTCCCCGCTGCGGCTGTGCATGCATTTTCATTGTATGGTCTTCCTATGTTTGTTAGTGATGGGGTAAGCTGCCTGATTCCAACGGATCCAACGACGGGGGGGCCCTCGCTCCATGAAACGCTGGCCCACGCTACCCCGTCCGCAGGCCGGAGCAAGGATGAATTTCGCACATTTAAAAAAATCCCGCGGCGGCACATCCCGGGATTGCCAAATCCATTCCGCCGGGGCAGGGTGGGCCCGTGAAAATCCACAAGGCCATCATCACCGCCGCCGGCAAGAACCAGCGCTCGCTGCCGCTCCAGACCTTGGTGGACCGCGATGGGGTGCCCAAATCCGCGCTCGCCATCCTCGCCGAGGAAGTCGTCAGTGCCGGCATCGAGGAAATCGCTGTCATCATCAGTCCCGGCACGGAAAAGTCCTACGCCGCGAGCGCCGGCCCGCACGCCCGGCGAATGCATTTCATCGTGCAAGCCAAAGCCCTCGGCTATGGGCACGCCGTCCATTGTGCCACGGATTTCACCGGCAATGATCCATTTCTGTTGATGGTGGGCGATCACCTCCATATCAGCCAAACCGGAAAATCCTGCGCCCAGCAGCTCATCGAAACCGCCGAGACCGAGAAATGCTCGGCCTCCGCCGTGCAAGCGACCCCCGAACGCATGTTGCCGCACTACGGATGCGTGGGCGGTCACCGTGTGGCCGGTCGCGAGCGTCTCTACGAAGTGGAAACAGTGCTCGAAAAACCCACCCCCACCGAGGCCGAACAAAAGCTCGTGGTGCCCGGCCTGCGAGCAGGTCGTTACCTGTGTTTTTTCGGGTTGCATGTGCTTACGCCAGCGATCATGGGGATTCTGGCCAAGCAACTTGCCAGGCCCGATGCCGAGGGGGGGGCTGACCTCACCTGTGCCCTAGCCGAGTTGGTTCGTTGCGAACGCTATCTGGCCCACGAACTCGAAGGCACCCGCCATGACATCGGCCAGCGCTACGGCCTTTTCAACGCCCAACTCGCCCTCGCCCTCACCGGCAAGGACCGCAATGAGGTGCTCACCCAGATTGTGGAACTGCTCGCCCAAACCCAAGCCTGAGGTCCAAGCCATCATGTCACGCCTGATTCAGCTCATCACCGCGCCGGACGCCGCCATCCGCGACCAACCGCTCGAGGCAGTGTGCGTGGCGCTGGACGCGGAGCGGTTGCTGGCGGAAGCCGCCGCCTTGGATGCCTTCCGCCGCACCAGTGACAATCTCTACGAACGGGTGCGCGCCCTGCTCTTTCTGCACGCCATCCACCGTTTTCATCTTCCCGCCAGGCTGGCCACGGACCTGCCCGCCGCCACCCCCTGTGGCATTCCCTTCAACGGTTATGAGCACTTGCTGCAACGCCGCTTCGAGGAAGCCATCGAGGTTTTCCTTACCTGCCAAGAGGTCGCCGGCCCCTCCGACGCCATCTCCAGCGCGCTGGCCGCCGCCTACCATCGCCTCGCCTTCCAGACACTGGCGGATCAAGTCCGCCGCAGTGTGCGCAGCGTGCGGGGCAACCAATGGATGTTCCGCATGGGGCATCCGGCCGACCATCCGCTGCGGATTCACCCGGCGTTGCTGCTGCGCGACGCGGCGACCGGCACTTATCCGATTTTGCGGGAACGCACGCCGGTGCGCATGGACCTGACCCATTGCGGGTGGAGTGACATTTTTTTTCTGGGGATGGATTTCCCCGAGGGGGCGAAGGTGCTCAATGTATCGATTGATTTGGCGGTGCACGGTGGCGGCGGGGCGCCGAGTCCGCCGGTGGAGGCCAGCTTGCGGGTCATCGACGAACCGGTGTTGCGGCTCACCAGCGTCGATCTCGGCTGCACGGCGGAGATTACGAGCGTCAATGAGGTGTTTGATTTTGCCAAGGACTACCTGGGATTGCTCAAGGCGGCGGTCATCGCCAGTGGGCTGGTGCCGCCGGGCATTGAAGGTTCCGGCCAAAGCCTCGCGGACTTGCTGGCCGAGGTGGTGGGCGTGGGCCGGGGCCTCGAGTTGGTGAGCAACGTCAACAACATCCCCAAAGGCTCGCGCCTCGCGGTGTCCACCAATCTGCTCGCCGCGCTCATCGCGGCCTGCATGCGGGCCACCCGCCAAGCCGGTTCGCTCTCCGGCCCGCTGGCGGAAAACGAACGCCGGATCGTGCTCGCCCGTGCCCTGCTCGGCGAGTGGCTCGGCGGCTCCGGCGGCGGTTGGCAGGATTCCGGCGGCGTCTGGCCGGGCATCAAACTCATCGAAGGTGCGCTCGCCCAAGATGGCGATGCGGAGTTTGGCATTAGCCGCGGCAGATTGCTGCCCGACCACCGCTTGCTCGATCTCACCGAGGTGCCGGTGGCGGCTCGCAAGAAACTCCAGGATTCGCTGGTCCTCGTCCACGGCGGCATGGCCCAAAACGTCGGCCCGATCTTGGAAATGGTCACCGAAAAATACCTGCTGCGCAGCGGCCGCGAATGGCAGGCACGGCAGCAAACCCACGGCATTCTGCAGCGCATCCTGGAGGCCCTCAAGGCCGGCGATATGCAGGCGTTGGGGGCCGCCACCACCGAGAATTTCCGCCAACCGATCCAAACCATCATTCCCTGGGCCAGCAACCTTTACACCGAAACCCTGATCGACAAAATCAGTGCGGAATTTGGCGCGGATTTCTGGGGGTTTTGGATGCTCGGCGGCATGGCCGGCGGCGGCATGGGCTTCATTTTCGCCCCGCACCGGATGCACGAGGGTCGCCAGAGATTGTTAGAAATTATGACGGCAACCAAGCGGACCCTGGAATCCGCGCTGCCCTTTGCGATGGACCCGGTCGTCTATGACTTCGCCATCAACGAGCGCGGCACTTGGTCGGACTTGCTCAGCGGCGCGGAGGCGTTGCTGCCCGCAGGGTATTACAAGCTGAGCACCCGGGTCGAGCGCTACGACCGCGACGGGTGGGAGCTCGCCGAGTTCGGCCGCGA
>JBAXPF010000072.1:0-14815 GCA_037132955.1 Verrucomicrobiota bacterium | reverse complement strand
TCCAGTGTGGGATTCCTATACATGCCGTTTGGCATGGTGACGGTGGGCGGCACGGTGTGGGATGATTCTGACAATAGCGCGGCCGGCACGTTTACCAACATTCAAGACGCTAACGAGTATGGCGCGAATGCCTCCGGTACCTATGCCATCCTGGTGAATAACGCCGGCATCGTGGTCGCTAGCCAGGCGCTCGCTGCCGACGGCACCTATCTATTTCTCAATGTGACCCCCAACCAAGGCCTGCTGACTGTCAGACTGGCCGCCACCGCGGGCACGATCGGGGTGAGCGCGCCCACAGCCGGTCTGCCGACGGGGTGGACCAATACCAGTCCGCTCGCTCAAGCCGCATTCAACATGGTTAGCACCAGCTTCGGGGCTCTTGACTTCGGCATTGAGCAATTGCCGGACAGCGAATCGGATGCGGCTCCCATCCGGGCCAATCCTGGCGGCAGCACCAGCGTGGTGGTGAGTTCGAGCCTGTTCCACGGGACCGATGCGGACGGCGCGGTGGCAAGCATCCGCATCACCGGTTTGCCGAGTTACGCCACCAGCATCACCATCAACGGTAGCACATACACCTCCGGCACCTTCCCTGGCGGCGGGGTGACGGTGCCCACCGATAGCAGCGGCTATCCGACCGAGACGATCAGCGTGGATCCGGTGGACGGGGCGGTGAACGTGGGCATCAGCTATGCGGCGATCGACAATGGCGGCAAGGAGGATCCGACGCCGGGGACGGTTACCGTGCCGTTTTCCTATATCAGCCTCAGCGGCACGGTGTTTGACGACGCCAACGGCCTGACCGACGGCACGGTCAACGACACTGGCAGCAACGCCGGGGGCACCTTGTATGTCAACCTCATCGATCCGAATGGCACCGTGCTCGCCTCCACCAGCGTCAACCCGGACGGTACCTATGGCTTCGCCAACGTGACGCCTAACACGCTCACGGAGGTCATGCTCACGACCCAGCCAGGGGTGGTGGGGCAGCCCGAGCCGGGGTATGTTCTGCCGTCTAACTGGGTGAACACCGGCGAGAGTGAGGACGGCACGCTGGATGGTCATCCCGACGGCGAACTCAAGTTTGCCGTGGGCACCAGCAACGTGAGCGCACTCAACTTCGGCATCGAGCAACTGCCAAACACCACCGATTTGCGGCCGTCCCCCCAGAGCAATCCCCGGGGCACGGTGCAGGTGACGGTGCCTGCTTTGTTAGGCAGTGATCCGGAGGATAGCTCGATCACCAGCTTCAAGATCACGAGCCTGCCAAGCGACGGCACGCTCTACTATGACGGCGCCGCAGTCACCCTCAACCGGGTGATTTCCAGCTATGATTCTACCAAGTTGAAAGTGGATCCGAATGACGGCGCGGTGACGGTGAGCTTTGCCTATGCGGCGGTGGATGCCGCGGGCAATGCGGATCCGAGTTCGGCGACCGTGGCGATGCCCTTCACTGACATTGCGCTCAGCGGCACGGTGTTCGACGATGCCGATGGAAGCAAGATTCAGAATGGCGGTGAGGCGGGCACCTATGCCGGCGGTGGCTTGTATGTCAATTTGCTGAATGCAGCGGGCACCACCGTGGTGGCCACCACGGCAGTTAACAACGACGGCACCTACAGCATCACCGGTGTGGCGCCTAACACATCCTATATTCTCCAACTGACAAGCAACCAGGGGACGGTCGGGCAGTCGGCGCCGGCAAGCGCTCTGCCGGACAACTGGGTGCGCACCGGTGAAAACGCCGGCGGCACACCGGATGCCACAGTGGACGGCAAGCTGAACGTGGCGGTGGTCACTAGCAGCATGGCCGCCCAGAACTTCGGCATCGAGCAATTCCCAAATAGCTATCCTGCGAGCCAGACGTATCTGAATCCGGGCGGCACGGTGGCGGTGACTGTGCCCACCCTGGGCGGCACCGACCCGGAAGACGGTGCTCTGGGCTACGGCCACGCGGTGGTCACCGCACTGCCGTCCAATGCCACCCTCTATTACGACAGCGTGGCAGTGACAGAGGGCCAGACAATCCCCCATTATGAGCCGGCGAAGCTGACGCTCGACCCGCATTTCGAGGGCAGCGGCGTGGCCACCTTCACCTATGGCTTCAAGGATGCGGCGGGCCAGCTTGATCCGAGCCCGGCCACCGTGACGCTGACTTTCACCGGTGGCAGTCTGAGCGGCAACGTGTTAGATGATGCCAACGGGTTGAGCGATTCGACGGTCAATGGCAGCGGCACCAACATGGGCGGCCTGCTGTTTGCCAACCTGCTTGACGCGAGCCACACCGTGCTGGCCAGCGTGGCGGTGGCCGTGGACGGCAGCTACACCTTTACCGGCCTTTCCAGCGGCAGCGTCACCGTGCAACTCAGTATCCACGCAGGGACAGTGGGTCAGGCGATGCCAGGGACAGCCTTGCCCAACGGCTGGATTTACACCGGCGAGCAACTCGGCGCGGGCAGCGGCAGTGACGGCACTGCCGACGGCTTGCTCGCGGTGAGCGTGGCGGGGGATGTGACCCAGGCAAACTTCGGCATCGTGCACGGGGGAACGGTGTCCGGTTCGGTGCAGGTGGATACCAACGGCGACGGCCTCGGGGACGTGGGACTGGGCGGAGTGACCCTCACACTCAAGACCGGCGCTGGCAGCACGCTGGTCACCACCACCACGGCCTCAGACGGCAGCTACAGTTTCCTGGTGGTGCCCGGCAGCTATCAAGTCGTCCAATCCCTGCCCGCCGGGTATGACTTCTTGTCAGACAAGGATGGCGGCGATGCCTTTACCATCGGGGATTTGGCGCTCATCACCGTCGCCGAAGGAGCGACCAGCAGCGGCAATGACTTCATTGACGTCGGTTGCCCGGACACCTGGACGCAGTGGAAGGCCCAGCACCCTGGCCAGACCGCCGGCGGTAATCTCGCTGGCGGTGCCTACAACAATCTCGCCGCTTTCGCCTTCGCCCTGCCGACCTACAGCGGTGCCGGCAATGCCTGGTGGATTGAGCCCGCCGCTACCCCGGCCGGAGCCCTCGACGCTGTGTTCGTCCGCCCGAAGCAGGCGACGGACAACGTCACCTACTCGCTGCAATACGCCGCAACACCCGGCAATCCGACCACCTGGACGACGCTCCCTCTCGCGGAGATGGCCCTCAATGTGGTCACCATTGCGGACAACGGCGATTGCACTGAAACCGTCACCATTCACAATCTGGAAAGCCTCACCACCCTTACCGGCGGCTCCGGCATCGTGCGGCTCAAGGTATATCTGGTCGATGGTCAAACCACCGCCACCACCTACACCGAGGTGGAAGGCTGGAAGGAAACCTCCCTCGCCTCCTGCGCCACCTATAACAACCCGTTCCTGAATGAAACCGCCTTCACCGGCACGATCGATGCGGTGGCCGGCCAAGGGCTCACCTTTGTCAACCCGGTGGGACTGACGATTACCCAAGCCGGCAGTTTCTATCTGGAGGTGACCGGCGGCACTTACGCCGGGCACCGCTTCGACGTGGCGGCGGCCAGCGGCTACAGCGTGACCTTGTCCGCTTACGATAGCCAGAAGCCCGCGGCAGGGTTGTTCAACACACTCCCCACGGTGCCCGCCCTGGCCGGTGCCCCGGTGGTCATCCGCGCCCACCGGACGCTGGCTCAGATGTTCCCGGTCGGCAGTTTCCTGGCGGCCGATACCCAAACCGCTTCCGATCTGGTGCAGATTTTCGCCAATGGAGCATGGACCAACTATTGGCTCAAGGATGGCTCCCCGCGGAAATGGGTTCTGGTAGGTGATGGCAACTTTGCTGATTGTGCCAATACGGTCCTGCCGCCCGGGCAGGGGATGTTTGTCGTCAGGCGTGGCTCCCCCGCTGTGTCGATGCTGGCATACGGCGAAGTGCGGGCCAACGACTTCATCCGCCCGCTTGCCATAGCTAACAACTTGGTGGCCGGCGGTTTCCCGCTCGACCAATCCGCCGTGGGTGTCCACAGCCGCCAGATGAACCTGACCGAGAATCTGGGTGCGAGCCAGCCCAACTCCTTCTTCGGCAGCCGTGACTTCAGCACCGCCGACTCGTTCTTCGTCTGGAAGGCGGATACGCCTGCCGGAGGCGCCGGCTACGACACCTACTTCCTGCTGAGCAAGACCAGCGCGCCGAGCGTGCTCAAGTGGGTGAAGGCCGGAGATTCATCCGTCACCAACCAGAATGATGGAAAAGTTTTCTACGGCGACCGCAGTGTCTTCATCCGCAGGGCGGGCGCACTCGACACCTACCGCATTCCATGCCCGTGGGCCCCGTGATCCATCCATTCCCTCCAACATCCTCCTTTTTCCCAATCATCATGAAAGCGAACCTAGCAAAATGCCTCGCCCTGATGGCTGCCCTGACCACGGCCGGCCATGCGGCGACGGTCATCTGGGGCAGCGAGTTCGGGGCCAACTTGTTCAACAGCCAGGGTGCCGTCCTTGACGGAAGCTATATCTACGAGTTGGGTGCGTTTGATTCAACGTTCACACCGAGCGCACAGAATACGGCCTATTGGTATGCGCACTGGAATACGTTTGATAGCACCACCTACAGCACCGATTATGGCGGCTTCACCTCATCGGCGACAATGGACCGCTATAACGGGACGAGCAACGGCAACGGTGTGAAAATGACGGGTGCCACGAGTGGGTTTGCCGGTTTGGACGCCTACCTGTGGATCCGCAGTGTGGATCAGCCAGTGGCGGGTTCCGAAGTATTGCTCGCCCGTCCCGCGGCGGACTGGAAATTCCCCGAACTCACCCCGCAGCCTCCCGTCACATCCCCGCAAGACAACAACTGCTGCGATGAGAATACCCCGCTCCGCTGGTCGGTGAGCAATCTGTCGGGAAGCAGCCTGGCGCCGGTGTATGGCTATCAGAGTCCGGACGCGGGAGAGCGGCAGGGGTACGGCGGGGCCAACGTCCCCGAGGTTTCCGGTGGCAGTTACGGGCAAACCTCCAGCTTCACCGTGGTGCCGGAGCCGTGTTCCTCGGTGATGATGCTGGTGCTCGGAGCGCTGGCCCTGCTTGACCGCCGGCGGTTGTGGGGGTTATAGTCGCGCATGTCCCCGCAATTGTCTTGGCTTCCGTGTTGCCTCGCCTGGCTTGCCGGGATCGAAGCCCATGCGGAGACCATCAAGTGGTTCGGTTATTGCCCAACGGGATCCAATAACCTCACCAGTGCAAACTCCCCTATGGACGGGTCGTTCCGCTTCGAATTGGGGGTTTTTATCAACGCTTTCGTGCCGAGCGCCTCTAACACCGCCCAGTGGGCCGCCAATTGGGTGGCGGCCCAGCGCGTCACCTTCAATGCCCAGAACAAGTTGTTCACCGGACAGTTCACCGTTACTAACAACTCCACGCCATTCAACGTGGGCAAGGCGGCCTACGTCTGGGGTTTCCAAGGCGGAACGGCCGCTTCCGAATGGATCCTCTTCCGCAAGTCCACCTGGACCTGGCCGGCACCCAATCCGATGGATCCCTACGGCCTGGATTGGGATGCGGCCGCTGCCACGGCGGTCCTCGGTTCCATCAATGCGGGGGGTAGCCCGTTTTTCATCCAATCGGCCGTCGTCACCGATGGGGCCTCGCCCACAACCACCTGGCAGCAATGGCAGGCCGCCGAACTGGCCGGCGAATCACTCAACGGACCGAACGACGACCCCGACCACGACGGCACATTGAACCTGATGGAATATGTTTTTGGCACGTTGCCGAAGCAGGCGGGTGCGCCGCCGGCCACGCCCGTGGATGTCGTCACGATTGCCGGACAACGCTATCTGCAAATCACCATTCCCCGCCGGATCGATCATCCGGCAACGCTGACGGTGCAGGTTTCCTCCGATCTGGCAATCTGGAATTCCGGGCCGGCGTCCACCCTGACGGTTTCTAACTCCCCTGCGGCGCTGGTGGCGCGGGATCTCACGCCGCTGGGTGCGGATGTGCCGCAGCGCTTCATCCGTCTCAAAGCCGAACTTGTCACGCCATGATCTGGAGCACTGATGATGACGATCTGCTGCCGGGCGGCAAATGGTTCACCCGCACGCTTCTCGTCCTCGCTCTCGGGGGCTTGGCGATCAATCTGTTGTTGCTATTCCGCCACCTGATCACCTCGGGAATAACCGGGTGCGGTGGGGACAGCCCGTGTGAGGAACTGCTCGTCTCGCGCTGGTCACAGGTATTCGGGATACCGGTCACAGCCTTCGGCGTGTTGGTCTACCTGGCTTTGACGGTTTCCTTGCTGGTGAAAACCCGTCCCCTGTTAACTCCAATTCTGGGAGTGATCCTCGGCGCGGCGGCATGGTTTGTTTTTGTGCAGGTGGTCCTGCTCGGGCGCTTCTGCCCGTGGTGCATGAGCGCCCACGGCATCGGTTTGTGCGTCGCGGCGCTAGGCCTATGGCGGCAGTGGAAGGCGGATTTTACGGAGTCTATCTGGATGTCCGCGGCCTTGTCCGCCATGGGCGTCGTGCTGGCAATCTCCTCGTTGCAGTATTACGGTCCCGGAGCGACGAGTTATCGGATGGATGATTCCAGCGACTTTTCCGCGTTGCGGACTTCCGGCATTTATGCCCTCAAAGAGGGCCGCAAGGTTGCCTTCGCCGAAGGACGCAGAATCTATAACGTATCCGCCTTGCCGCATCTTGGCCCCGCTGATGCCAAATGCGTGATGGTCGAGTATTTGGATTACTCATGTCCGTCCTGCCGGAAAATGGCCGGATTTCTCAACGCCCTGATGGCCCGGCATCCGGCCGATCTATGCCTGGTGATCCTGCCGGTGCCCTTGGATCGCTCGTGCAATTTCTCGTTGGGTGTGAATGACACCGAGTTTCCGGGCAGTTGCAAGCTGACCAAACTTGCGCTCGCCCTGTGGCGGGCCAAGCCGCAGGAGTTTGCGGGATTTCATCAGGCATTGTTGGATGGGGCCTCTACGGATGCCGCCACAGACACGGCGCGGACGGTCCTTACCCGGTTGGAACTCTCCGACGCCTTGCGCGATCCATGGATCGATGAACTCATCCAAGCCAACATCGCCGATTGCACCGCCTTTTCATTGCATAACAAGAAACTGCCCAAGTTGCTCATCACCGACAAGCGCATCCTCCACGGCTTGCCCTCCGGTGAGGCCGATTTCATCCGCGTGATGGAGCGCGAGCTGGGCCTGTAACGCTCCCGCCTAACATGCGGTTGCCAAAACCAGGTGCAATCCGTGGCGTGCCTCCCCATTGCGGGAATTTAACTTCGGATTCCGGGTTCAATGTGCCCGACGTGCAACGCTTGCCTTGCCTGCTCGCGGAAGACGGGCAATTGCCGGTAGAACAAATAGCCCAGGATCAGACAGGCCACGCCGTTGACACAAGTGGCGACGGTGGTGCCGCATTGGTGCGCGAGACTGCCGGTTAGCAGGCTGCCCAAAGGCATGCCACCAAGAAAGGCCATGATGTATAAACTCATGACCCGCCCGCGTTTGCCCTCGTCCACCAGGTTTTGCAACAGCGTGTTGCTGGAGGCGACCACCAGGATCGTCCCGCAGCCCGCCAGCACGAGACAACCAATCGATAAGGCCAGAGTCCTGGAAAAGGCGAATCCAATGATGGCCAGGCCCATCAAGCCAGCTCCGGAATAAATCACCCGCCCCAGCCCGCGCAATCCCTCGCGACTGGATAGATAGACCGCCGCCATAACGGAACCTGCCGCCGACGACGCCATGAGCAGGCCCAGCGTCCGGGCATCACCACCGAAATAGTCCCGCGCATAGACCGGGGTCAACACCGTGAATGACATCCCGAACAGTGCCATGCAACCTATCAGGTAGATCAGCCGCCGGATCGGGCCAAAGCCCATGGCGTAATTCAGGCCGTCGCGAAAATCGGTCCAGACAGAGGCGCCGCTTTTTTCCACCGGTTGCTGTTGGAGTCGCATGGCGACAAACGCCCCGATCACCGCCAGATAACTCAGCCCGTCAAACAAAAAACAGAAACCGGCACCCGCACCGGCAATCACGAAACCGGCAACGGCCGGCCCTACCAACCGCGCCATATGGAACATCGACACATTCAAGGCGATGACGTTGGCAAGGTGCTCCTTCTTCTCCACTAACAGAACCGGCAGAGCCTGCCGCGCCGGCATGTCAAAGGCATTGATCACCCCTTGGATCATGGCCAGCACCGCGAGTTGGGTGATGGTGATTTTTCCCGACAGGGTGAAGTAGGCGAGCGCTAGCGATTGCAACATGGCCAGGACTTGCGTGGCTATCAACAGGTATCGCCGGTTCAGTCGGTCAACCCAAACCCCGGCTGCCGGCCCTATCAACAGCCCGGGCAACTGGCCCGCGAACGCCACCACCCCCAGCCAGAAGGCGGAATGGGTGATCTGATAAACCAGCCACACGGTGGCCGTCTGGCTCATCCACGAACCCATCAGCGAAACGATCTGACCGAAAAAATACAGCCGGTAATTGCGCGAGGAAAAGGGGGTCAACTGCCGTTGCAATATCACGCGCCGAGCATAGACCGCCGCCGCGAATTCTCAACCGCCGATTTGTCCAACATGCCCGCCGGGTTTCGGGAAAAAATATGCGAAATTGAGTTGATATCCCGCAAATAACAGGTAGATTGGCTGCGGGAAATAGCTTAACCCCCACCCCCAACCACCATGAAATCGATCAAAAATCTGACTCGTTTCACCTATGAAACCGCCGCATTCCAAGGCTGGCGTCTGTCCATCAGCCGTGCGGGAACGGTCTTCACCAAGTATTTCTCCGACAAGAAATACGGCGATGAGAAAAAGTCGTTTGCTGCCGCGCAGGCCGCTCTGGCAGGTCTCAAGGAAGCCCTTGAAGGTGCCAAGAAGGTCAACGGCAAGCTTACGGCAACGACCATCCGCAAGGTCGAGAAAATGCTTGAGTGAGCCTCATCCCAGGGCCTGGCGCTGGTTCTCAGGTGAAAGCAGGAATGGACGAAAGGCCGCGCCCGCGAAGGACGTAAAGCTGCTCTCTGTGAATCGCAGGGCATGCAATGCTGGCTGACTCATCACTCCGACCCTTCCTTGCCAGCGCGTGGCTGGTCGCTTCTTTGCCCCTCGTCGCGGCGGACATGCCACAGCTTGGAGAACGCTTCACTCGCAACCCAGTCAGTGGCGAAACCAACCTGCCGGATCGAGTCGATCCCGCCACGGGGCAGGGCATCAAGTGGCGCGTGAGCCTCGGCTCGGAAAGCTACTCCACACCCGTCATCGCCGAGGGCCGGATCTTTGTCGGCACCAACAATGGCTCGCCGCGCGACCCGCGCCATCAGGGCGACCGCGGCATCTTCTACTGCCTGGACGAACCCTCCGGCAAGTTCCTGTGGCAACTGGTGGTTCCAAAAGTCGGGGGCGATCCCCATCTGGACTGGCCCAGGGTTGGCATCGCCTCGCCGGCAACCGTCGAGAACGGGCGGGTCTATCTCCTCACCAACCGCACCGAAGTCGTCTGCCTCGACGTCAACGGCATGGCCAATGGCAACGACGGGCCGTTTGTTGACGAAGCCCAACATCAGACGCCCAAGGGCGCGCCACTCATTCCCGTCGGACCGGGCGATGCCGACATCCTCTGGGTGTGCGACCTGCGGACCGCGGCCGGCATCTGGCCCCACGACACCACCTACGGCAGCCCGCTGCTTCACGGCGACTTCCTCTATCTCAATTCTAACAACGGGGTGGACCACACGCACAAGGCCCTGCGCATGCCGGATGGACCGAGTCTGATCGTGCTCGACAAGAAGACCGGCCGTCTCGTCGCCAAGGATAACGAACACATCGGCCCGCGCATTTTTCACAACACCTATTCCTCGCCCGCGCTGGGCACCGTCAACGGCCGGACTCTGATCTGTTTCGGCGGCGGCGATGGCGTGCTCTATGCCTTCGATGCGCTCCCCGCGATGCCGCCTCCCGGCAACGTGGTCAATCTCCAGCGGGTCTGGAAATTCGACCCCGACCCGGGCGCGCCCAAGGAAGATATCCACAGCTATATCGGCAACCGCGAGGTCTCGCCTTCCACCATCATGACCCCACCCGTGTTCCTCGGCGAGCGGGTTTTCGTCACCGTCAGCGGCGACCTGTGGTGGGGCAAATACCAGGCCTGGCTCAAATGCGTCGCCGCCAACTTAACCGGCGACACCACGGCCACGGCCACGCTCTGGTCCTACCCGCTCAAGCAAAGTTGTTCGACCCCCGCCGTGGCCGGGCCGCTCACCTTCGTGGCCGACACCGGCAACCGCACCCTCATCTGCGTCGAGACGGACACCGGCAAGGAGCTCTGGACCCATCCGGTCGCTGGCGAGATTTGGTCCAGCCCGTTGGTCGCTGATGGCAAAGTTTACTTCGGCACCCGCCGCGGCAAATTTTATATTTTTGCCGCCAAGCGCGACAAGCAGTTGCTGTGCGAAACCACGCTGGACTCCGCGATCTCCGCCCCTCTAACCGCCGCTAATGGCGTGGTTTACGTTGCCACCGATGAAACCCTCTATGCCTTGGCCAAACCCTGATGCGGGCGTTCCCCTTCGCGGCACCCGCTGCTGACGCCACAACATTCTTGACAGGCTCCCGACACCCCGCACACTCCGCACCCATGAGAACCCCCCTCCTGCTCCTGACTCCAACCTTGTTGCTGGCGTGGCTGCTGCCCTGCGTGTCGACGCAAGCGGCTGACCCCGCCCCGGCCGGCCCCACCCGCGTGTTGGTCGTGACCGGTGGTCATGGCTTCGAGCGCGAACCGTTCCGACAAATGTTCAAGGACAACCCGGACATCACGTTCACGATGGTGGATCACCCGAACGCGCATGCCCTGTTCAAGGCCGAGGCGGCGCAAGCTTACGATGTCGTGGTGCTTTATGACATGTGGCAAAAAATCGACGATACGGCCAAGGCCGACTTCACGAAACTTATCGCTTCCGGCAAGGGCCTCGTGGCTTTGCATCACTGTCTCGGCGGCTATCAGGACTGGCCGGAATACGAAAGGATCATCGGTGGACTCTATTATCTTGAACCGCGGACTGTGGACGGTTCTCTCAAACCGGCATCTATCTATCAGGAAGGCCTCGATCTCAAGGTGAAGGTCGCCGATCCCGCTCATCCCGTAACAGCCGGAGTGCCAGCCGAGTTCGCAATCCATGACGAGACCTACGGGAAATTCAACCTTCTGCCCGATTCCCATCCCTTGCTGACCTCCGATGCGCCCACCAGTGACCGGGTTATCGGTTGGTGCCGGACCTACGGCAAAGCCCGCGTGGTTTACCTGCAGGGCGGTCATGACCATTTCGCCTACGCCAATCCGCAATACCGAAAATTGGTCGCCAACGCCATCCGCTGGACAGCGGGACGCTGAGGGCGCGAACCGCCTCCCGTCTAACGAACGCGACTGTCACATGGCGAGTTGAGCCACGCAGGGCTTCACCAGAGATGGGCGGTCTCGTCATCCCATCCGTGAAATCCGTGTAATCCGCGGTTAATCTATCCGATATCGAGAACCAAACTTCGGAGTTCGGGTTGAGGCAGAATGCAAGAACGGCGGATTGACACCGTATGGGTTCTTGCGCACTGCGTCTAACATTTCATCCGCCTCATGACTTCCATTCTTCTTGCCTCACCCCATGGTCTTTCCCGCGCAATCCAGACATGGCTCCGCCGCATGCCGCGGTTGATGCTTGGCACCCTCATCAGCGGCGGCATCGGCATGGCATGGGGTGAGGACTCCATCGCCAAGTCGGCGGCCATTGTATCGCGCCACAAGGCCGTGTTCAACGCCCCGTCCAAGCAAGTGCCATCGTTTCACGGGGTTGATAGTCCGATCACCGGCAACGGCGACATCGGCCTGACCGTCAGCGGTCGTCCCGCGCGGCAACGCTATTGGATCTCCAAGAATGATTTCTGGAAATCCGGCCCGGACTACAAGCAATGCGGGCCGAGCTTGATCGGCGGCATCGATGTCCGCATCAATCAACTCCAGGATGCCTCCTATCACGTGGAGCAAATCCTCTACGAACCGGTGCTCCGATCGACCTTTACCACACCGGACACCACCGTGACGCTGGAGGCCCGGGTCACGGCCGCCGACGGCATGATTTTGTTAGAGCTATCGACCGACAAGCAAGCGGTGCAAGTGGAACTCAACCTGTGGGCCAAGGACGGGTTTGGCTCGGAAACGGCAAAGGGACAGGACGGCGATGTCGTGTGGGTCACCCGCAAGTTCAAGACACCCGACCTGTTGTTCCCATCGGAGGCGATGGTGGCCCTCCGCACGACCCCCGCCCGCGGCACCTCGTTTTCCCTGCAACCCGGCCAACCCGTGACCATCGCGGCGGCGGTGATGACCAATCATGACACGTAGGATTACGAGACATTGGCAAGGGTGAAGGCCAATCGCGCGGACTCCGCAGACATCACCCGGCTCAAAGCCGAGCACCAAAAATGGTGGCAGGATTTCTGGGCCGCATCCTACGTCGAACTCGACGACAAGCTGCTGGAGAAATACTACTATGGCTCGCACTATATCATGGCCTGTTGCAGCCGGAACGGGAAGTTCCCGCCGGGGCTTTATGGGAATTGGATCACCTCCGACCGCACCGCCTGGTCGGGCGATATTCACCTCAACTACAACCATGAGGCTCCGTTCTGGGCGCTCTATTCATCCAACCGGGTGAGCCTGACGGATTGTTACGACACTCCTTTGTTAGAGCATCTGGAGGAATTTCAGGTCGATGCGCGCAAGCACCTGAACCAGAAAGGCGCCTATGCCAGTGTGGCGCTCGGGCCCAAAGGCCTGACCTGCAGGTTTCAGGACAAGGCGGGAATGGACGCGTCCTATCAGGAGAAATGCGGTGAAGATTCCAGCTACCAGGATCTGGCGGGACAACCGATGTTTCTCGGCCAAAAGAGCAATGCGGTCTTTGCCAGCATGAACATGATCCTCAGATATCATTACACCTATGATCTGGATTACGCGGATAAAATCTATCCGTATCTGGCAGCCGTGGCCGCGTTTTGGGAAGGCTATCTCGCGCTGGAAAATGGCCGCTATGTGATCCGTGACGACAATTTCGACGAGGTCGGTCCATGGCAGGGCAAGGACTGGAAGCTGGGCTATGGCGACTTCAATTCCTCCCCGTCCCTTGGCTTTCTGCGGGTGTTCCTCAAGGCGATCATTGGCATCAGCGAGGATTTGAACAAGGACGCGGACCAGCGCGGGAAGTGGCACCAGATCCTCGCCGGTCTGAGCGATTGGCCGGTCGCCGAGGACAACGGCAGCACGCGGTTCCGGGCTTGCGAGGGGGGCAGCAGTGCCGCCGCGAAATCCATCGGGCTGGATTACAGCATCATGCACGGCCTCGTGTTCCCGGCCACCAACATCGGACTCAACTCGGATCCTGTTATGTTAGACAGGATCCGCAAGGACCTGGACCGGTGGACGAACAAAGAATGGCTGCATCACGGCAACGCATTTCAGAGCGTGTTCATAGGCGCGGCGCGCGTGGGATATGATCCGGATTTTCTGTTTGCCAAAGCCCGCGCCAAAATCACCGCCGATGCCTATCCCAACCTGTGGATTTATGCAGGCGGCGGCGGCATCGAGACGTGCAGCGGCATCCCGGGCATGCTCAATGAAATGATGCTGCAGAGCCACGACGATGTGCTGCGGGTCTTCCCGGATTTTCCGGCCACGCAAAAGGCGGCCTTTTACCGGCTCAGAACCTTCGGGGCCTTTTTGGTATCCAGTGCGATTGACAACGGGGCGATTGCGCAAGTGGTGATCGAAAGCGAAAAGGGCAGGCCGTGTGTCCTGCTCAATCCATGGCCCGACCGCACCGTGTCCATCCACCGCAACGGCCAGTTGGCGCAGCACATGTCCGGCAGGCAATTGCAATTGGCCACAGCCGCGGGTGAGCACCTGCTTCTGGTCCCGGAGAGTCCCAATGAAAATCCGCACCATGATCTGCCACAGCCATCACGCCGGGATTGATTGAGTTCCACGAGGCGATCCCCGCCCACCGGGCAATATCAGAGGATTTGCGAGATTGTCCTTGGCACGGCAAGCCGCAAGGCTATCGTTGGCTCGAGGGATACTAACTGAACCCGCCGCCACCCATCATGAAACAGTCCCTGCAATGCCTCTTGTTTGTTCTTCTCGCCCTAGCCGCTGACGCCCGCACTTGGAAAGAAGCCGGGTCCGACCGCACCATCGTGGGCGAATACGTCCGCACCGAGGGCGAGAACGTCGTGATCACCCGGTCAATCGGCGTCACGGCCAAAATCCCCCTGAGCCGGCTGAGTGAGGACGACCAGAAGTTTGTCGCTGAGCTAGCCGCCGCCAAGTCCGCCCCCGTAGGTGTCTTCAAGTGGGAAACCGACTTCGAGGTCGCCAAGAAGCGCGCCAAGGATGAAAAGAAGCCGATGCTGTTGGATTTCACCGGTTCCGACTGGTGCGGTTGGTGCATCCGGCTGAAGAAGGAGGTTTTCTCGACACCCGAGTTTGAGAAGTATGCCAAAGACAATCTGGTGTTGGTGGAAGTGGATTTTCCGCGGACCAAGAAGCTGCCCAAGAAGGAAGCCGAACAGAACGGGAAGCTGCAACAAGAGTATAAGATCGAGGGTTTTCCGACCATCATCCTGCTGAATGCCGATGGCAAAAAAGTTGCCAACACCGGCTACCAGCAAGGCGGCCCGGAGAAATACATCGAGCACCTGAAGGGCCTGCTCAAATAGGGTGGCAGCGGCGAAGGCGCGGAGCATGTCCCGGGTGGCCTTTGGGCAGCGGTCCCACCTCGTT
>JBAXPF010000071.1:0-14822 GCA_037132955.1 Verrucomicrobiota bacterium | reverse complement strand
CGGGGGGCGGGTGCCATCACATGGTCTTGCCCCAACTAGAGGTGGGCTTGTCAACTGCGTAAGTGCGACGTTGCCTCTGGTTTTGCATGGTATAAATCGCATAGGACCGTGGTGCCCGATGAAACCACTCCTTGGTCAAACGACGCAGTCCGTTGATTTTTCTGAAGAAATTAATCAGACAGATATTCCCTCCAAGGAAGATGTCGGAGTAGCGTTTGATTTCCTCGTGAACCGCCTGGCTCCAGCCAAGGTTGCTGCCGGTTTCCGAAAAGACAGACACCATTTGATTGCAATACCCGATGACGCATCCGGCATGCATCAATTTGTTATACCATAACAAGTCGGCAATGATCCGCCAATCACTGTTGAAAAGAATACCGCGCTCACGCACAACCGACACACGCTGGAATGTGGCTGCCGTCATGCCTCCTGTCGTGTGGCGCCATACGATCTTCATGGGCTTTAGACAGCGGCGGTGGCAAACGTAATCTCCGTTTCCATCCACCACAATCATGTCCGCAAGAACGACATCCCACGCGGGGTTGCGCTCCATGACCTTGACGATTTTCAGCAGCGCTCCGGGCAGGTATTGTTCGTCGCTGTTGAGATGACCTATCAAGGTGAAGCCCGCCGGGACTTTTTCCCATCCGATGTTGAGGGCTGCGTACATGCCGCTATCACGGGCTGACTCGTAGGAAAAGGAATATCCGGGTTGGGGCGAGCGGGCGCATTCCGCCGCGTGGTTCTCTAGCCATTCGCGGGTGCCGTCGTCGCTTCCTCCATCTTGAATATGATGATGGACTTCAATCCCCTCGCCGACCTGGTCGGCAACCGAGGCCACCGCGCAGGGAAGCCATTGCAAACTCCTGAAACTCGGTGTAACTATCCAAACTCTATGCATTTCCTAAACTACATTAATGGGTTTTGTCCACTATGGACATGTTCCGTCCGTCGTGCCAGGGGTGAGCGTGTAATGACCATCTTCCGATTTCGGTTTTTATCCGACGAATGGGACGCCTTTTCTCGCCAACTTTCTGCACAATCCAAGCAATAATACCGGAATTCTCACCGACCGGTCAACCGCGTGCGCGCTGTGGGTGGCCAACCATACCTGATGTGCCCGCCCGTGAATTTTGCGCTCCAACCAGGCGGAGGCAGCGCGGTTGAATGTGGGCGCGACGTGCCGGAAAGGCGGGGGGGACCCGCCCTCCAGGGCAGCACGGGCGACGTGCACAGAGTTGTGGCCCCGCTTGCTGCGGATCCCGCCCGCCTGGCTTTGCTTGACCCGCTCGGGACTGATGGGCTTGACTTTAATCTCAGATGAGTCCATCCCCATTGTGATGATTTCCTGAATGTTGCGATCACGAGTCAGCACGATGGTGTCTCCGCGCCAGTCATGCTCGTATTCGGGAAGCCAGGCATCCAGAAACACCGCGTCCGCGCACTCCGCAAACATGTCATCGCAGTAGTGACAGCACTCGAGGCCGAAATGATGCGACTGATAGATTCTCCCGATTCCGTCGCTAAATGTCGCTTCTTTTTCCACACGATTTCCATCGGCATCCTGGTATGTGAACGCAAACCGGTGTTGGGCGATTCCATCCGGACGCTTGGCCCTGAATTTCAACGATACAGGGGCGTCAACCCGTCCCATATACTTCTGCGACACATAGTCAACAAAATGGCGGTCATTGAGACCGCCGCAGGCGACTCCCAGAATCGCAACGATCCGCCGCCGTAATTTCACATTGAGCTTCATCGCCATGCGCAGTGCCTTGGCGGTGCAAGGCAGGGCCACAATGACATATCGTCCGTCAGTCTCCTTGATTTCTTTAAGCACATCAGCGATGTGCACCGGTTGGTAACAGGACCCGCCACAGGCTCGCAGCTCGTCAACCGTGCGGCAAATGCGATAACTGAACAGCGTGGGTGATTCGGGGTCTGGTCCGACACAGGCGATTCCAGTCACATCCTGCTGTTGGAGCATGTACTCGAGCACCCAGGTCAAAAGGCCTCCGGAGGCACTGCTCAGCCTGTGTTGTTCGGAATATCCGACATAGGCAGCAAGGTAATGTCCTAGTATATCATCCTGCATCACCCCGTCATGGCCGCCGAAGAGTTTGGCGCTCAGCTCGGGGGTGGTCGGAGCGGTAGCCATGAATGGGCATGCCTTCTCACACACGACGCATGGATTGCCGCATGATTTTCCCATCTTCACCGGCACGTATGAGCCCCGCAGCGCATCGAACTCCATTTTCGCCACGTCGGACGGGCACGATTCCACGCAAACTCCACACCCTGAGCACAAATGGCCGAGCGTCCTTCCTAGATGGCTGATGTCATGCATGACCATGTTTTTGCCTGTGCTGCGAATATTAATGCGGGATCCTGGTAGCTGCCAAGAGATAGTAGTAACTTGGAACCTCGTCAACCATTAGGAAATCAGGGAAGGAGTCACAAAGAATGAATTGTATGCATTGATGGTGCGCGGTGCGGGTGAAAATGTACCATTAGTTGCATTCCATAGGCATTTTATATACCCGAAACTCTCGATAAGATCCACTATTTTAGCCGCCGAGGAATTCTCGCGATTTAAATTGTTTTCGTCTAATTCTATCTGAATTACGTCAATAAGATGGGTCCTCAGGCAATCAATGCTGCCTGAGATGACTTCCCATTCAAAACCCTCGACATCTACTTTTAGATAGTTGACCCGCTTGATCTTTTCATTCCGTGTTAGGCTGTCAATTGAAATAGTGGAAACAGTGTTCCCAGCCTCTGGTGATAGGTCTGCGGAGGTGCCGCTAACCCACGAACGCGACGAGTCCTCCGGATGATGATGAATGACCACACGTTGATCCGCATTGGAACCACAGGCCGCTTCAATCAAAATGAGTTGGGGGAGTGGGACTTGACCGATGTTTTCGACAATTCTCTTGAAATTGGAAGGATCGGGTTCGATAGCATAAACTATGCCTGGTCGTCCGACACGGCGGGCTGCGTATATGGCATTTAGTCCAATGTTGGCTCCGACATCGATAACATGCATGCCAGGCTTGAGATATGAATCCATGAATGCAAATGTGTCAGGATCGCTGTTGCCGTAATAGTAGGTGAGTCTCGATGCCCCCTCATTTGCCCTAAGAAAAACTGAATGATTTATATCAAATAAAAATAAAGCTTTTTTGGTGAACAGCTGTATAAATTCCCAGCCAGCCACTCGTAAGATCACTTTCAATGGATTTTTTCTGAATGCGGTGTTGCTGACTAATAACTTAATCTTTGACAGGCTAGGGCGAGTAAATGGAATGCGCATGATTACTGCTTCTAGATTCGGATAATTTACAAAAAAAGCTTCTTTTTGGAGTGAATGAGCATTTATAGGCAGAACAGTTCTCGTTTGTGAAAATTATACATCGGAGATTTCGCGATACATCTTTATATGGGCGTCTGCCACGGCACCTGCGGTAAAGCGTTTGCTGGCATCTTTTTTTGCAGCAGTAGCCATTTTTTTGGCTTGTTGCCGGTCGCGATGGATCTCGATCAATCGGTCCGCCAGGGCATCCGCATCACCCGATGGGAATAAGAGTCCGGTGATTTGATCTGTAATCACATCAGGAATTCCACCTGTGTCAGACCCGATGCACGGAACACCCGCTGCCATCGCCTCCGCTAGAGAAAGACCGAAGTTTTCCTGCTTCGAGGGAAGAACTGCGCAAGTCGCGTCTTTTAGCGCGGTGAGCAATAAATCCGTAGAGCACTGGCCATGAAAAACACACCATGGGTGTTTTTCGATAGCATCGAGAAAGGCTCTGCCATAGGGATGTGTCCCATCACAGGCACCATAGAAGTGAACCTGCGTATTCGGAAATTCGGCATAAAATTCTTCACTGGCTTTGATCAACAGGATCGGATTCTTCCATTCGCTGATTCCTGCAATACAGACCACGCGTGGACTCCCGCAGTTCTTCGGGTGTATGTCAAAATAGCATGGGGAGACCGCGTTGGGAATAATCCATGTGCGAGGTGCTCGGCGCAGAACACAATCCCGGGTGTAGCTAGAGATGCAATGAACACCGGACACTCTTGCAAGGGCAAAGCGCTCCAATGCGGAAGCCAGTCCGAAATACGAAAAAAGCCCGGCATTTAGTGAACGGGCTATTTCGGTCATGTTCCCGTGCAGTGTTAATACCGATGGGCAGGAGGCGAGTGCCGCGACCAAACCGGACTCCCGTTCAGTTCCCTGGGCATGGATGATATCGGGTTTTGATTTGCGCAGGTAACGTAGAAGGGCCAGAGTTCTGGCTAAAAAGGGACCTCCTATGCCAGGCACGGGCATTGGTTTATAGGCCACCGGCACATAGTGGAGGCTGCCTTCCCACCGGTCGTCGCCGTCCACTGCATCCTGCGCCCCATAAATGACCTCCACTTCGATCTCGTCCCGTGCCCTCAGTCCATCAAGGAGATTGTGAATGGCTGTATGAAGAACAGGAGACCGGCGACTGTGATCACGATGTTGAAAACTGGAGTGATCATTGGCGTCAACGACCAGCATCCCAATTCTAAGCTTGCGCATGGCACGTGTTATGGACAATGGCTGGTATGGATGAGGCTTTACGGTATTTTCAGGAAGGCAAATTCCTCGCACCACGGGGATACATGGAAGAGCTTGTAACCTGCGTCGCGAAGCCTCTTGACGGTGTCCAGGGTCCTGCCAATGCCGATGCCCGGAAAGCGGTGGTGAAACTCCACCAGAATCTGCCGGACAGGGAGTTCATGGCGGAGGATTTCATCAAGTACTTCGTATTCAGCGCCCTCAATATCCATTTTGAGAAGATCAATGTGGTTGTGGCCCAGCTCTTCCATGATGGTGGAAATTTTCCTGCACGGCACGACCACGGTGCCCGCACGAGCCTTAAGGTGAGCGCTGGCACACATTCCCGTTCCCGGTTCCGGCAGCGAAAACTCCAAGGTTCCATCGTGGGCGGCTATTGCTACCGGATGATGATGGAAATTAGAGGGTAAATGCTGACTCCTGATCCATGCGACCGATTCGGGAGTGGGATCAAAGCCATGGACAACGGCTCCGAAGTCACGTATCAGATTGAGATCAAACGCGATGTTCTCGGCGAGGCCGAAGGAGTAAACGATATGACCCGGCTCAATGGAATCGGCCGCAATCGTCCATGCCTGGTCGCCCGGATTGACCGTATGAATCGGCAGCGGAACATCGATGCCAAGACCCCTCGCCGCGTAAATCTGTTGTTTGATAAATTGTTTGATGGTTCGATACATTCAGAAAGTATAGTTAAGCGATGTGTTCGGCATTAATTTTATCCATGTATGCCAATGATTCCATTATGCATCATAGGGAATGGGTCGATTGTGTGCTCGCGCCCTATGTGAAATCATCCGGTGGCAAAAGTGGATCGCTTGCCGTCGGCGCGGTCTGCGATGATTCCCAGGACCGCAGCAATATCCCGACTGTAACGAGCGGTAGTGAATGCGTCCTCGATCCGCTGACGGGCCAAACGGCCCATGACGGGTAGAGCTGAGGGATCTGAGAACAATCCCCGCAGTTTGGCATCGAATTCATCGTCCGTGAAATGTGTTAGTTGAATTCCGTGAACCTGGTCAATGGGAACCTCACACGCACCGGTATCCGTACTGACGATGGCAGGCAAACCGGTGCTCATGGATTCGAGAAGGGCGAAGGGTAGTCCTTCCTCATAGGACAACACCGCGCACAGATCACACTGTGCAAGAAAATCGCGGAAAGCCTGGCCCCTGAGCACTCCTAGCAAACGAATGTTCGCACCACTGCGACTGAGCATCTCATGGGCCTCGGGATTCTCGACCGGTCCGGCAAACCAGATCTCCAGGGGAATCTGCCTGCGTTTGGCCCACTCGCCGAGGCGTAGTAGCCGATACAGTCCCTTGCGAAAGCCTATCACACCGATGGCAGCGACGCGGAGCGGCCGGTTTGCCGGGGTGTCCCGCCGGATGAAGGCCAAGCGGGTAGTGTCGACCCCATAATGACAGGTGAACACCCGGTCCGCCGGAAATCCTCTCTTCACGTAGGACTCCCTCACCATCTCACTGCCCGCGATGATGAAATGCGCCAGTTCGGTCTTGGCAATCTCATCGCGAATTGACGCCGGCAACTTTTCGCAATGAGGATAACCAGCCTCAGCTCTGGCGCGTTGGGGCAGGAGAAAATAGTCCTCGGGGTGCATCGAGCCGCGTTCGAGAATGAGTGCCCTGCCCGTGCCCGCCAGTTTCGGAAACAAAAACCGATAGGCCGTGCCGTTGGCCATCACGATCGGTGAAAGATCGGCCTGGCGAGCGACCCAGTTTCCAATCATCCGCGGCTCGTCCAAGCGTATTCGCTTTGGCAAACCCAGCTTTCCCGTGGCAAGATTCCATAGCGCCGCGACCGGAAAAGTCCGGATGAGCTTCGAGGGGATTCCGGCGCGCTCATAACGGAATCGCGGAAAACCACCGTAGAGCCGCCCCATGCGATCCAACTCAATGAGGGTCGAGACCAGATTGTTCAGCGACGACCACTGGCGTTCATACACCAGATCTATCCTGGGCAAATTCATGGCAAGGGCACTATTGGAAAAAACTGTATATACAATAAAACGACGTGATTTCAGTGATATACGCAGCAGCCATTTCTACTTTCGCCTCCAGTATCGAGATAGCTTCCTTGAAAGCGCCCCGCCGATGTTCAAAAACTGCATTAGGGGAAGACGAATGGACGGGGCTTCCATAATCCAAGCCATCCCTTCCAGCAGCTCGGTTTTTTGTCGGACTGAATCGCCAGGTTTGATGCATGTTGCGTGATACAGCGCGAGGTCCTTAGGGGGACGAAACCCATGGGTTCTGGCGTAGTATCTCCCGGGCAGAATCCCCCATTGCAGAGTGGTTGTCTTCAAAAGCAAATTAATGGCATCCTGCTCGTTGCCGTGTGTTTCTTCTTTGGATACCGTGAGCACATTGCGGAAGAACTGTGCGACAGCAGGCGAGCATCGCAGTGCATAGAAGCCGCCGCAGGCGACCTCGCCCTCCCGGCTAAACCGTTGAAAGACCATGTCCAATTGGCCAAGGTCCTTCTCCATCATGGAAGGATTGAAGTTGAAGAACTGGATGTCAACATCAGACCAAACGATGCATGCGCCTGGATTCGCTTCGATTGACTCGATGATCATATTTACCTTGAACTCGATGCACTGGTAGAAATCGGTTTCGCCGAAATTTCCCTGGCCAGCTTGGTTGTACTCATATGGCACGACCTCAAAGCCTCGCGGAACGGTGGTCAGAAAAAAACGAGTGCTCAAGATCTCGTGCGACGGGGTGAAAACACAGTACATTTTCATTGCTGGTAGGTCCTTAATGTTTGGCTAATGTTCCCGAAGCACTTTGATTCGTCTGGCGCAGTGGGCAAGGCTATAATTGTTGCGGTTCTGGTCGCTGACACCAGGGATGATTGCATCGGCGTTGGCTTGCGACAGCGCCCTCATCTACCACGTTCGGCTGGCTTGCGTAAAGTGAGTTTAAATGCAGTGGAGTCGCCCAGCCATCGGATCAAGCGAGCCGCCCATGCGGAGCGTGTGTCCACGTAGCGATCATGCAGCACCACCTCAAAGCCCACCTGCCGAAGGCGCTCTACCAAGTCGAGATCGTCGATGCCCTGCTCGACATGATATTCCGCCAGCATACCGACGGTGGAGGAGTTCAAGGTAACCTTGCCTTTGTTGCTCGCGGATGCGCCCGCCAGCATCCGCCGCAGGCGTCTTCCAATGGCTCTTGGCAAATCCGAACTCTGATGAAAGACCTTGAAGAGGTAGTATTCGAGACGCTGCACCATCCTGCTGAGCGGCCGAAGCTGGCTTCGCGAGGTCGGGTCGAAAACCGTAAACAACACACCCCCTGGGGCCAGTCGATCAAAAACAAGGGTGAGAACTTGTTCGATATTTTCCAGATGGTGGAGCGCCGATGAAAAAATGATCAAATCGAAAGACCCGCCTTCCTCAGCAAGGAATGCCCCGATTTCCTTGCACGTAGTTTCAGCTTGAAAACCATAGCTTTCACACTTTTTGCGAAAGATTTCGAGCAGCTCTGGCGTAATGTCAGCCAAAGTAGTTGGAATTCCACGCCGCAGCAGCTTCAGCGAAATATTGCCCGAACCTCCACAGGCATCCAAAGCCCTGATTGCTCCTGGACGCTTTCCGCAAAGCTCCAGAATCCGGTCGATATCGGCCTCCAACATCGACTGATGAGCCTTGCTTGTAACACAAGTCTCTGTGGCATCATATAGTGCTGCCGTTTGCAAATAATAACAGCGATTTGCCTCGGCGATATTCGTGTAGGATTGCGTCGGCGACCACTTATTCATATGTCTCATAAGGTTACTATATCCGCATCATCATTTATTCAAATCTCAGGCGCGGAAAAGGTCAGCCGTTTCAGGACGTAGATGGCAAGAACTTTTAGTGAATTTGTAATGGCCTTTTGGGACACGCGCGGCGAGGGTGCCCGGTAATGAATGGGGACCTCCATGATCCGGCGGTTGCGGAGAAGATAACGAAGTTCCGTCTGGTAAAAGTGCGCCGTGGAGAGAATTTTGGTTCCAAGCAGTTTCTCGACGATGTCGGCATGGTATCCCTGGTAGCCTGATGTCATATCCTTGAGTTTCGCGCCAAGAAGCACACGGGCAAGAATGGTTCCTACCTTGGAAAAAAGGCGCCTCTTGAGTGGTGAATCGACATTGGATCCACCATTGATGTATCGGCTGCCCAAGGCACATTCGTTGCCCTCGTTGAGCACCCGAAGAAACATCGGAATCGCATGCGGGTCATGTGACAAGCCGGCATCCATTTCGATGATCAAGCGGTGCCCGCGCTGCCAGGCTTCCCGCAGGCCGCGCAGGTAGGCGTCGGCGATGCAGCGGTTTTCGGGTGCCCAGATGGTGATAAAGCGCGGATCCCTGGCCGCCACTTCTTGACATAACTGCAGGGTGGAATCTTTTGAAACATTGTCCACAATGAAATAGACCGTCCCGCTCTTGAGTTTGTCGATCACTTCCGTTATTGCCAAAATCAGCGGCGCGAAGTCAGGCTCCTCATTCGCCATGGGTATCACCAAGGCCCAGTTGTTTTCGTATAAAAACATAATATTTATTTATTGACTTCTGTGGCGGCCTTGATTGCCGAGGACACCGCGACATCCGAGTTCATATGTTCCCAATGGCCCCAACGTCCCAGTGGCAACACGGACACCGACTGCGCCCAGGCGTGGATATTCTCTACCAACCTGGGTTTGTCGATTGTGTTGACGGGATAGGCAAACTCGTTGCGATGCCGGAAGCCGGTTGCGGCAGGGGAAATCCTCGCGTTCGTCTCGGTCCAATGACCGTGGGCTCCGGGCGCGAAATTGGTGCGGCAAAGAATCCGGTGATAGCTGACCCGCTCGTCCGGTTCATAAATCCAGTGCGCCGGGCTGGCGACGGTTTCGCTGTGGTAATCCACATCGATTGGCACATTCAGCAAGCGGTTGGCCGCCATGGCGATATCCGCAGGCAGGGCACCCGCGCTTGACCAGACCGACCAGGGAATTGAATTGACGATCGTGTCCGCTTGGAATTTGCCGTTCACGATCCGGTTGGGCACATCGATGGTGTGAACGGGGGTGTTGAGGCGCAAGCGGTACCCCAAGGCATCCCCCATGCGTTTCCAAACTTCTCCGTAACCAAACGTTTTGGGATAAAGAAATTCACCGTGGGCCGGCAAGGCACCATGCATCTGCCGTTGCAGACAGCTCATGAGCGTGTCGCGGAATGAAACATCAGGCAGTTTGTAGAGCCAATAGGTGCCAAGGTCATTCAATGGGATGCGCCACAACTTGCGATTATAGGGCAACATATATTCATCGGCGATTTGTGCGCCGAATTTCCATCGGCACCAACCCTCAAACTCCGTTGGAATCGGCTCACCGCGAACACAACCGGCCCGTGCGATGCCTTCAAGATAATCCACTTGGGCCTCGATTGGCAACTGCCACAGATTCCCTTCCAACGGATGATCCAGCTCGACCCCGCGCAGCCGGATTTTTGCCACGCGGCTGTGGCGGTTCCATTCGCATTCAGGCATGAAACGGAACAATAACTCGAGCACCTCTCGATTTCTCACATCGAGAAAATGACCTCCGCCAATATCCAGTGGCCAGCCATCCACGTCAGTGCTACGACACAAGCCGCCGGGCTCCGACTCTTTTTCCAGGACGACAAACGATTCTTCTCCTCGAGCCAGCAGCGTGTGCGCAAACGCAAGACCCGAAGGTCCTGCTCCGAGGATGACGAACTTGATCTGTTGGAACATGGCGCTCAGGATTTAGTGGATTTCCCGGTAAACTCACAAGCGAATTCTCGGGCCGCGTCTTCCAGTTGCATCTCGGCATCGAAGCCGAAATCGCGCTGGGCGGCAGTGGCGTCACCTGCGATGTCGAAGTAGAATTTTCCCGCAGCGTGAATCGTCGGGTGCAAACGCCCGCAACGGCCCATGATCCGATCCACGAGGTTGATGCATCCGCACAGCAGTAGCGGTATATGGAATGGACGATATCGCACGTTCATGGCACCTGCGATAGCCGTGTATATCTGATCCACGGAATATGGCATTTTACTGCAAATCCAATACCATTTTCCGATGGATTTCGTGCAGTCCTCTACTTGGAAGAATGCCGCGATAATATCATCCACGTGTGAGATGGAGCGGAGATTGCGCCCATTGCCGAACACCAGTTGGCGAGGCCAATTGAACATCCCTGCAAATCCCTTCTGCCGTTCCGGCGCGAAGGGGCCGAAAAACCAGAATCCCCGTAGTGATGTTCCGTCGATGGCTCCCTCCTTCGTCCGTTGCATCAGATAGTTCTCGCCCAAGAACTTGCTCCGTCCGTAGTGGCGGTATGGTGCAGCGGTAGTATGTTCATCAAACACTCGCTGGCTTCGGGTTCCCCGACCACAGATCGAATCTGTTCCCATGTAAATAACCCGACGGACCCCCATTTCCACACATGCGTCAACCAAGGTGCGAGTTCCCTCATGATTTACCCGATAGAGTGTTTTGACGCGCTGCGGGTAAATAGCACCCGCCAAGTGAAACACCGATGAAACGCCCTGCACCGCCCGCTGCACCGTCTCCGCATCACAAATGTCACCATAATGGATCTCGAAGTTGGCTGGCAGTTGCAGCAGCCCACGAAATCTCGGTTCAACAAGAAGTCTTACGGGGCGGTTGGATGCAAAACGCCCGGTGCGATCACCGTTAACAAGTATGTCCACCAAGCGATTGCCCAACCACCCTGGCACACCTGTGATGAGCAGAGGCGCTTCGGATTGCAACCTTGGGGGGGTGGCTGCCCGTGACTTGCCAAGTCCGATCAGTCCTAGGTTGCGACGGCGTGCATCCAATACAGACGCTTCAATGATTTCAGCGGCGGGAACGATGCGATATTGCAGCTCTAGTTGTGCCTTATTAGAGGAATACCAGCTAAAACGACCTACGATGGCTCGCACATACCCGGGTGTAACCGCAAATTCCTTTCCGAGTAGACGAAAGAGGGGAGTTGCCACCCTTGCCGCCGCCAGCAATGCAGGCTTTGGAAGTTTCCATTTGGGAGATGTGCGTTTGGCGTATTCGGCTAGTAGATTGTAAAATTGGCGGAAGGTCACGTTTTCGCCGGCAAGAACGTATCGGCCGTGCTTCTCTCCATGCTCGAAAGCAGCCACATGGGCGCGCGCGACTTCAATCACTGATGCGATTGAAATACCCCCTTCTATCCAGAACCTCTGTCCCTTCGCCACGAATTCAGCGATCGTTTTTTGTGGAGGTGTGCCGCGCAGGTCTGAAGGACCTACCAACCATGAGGGATACATCCGGCGAATATCGCTGCCATGGTCGCTGATGTGCCGTTCGCACAGTGCCTCGGCACGGACTTTCCCCTCAACATAGGGGCTTTCGAATCCCTCCGGTTGATCTGGGCGTAAGGCAGTAGTGGTTTCATCAAACAACCGTGATGGATCAGGACTGCGCCCTAAAACCACAACCGAACTGGTGTAGACCACGACCGGAACCTTGCTCGCCCGCGCTGTATTGAGCACCACTTCGGTCAATCCCTCCGTACTGCGCAGCACCCGGTCGCGATCCCTTAGGCTGGTAGTGTTTTCCGCTGCCGCATGAAAGAGGCAATCCACTCCGCGGAACGCATGGCAATAGGTGGTGGGTTCCCATAAATCAGAGAGGATTACATGGGCCCCGGCGTTCTCGAGTGCAACAACGTTTGCATTTTTAGTCCGGACGCAGATGCGTGTCTCGTAGCCCCGGTCAAGACACTCCCGGGCAATATGATAGCCCAGATGTCCGGACGCTCCGGTCACCACTACGCACCGGCGTGGCATGAGGCATTGCGAGTCAGTCATGGCAGCGGCGTTTGTAAAAAAAGATTTTCATTTTTATGGAATTATCGTGCTAATCCACATCAATGGGTACATTCACTAATCAGTGGATGCAACTGCACAGTGCCTTCATCCGCACACAAATATCGCGCCCGAGGCTTCAAAGTTTCCATCCGTCTATGCCAATCAGTTTCAACAGCAGGAAGATCGGACCCGGCAAATTGAAATCAACGTGGCGTTCCCAGACGAAATAGACAGGGACCCATAAATTGGCGGCGAGTAGGAGCCACAGCATCTTTCGGGAAACCAGATCGCCGTAGTGTGTGTGTAGCAATTTGGCGCTATAGAGGATGGCGGGAAAAGCCATTGCAAAAAACCTCGACGTATCTTGAGCCAGAACCAGTTGAAGGAAGGGCAGGAGCACAACCAGGACCAGCCATGCGACATCGCCCCAGCGCCGGGAACGAACCTGCATATAAAGTGCGACCGGGATGACAAACCAAAACAGACGGAACGTTTCAAAAATCCCCAGTGGAGCATACCGAGCGACGCATTTCAAATTGTCCGCGATTGATTCCTTGTTGAGGTAAAACCCGGGGGTAAATGCCGTCGTCATGTGGGAATCCACATACTTCCGGTAGAGGATGACCGGAACAAACGCCACCAGGAAAAGAACCAGACGCATGGCGGTCTTGCGGACCGGCTCGTTGGTCCACGGGCGGTAAACCAGAAACGGGAGCGCAAACAACGCGTTGTCGTGATTGAACAGAGCAAGCCCGAAAGCCGCACATTGGAGCGCCAGATTGTTCGAGATGAGGCAAGCAAAAAACAAGAGATACGCCAGTGTGTCCGGGAAGCCCACGAATGCGAATGAATTGAGCACCGGCGCGTTGAGCGCCACCATTCCCGCCACCGCCACGCTGAACAGCGGAGAGGCGCTGGTTCGAAAATGCCAATACACTCCCGCAATGAAAAGGACGGCCACCAGGAGCGGGAAATAGGCATACATCGCGCCCCGCAAGTGGAGGACGTTCGCAAGCAGCGGTGTAAGGATGCGATATTGCACCCTGCTGTTTTCTGAAAACGCAAGGGGATGTTCCGCCAATTGCTGATAGTCACTGCCGAGACTGTTGGGATGGATCGAGACATTCGGCGTGACAAGAATCAGCGCAAACACGAACAGAACCAGGGCGATTACCAATGACGACAAGGCTACGCCGTATCGCTTTTCCAGAGACTGGATACGATCGGACATCCGGTACGCTATGATTGTAAGTTGTGTTGCCATGATAAAAAACGTCAGGCTTGGAATCCTGCAATATCAAGCAGTTTTACGGCGCGGTTGAGCCAGGAATATGAATTGATAATATGATTTCTGCCAAGCCGGCCAATATCGGTCAGTAATTCCGTGGATGTTGTGAGCCGATTGATGTGATCAATATATTGTTGTGGCTTGTCAGCAATCATGAAATTGGGTGGAATGATCCTGAATGCCTTGGCGCAGACCGATGAAGTGATGCATGGAAGACCACATGCTGATGCTTCAAGAAGTTTGTTTTGCATGCCCGCTCCTTGAAATATGGGAGCAACAAAAGCGTCAGACTCCTGGTAATATTGGCTGATGTCATCCACATAACCCGTGACATTTATTCTGGAATCAGCACCAGAAGCTTGAATCAAAAAATCCGGGGGGCGACGTCCCGCGAATGTAATGGTTACATGCAAGGGCAGCTTGGGTAGAATATGCTGTAGTATGTAAGCGCAAGCCTTGTCATTCGGAGGATAGCTTAAATCTCCTGTAAACAGCAATTTAAATATGTTTGATTGATTTGATTTTTTTCTTTCAGACGGGCAGAATGAAACAATATCCACGCCAAGCGGCACCGCGTGTGCCTTGGATTTGTGCCATGGGAACAGATATGTAAAAAACCTCCTGTCCGCTTCGGATACGAATATTATGTTGGTTAATGGCAACAGATTGTAGTGAATCTGTTCCAACAGGGATTTAGCCGCCTCACGGTAGCTTCCGCTTCGCAAATTTGCCAATAAAAAATTATCTGTGGGGTGTAATAGTGTTTTTGTGCCCCAATTGCGAACGACGAAATCCACGAGATCCGTGCCTCCTCTGTAACAAAGCAATATCAAGTCTGCGGATTCGCAGGATTTGACAAGTTCGCTTGAAAATTGTGATTTCGTCGATTTCCCGCCCAATGCGAAGTATGCAAAGCGTATACCCTTTCTATTTGTTTCAGGCTCTGAAGCTTTTAGAGGATGTAAATTTTGAAATGTTCCGGTTTCAATCCCTTCGGCCCAGATTTCAAAATTCATCCTGTGTTTGAGTTCCCGATAGAAATTCCATGCCGGG
>JBAXPF010000070.1:0-14883 GCA_037132955.1 Verrucomicrobiota bacterium | reverse complement strand
GCCACCGGCCTGATCGATGCCCTCCACACCATCGCGGAAAAAATCAGCCAGCGCGCCTTTGTGGTGATTCTATCCGATCTGTTCACGGATCCGGAAACCCTTGGCGAGGCCCTCCAGCACCTGCGTTACCGCAAACACGATATCTCCGTGTTCCATCTGATGGACCCGCTGGAGATCGGCTTCGAATTCGACCGCCCCCACCGCTTCGTCGATCTCGAGGACAACACCTCCCTCGTCGTCGAACCCAACCTCATCGCCGAGGAATACAAATCCGCGCTGCGTGACTTCCTCACGACCGTGCGCGCCAAGTGCCACGATGCCGCCGCCGATTACCAACTGGTCACCACGGACACGCCATTGGAGCCGCTGCTGCGCGAGTTTCTAACTGCGAGATTGCCAAAGTCAAAGCGCTGAGAAAGACAGAAGACTGCTAGACACAAGACGCAAGACAAGAAATCCCCCCGCACCAGCCTCCCATGAGTACCCGCAAGGACTTCACTAACAATCCAAAAGGCTGCAAAATCCGCCACGCTTGCGTGTAGCCTCCGCGTCCCCCTCTCCGACCTCCGCGACTCTGCGTTTCGATGTTATTTCTCAACCCCATCCTCCTCTGGTTCCTGGCCGCCGCAAGCGTTCCGGTCGCGATCCACTTGATCAATCGTCGGCGCCACAAGACGATCCAGTGGGCGGCGATGCAGTTTCTGCTCAAGGCCACCCGCGAAAGCCGCGGCAAGAAGAAGCTGCGCCACTTCGTCATTCTCGCCTGCCGCACCCTCGGCATCGCCGCACTCGCCTTGGCCGCCGCACGCCCGATCCTCTCGGGCTTCCTCGGTTGGGGCGGCGGCTCCATCGACTTGGTCGTGCTGGTGCTCGACCGCTCCGCCTCGATGGAAGTCAAACCCGGCGACGGCCTCCTCTCGCGCCGTCAGATCGTCCTGCAAAAAGTCAGCGATGCCATGAAAAACCTCGGCTCCGCACGACTTGTCCTCATCGATAGTGCCAGCGGCCAAGCGCAGGATGTCCCGTCCCCGGAGGTTCTCGCCGAACTCTCCAGCACCGCCGCCACCGACACCAGCGCGGACTTTTCCACCCTGCTCACCCGCGCCGCAGAGTTTCTAGCAGAAACCCACGGCCGCGCCGAAGTCTGGCTCGCCTCAGACCTCCAGAGCTCCAACTGGCACCCCGAAGACGAGCGCTGGGCCGCCGCCCGTGCCAGCCTCGCCAACCTACCGCAAAAACCCGCCATCCGCGTCCTGTCCATCACCGGTCCCTCCGCCCCCAATGCCGCCATCCGTCTGTTAGGTTCGCGCCGCGCGGCCGACGAGTTGTTGCTCGATTTGGAGGTCGTCCGCGCGGTGGACTCCCACGTTTCTATCAATCTGCCGCTCACCACCACCCTCAACGGCACCCGCACCACCGAATCCCTCACCTTGCCCGGTCAATCACTGCGCTTCCAAAAACGCATCGCCCTCCCGCCCGGCAGTGATACCGGCTCAGGTTGGTTCTCGATTCCCGCCGATGGCAATCCGCGCGACAACGCCGCGTTTTTCGCCTATGGTCCGGCCCGCCCTATCAAATCCCTCATCGTCGCGCCGCCCGGCGAAACCGCTGACTACCTCACGCTGGCCGCCGCACCGCCCGGCTTTGGCAACCAACACGCTGAACGCGTCGATCCGGCTCAATTCGCTACTCTAACAACCAATGACATTTCCACCCTGTTGTGGGCCTCGCCCCTGCCCGGCGGCGCCGCAGCCGAACAAGTCAGCCGTTTTCTAACTTCCGGTGGCCAGGTCATTTTCTTCCCGCCCGGCACGGCCCCTGCCAAACCCTTTCTGGAGCTCAACTGGTCGCCGCCGACTCCTGCCGCCAAGGACAAATACTTCATCCTCAAGGACTGGAACCATAGCGACGGCCCCCTGCGTGATGGGCTCGATGGCACCCCGTTGCCGGCCGAACGCCTTAAAGCCATCCGGCGCCAACTTCCGCTAGGGGATGCCAGCCCGCTCGCCCGCTGGGAAGATGGCGAACCTTTCCTCACTCGCCGCATCGTGGACCGCGGCACCGCTTGGTTCGTCGCCGCCACTCCGGACTACTCCTGGTCCAACCTCGGCGATGCCGATGTCCTGCTGCCGCTCGTCCAGCGCATAGTCGCCCTCGGCAGCGAACGCTTCGATGCCTCCTACCTCGCCTTCCTCGGCTCGGACGCCGCCCAATCCCTGCCCGGGGAAACCCGCACCCGCATCGACGACTACGGCACCCCGGACCCCGCCAATGCCGACCACCTTGCCGGTGTCTACAAACTCGACGGACGGCTCCTTGCCCTCAACCGTCCGGCCGCCGAAGATGCGCCGGAAATCCTCAGTCGCGAAGCGCTCGACACTGCGTTAGAGGGAACCGGCTACACCCTGCTCGAGCAGGCCGGGCAAGCCAACGACCCCACGCTGTCCCGCGACGTCTGGCGCGCCTTCCTCACGGCCGTCCTCTTCTTCTTCCTCGCCGAAGCCCTCCTCTGCCTTCCTAACAAAACAACCGTGCAAGTCCTGGCACCCCTATAAAAAGCTGAAAGCTGAAAGTTGAAAGCTGAAAGAAGACAATAATTTTCAAACCATTCTTCCTCAATCTTCCTGCCCATAATCTTCCTGCCTTAACTCTTCTCTTCATTTCTGCTTTCCGCTTTTCTTCTCCCCCCCATGCTCCACCTCTCGCCCACGCCTCTCACCCTCTGGATCGGTATTATCGCCCTGATCCTGATAGGTGGCTTGGCGGTGCTCGCGTGGCGGCGCAGCCCGCACCGCGGACGCAGCGCCTTGTTGGAATCCCTCCGCTGCCTGGCAGTCCTCGTTGTCGTCATCCTGCTGTGGCAACCCGAGTGGCGCACCACCCTGCATCCGGCCACCAAACCGCGCATCGCCATTCTCTGGGACGACTCGAAATCGATGACCACGGCCGACGCGCCGCTGCCGCTCGCTCTATCGGATAACCCGGCCGTGGTGACGCGTGCCGAGTGGGTGAAAAAGGCGCTGGCGGCGGACCTCTGGAAGCCGCTGCAAGCGGACGGAGCCAACGAGATCATCACCCAGGCCTTTGCCACCCCACCCAAAGACGCCACGCCGCTTGCCGGCACCGACCTTGAAGCGCCGCTCTCCGCGCTGCTCGAAACGGAAACCAACCTGCGCGCCGTCATCCTGCTCAGCGATGGCGACTCCAACCTTGGCCAACCACCGGTGGCCGCCGCTCAAAAAATGCGCCTGCGCGGCGTGCCGCTCTTCCCCATTCCCGTGGGCAGCAAGACCCGCCTGCCAGACCTCGACCTGCTCGCCGTCTCCGCTCCCAGCTACGGCATTGTCGGCGAAAACGTCCAAATTCCCTTCACCATCCGCTCGTCGCTCGACCGCCAGGTGCGCACCGTTGCCCGCCTCCGCGACAGCGCTGGCCACGAACGCAGCAAGGAGCTGGTCATTCCACCTAACACGGAGATCTACGACTCGATGCTGTGGCGTCTCGAGAAAGAAGGCGCATCCACCCTCGAACTCTCCATTCCGGTGGCCGAGGGTGAACTCGTCGCATCTAACAACTCACGCAAATTCAACATTGCCGGCCGTCCCGAGCGCATCCGCGTGCTGGTGGTGGAAACCCTGCCGCGCTGGGAATACCGCTTCCTGCACAATGCCCTGACCCGCGACCCGGGCGTCGAACTCACCTGTTTGCTGCTGCACCCGCAACTCGGACCCGCCACCGGCAAGAACTTTATCACCGAGTTCCCCTCGAAACTTGAAGACCTCGCCAAGTTCGATGTGATCTTCCTCGGCGACGTCGGCATCGGCAGCGGCCAACTCACCAAGGACCAATGCTCCCTCATCCGCGGATTGGTCGAAAACCAAGCGTCCGGCGTCGTCTTCCTGCCCGGCCCGCAAGGCAACCAAGCCACCCTCCTCAATACCGACCTGTCCGACCTCATCCCCGTGGTGCTGGATGCCGAGCACAAGACCGGCCAGCCCGAAATGCTCGCCTCACCGCTCAACCTGACCACCGAAGGCCGCAAATCCCTGCTCACCATGTTAGGCAACAGCGAGGAGGAAAACCCGGAAATTTGGCGGCGTTTGCCCGGTTTTTACTGGCACGCACCGGTGATCAAAGCCAAGGGCGGCACAGAAGTGTTAGCCGTGCATGGCAACCGCCGGGGCAAGTTCGGGCCCATCCCGCTCATCGTCACCAAGCCGGCGGGCAGCGGCAAGGTGCTGTTCATGGGGATCGACTCGGCATGGCGCTGGCGGCGCGGGGTGGAAGATCTCTATCACTACCGCTTCTGGGGCCAGGTCGCGCGCTGGATGTCCTATCAACGCAACATGGCCGCCGGCCAGCGCGTGCGCCTCTTCTACACGCCCGAACGACCCATTCCCGGCAACAACATCACCCTCAACGCCAACGCCTTCGATCCTAACGGAGCCCCCCTCCAACAAGGCCATGTCGCCATCGATATCACCGCCCCGGACGGCCGCACCCAACGCATCGAGTTGCAGAAAAACGACACCGCCTGGGGAGCCTACTCGGGGCGCTTCAAAATCGACCTGCCTGGCGCGTGGAAGCTGCGTGCCGCCATCGCCGGCACCGATGACAAGCCTGTGGAAACCACACTGTTTGCGCAAGGCTCGGAAATCGAGAAGACCGGCCAACCGGCCCGCCCCGAGGTCCTCGAAGAGATGGCCAAGGTGTCCAAAGGGCGCGTCATCCAGCCCAACCAGCTTGCCGATCTGGTCAAGGAAATCACCGCCCTGCCCGAACCACGCCCCTTGCAAAACCGCATCCCCCTGTGGAGCGACTGGCGCGTCCTCACCGCCCTCATCTCCCTGCTCGCCCTGTTCTGGACCGGCCGCAAACTCAGCGGCGTGTTCTAACTCCACGCAGAAACCATGAAAACCCTGCTCCCCGCCCTCGCCTGCATTCTGTTAGCCGGGTGTGACTTCACCGTGCCACTGGTCGACACCCCCACGCTGGACCTCAACAAGTCCGCCATCGGCTTGTGGGAAAAGCCCAAGGCCGACGGCGGCCAGACCGAGCGCCTGCTGGTGTTGCCGCTCGGCAAACAGGAATACCTCGTCGCGTACACCGGCAACGGCACTGATTCCATTTATGCCCGCGGCTGGCTGTGCAAAGTGGCCGATCTCACGCTCGTCCAACTCAAATGGATCGGCAACAGCAAGGGCGACGCCCCCGACGACAACCGGGTCTATCAATTTGCCAGTTTCACCGTCACCGGCGACCAACTCAGCCTGCGCCTGCTCAATCCCGAAATTGTCGGCAGGGACGCGAAATCAAGCGCCGCTCTAACCAAGGCGATCGAGGCCAACAAGTCCAGCCCGGCGCTCTTCCGCGAGGCCATGGTCTTCACCAAGGCCAAGGAGTGAGGCTGGCGGTCCTGCGCGTGGCCCGGTGCTTCATAAGGGGTCACCACATTGCCTCGCTACGCTCTTGCGGCATAAAGAACGGACTAAAGTCCGAAACTACGATCCGCTCCTCCTGTTCCACGCACGGATGGAAGGGTGCCGACACTGCTGCTTGACCTCCAGCCTGCATCCGCTATAGATTTAAATCCACGATGCACCTAGACCCCCGCCCCACCGTCTCGCCGCTTCGCTTCGTCATGTTTGCCGCGGGGGTCACCGCCATCGGTGGCTTTCTGTTCGGTTATGACACGGCGGTCATCAACGGCGCCAATTCCTATCTGAAGGCGCACATGCACCTCAACCCGACGCAGGAAGGGATCGCCGGGGCCAGCGCAATCCTGGGCTGCATCCCCGGCGCGATGTTTGCGGGGCTGTTGAGCGACCGTCTGGGACGCCGCCGGACCTTGTTTCTCTGCGCGTTCCTGTATGCCCTCTCCGGTTTGCTGTCGGCGGTGCCGCGCACCTTCGAGGAATTCCTGGCAGCGCGTTTCATCGGCGGCCTTGGCATCGGCGCATCCTCGATGATTTGTCCGGTATATATCGCGGAAATCTCGCCGGAAAAATGGCGCGGCCGGCTCGGCACCTTGTTTCAACTCGGCATCGTCATCGGAATCTTTCTAACCCTTTTCGTGAACAAGATGGTGCAAGGCCTCGGTGACGAACTCTGGAACACCACTCAAGGCTGGCGCTGGATGTTAGGCGCGGGCGCCGTGCCGGCGATCATCTTCTTCGGCCTGCTCTTTGCGGTGCCGGAAAGCCCGCGCTGGCTGGCCCAACGCGGACGCCGCGACGAGGCACTCGCCATTCTGACAAGCGCGGGCGGCGCGGAGCATGCGGCGCGTGAGATGGAGGCGATCCAGGATGCGATGCACCATGAGGAAGCCGGCTTTGCCGAGTTGTTCAAGCACGGGGTGTTCCGCCCCATGGTGATTGCGGTGATGCTGATGGCGTTCTCGCAATTCTGCGGCATCAACGCCATCATGTATTATTCCTCAAAAATATTCGAGGCCGGCGGCGGCGGCAAGGACGCCGCTTTTATGTCGTCGGTGTGGGTGAGCCTCATCAACGTGGTCTTCACCGGGGTGGCCATCGCCTTGGTGGACAAGGCCGGCCGGCGGCCGTTGCTGCTGATCGGCACCGCGGTGCAAACCCTCTCGCTGGGGTGTGTGGGCTGGATGTTCCACACCCAACAGGCCGGGTTGCCCCTGCTGCTGTGCATTGTCTGCTTCATCGGTGCGTTCGCCATGGCCATGGGGCCGATCGGCTGGCTGTTCTGTGCCGAGGTGTTTCCTAACAAAGTTCGCGGGCGCGCGATGTCGGTGGCGGCGCTCACCGTCTGGGTCTCATGCTACATCGTGGCGCAGACCTTCCCGATGCTCAACGACAGCCCCGCAGTGGGACCGGCCATCACGTTCTGGATCTATGCGGTGGTGAGTCTGCTGTCCTTCCTCTTCATCCTGGCGGTGGTGCCCGAAACCAAGGGTCGCACGCTTGAGGAAATCGGCGCGTCATGGGGTAAGCCCTGAGCACGCGCCATGGCACGGGACTGGCCAAGTTTGGAGTTCTCAAAACAGACTTGCAGCGGCTCCCTAAAGAGCTAGTGTCCCTCCATGCAGGACTACCGCGGCATTATCACCCTGGACTCTGGAAAACGGGGCGGCAAACCGTGCATCCGCCATATGCGCATCACGGTCTACGACGTCCTTGGCTGGCTGGCCGCAGGAATGACAACCGAGCAAATCCTGGCTGACTATCCCGAATTGACCCTACAGGACATTCAAGCGTGCTTGGCGTTCGCAGCTGACCGTGAGCACCATTTGGTGGCCGGCATCACATGAAACTGCTATTCGACCAGAACCTGAGCCACCGACTCATCACGGCCCTGCGGGATTTGTTTGCAGACTCCCAGCATGTCCGGCTGCTAGGCCTTGATGAAGCTGATGACAGGGAGATTTGGGATCACGCCAAGGCACATGGATTTGTCATTGTCACTCAAGATTCCGATTACCCTGATTGGAACAAATTTCTTGGGGCACCTCCGAAAATCGTCTGGTTACGGTGTGGCAATGCCACGGTTGATGAGGTTGCGGGAAAATTTCGGGAAGCCGCTGAGCGGATTCTCACCTTGGAAACCGATCTGGAAGTGGAAATCGTCGAAGTTTGGTGACTCACTTCTGTGCGCCACCGGTTCAGCTTGACGGCACGCCGGCACCCGGTATTTGTTCAAACCCAGTGATGCACCCTGACGCCCACCCCACCGCGCCGCGGATCGTGTTAGCCTGTGATATCGGCGGCACGCGCCTAAAGATCGGCTTGGTGCGCGGCGGGCAAGTGCTGGCCCAAGCCGTCGAACCGGCCAATTCAAAACAGGGTCTGGCATGTCACCTGCCGGTGCTCAAGGCCGCGTGGTTGCGCATGCTCGGCGAGGCCGGCCTCAGCCTAACCGACTGTGCCGGCGTGGGTGTTTCCTTCCCAAGCCTGATGGATTATGCCAGCGGGCGCATCCTCGACGCCTATGGCAAGTATGACGATGCCATGGACCTCGACCTGCGGGCGTGGTCGCGTGCTGAACTCGGCCTGCCCTTGGCGCTGGAGAACGACGCGCGCATGGCCTGCATCGGCGAGTGGCAATTCGGTGCGGGTCGCGGCTGCGACAACCTGGTGATGATGACCCTTGGCACCGGCCTTGGCACATCCGTGATTATGGATGGGCGGGTGTTGCGCGGTGTCCACGGGCAGGCCGGAGTGTTAGGCGGGCACCTCACGCTGCGTTACGGCGGGAACGCCTGCAATTGCGGCAACCTCGGCTGCGCCGAGGCCGAGGCGTCGAGCCTGTATCTTGCCGATTTGGCTCGCCAGCGGCCCGACTTCGCGACCAGCGCGCTGGCACGAGAAGCGCACTTGAACTACGTCACCGTGCTCCACCATGCGACCACCGGTGACGCTTGCGCCCAAGCCCTGCGCGACCACAGCCTGCTCGTCTGGTCGTCGCTTGCCGTGAGCCTCATCCATGCCTATGATCCGGAGTTGTTGGTTCTGGGTGGTGGCATGATGGCGGCGGCTGAGGTGATTCTGCCCGCCGTGCGCGAGCATGTCCGCCGGCATGCCCACACCCCATGGGGACAAGTCCGCATCGAGGTCTCCCTGCTCGGCGATCAGGCGGCATTGGTCGCAGCGGAGTGGTTGTTAGAAGACCAAGCTCTTAATCTTTGATCATGAGGAAATCCAACTACGACAAACACCCCGGCATCACGGTGCCAAATGCCGATGGCGCCTGCGTGACCGGGTGGACGGCGATCAGTCAACGCCTGCGCGACGCCGTGACGGCGCGCGGCCAGCGCACAACCGTTGTTGCGATCGAATGTTATCCGGGGGTCGATGAGGCTGCGGTGGCCGACGCGCTGGCCGGTGAATTGGCCGCCTCCCTCATCCTCCGCACGAGCGACGCGCTGCGACCGGAAGCCGCCATCAATGACCTCTGCGCACCGTTTCTCGGCGGCGAGGATCCGGTGTTCGGGTTTCTATGCGACCTCGAGCTGCCAGCGTTTTTCGCTGTGGAAAAGCTTTGCCAATTGAAGCAGGCCGCCCGGCGAGTAACAAACGGCATCGTGCTCATCGTCGGGGTCGGTGCCACTCTGATAGATGAGCCGGACATCCTGGTCTATGCCGATCTGGCACGCTGGGAAATCCAACAACGCCAGCGGCGCAAGGAAATTTCCAACTTGGGTGTTGGCAATGTGGAGCTCCCGCCAAGCCTCAAATACAAACGCGCGTTCTTCATCGACTGGCGGGTGGCGGACCGGTGGAAACAACCCCTGCTGCAACGTGCCGACTTTTTCCTCGACACCCATCATGCCGCCACGCCCAAGCTCGCGACTGGCACCACCGTGCGCCGTGGATTCACCACTGCGGTCAGCCGGCCGTTCCGGGTCGTGCCGTTTTTCGACCCCGGCGTGTGGGGCGGCCAATGGATGAAGGAAGTCTGCGATCTCGACCGCGCCGCGGTGAACTACGCGTGGTGCTTCGATTGCGTGCCGGAGGAAAATTCAATATTGTTAGATATTGGCCACCACCGCTTCGAGCTGCCGGCCATCGACCTGGTGTTCGACCAGCCGCGCGCATTGTTAGGTGAAAAGGTCCACGAGCGCTTCGGCACCGAATTTCCCATCCGCTTTGATTTTCTCGACACCATGGGCGGCGGCAATCTTTCGTTCCAGGTCCATCCGCTGACCGCGTACATCCGGGAACAATTCGGGATGCCCTACACGCAGGACGAGAGTTACTACATGCTGGATGCGGGCCCGGGCGCGACGGTCTATCTTGGACTCAAGGAAGGTGTGGACCCGGATGCCATGTTGCGCGATCTGGAAACCGCACAAGCGGGTGGCGCACCATTCCCTGATGCAACTTACGTCAACCGCTGGCCGGCCAAAAAGCACGACCATTTCCTGATACCCGCCGGCACCGTGCATTGCTCCGGATCTAACGCGATGGTGCTCGAAATCAGCGCCACTCCCTATATCTTCACCTTCAAAATGTGGGACTGGGGCCGCCTCGGGCTCGACGGCAAACCGCGCCCAATCCATCTCCAACATGGCGCGGCCAACATCCAGTGGGAGCGCACCACCGCATGGACGCGGGACCATCTGGTCAACCGCATCGAGGTTCTCGGCGGTGGTGACGGCTGGCGCGAGGAACGCACGGGCCTGCATGAAAGCGAGTTCATCGAGACCCACCGCCATTGGTTCACTAAACCCGTACCGCATGACACTTGCGGCACCGTCCATGTCCTGAATCTGGTGGAGGGCGGGGAAGCCATCATTGAAAGCCCCGGCGGCGCCTTCGAACCATTCGTCGTCCACTATGCCGAGACCGTCATCGTGCCGGCTGCCGTCGGCCCCTACACGATCCGCCCGCACGGCCCGGCCATCGGCGCCGAGTGCGCGACCTTGCTGGCCTATGTGCGCGGTTAAGGGACAACTGTGGCAGCATAGAGCACCGCAATGTCGCGGCGATCACCTCCGCGTGATGCCGATTATGGACGCGAGCTTGGTGCCCACGGAGCCGAGCGCGGGATCAGCCTCTATTTCCGCTAGAGTCCAGGGCAGGCGGAAGCACCAGTTGTGGCCGCCATTGGTGCCGGGCCGGTTGATACGGTCCTCGAGGCCAAAGAGCTCGGTGACCATGAGGGCCGCATAGCGGGAATTGGAGGCAAACAACACCTTGATGAAGCGCCACTGGAGGCCCTCGGTGAAGCGCGGCCAAATGCCGTTGGCCGGCTTGGGAATGCCGGCGAATTCCGCCAGCGTGCGCAGCGCGTGACTGGCACCGCGGGCGGCGTCCGCCTCAGCCATGTTGGAATGATGGCCATGGTGGAGATTGGCGGCGCGTTGACAGGCGTTCCAGATGGCTGCCAGCGGGTCGTGATCGTGGGTGGAATAGGTGGCGAAGCTGCACTCCGGGAACAAATTTCCTGGCAACGGATGGCCCTGTTCGTTGCAATCCCAGTGCGGAATCCGATAGCCGGCGATGCCCAGGGCGCTCAGATGCGGCCGCACATAATCCGGCACCCAACCGAGGTCCTCCGCTATTATTTCGCTAGACCCGGCAGCCTCGACGATAGCCCGCAGGCGCGCGTCGCCATCGCGGAGATTGGCGGCTTTGTTTTCATCCGTGTCGTCGGGGCGCATGAACCAGCGCGGCAAGCGACCGTCATTGATGGCGGCGGCTTGCTCGTGATTGAGGTGGGCGAAGTCGGCATTGCGTTCCGGCCGCCAGGGAAAGGCATAGATGCGGTAGAACCCGAGGATGTGATCGACGCGGAAGATTTGGAAAATCTCGGTGAGGCGACGGATGCGCTGACGCCACCAAGGAAAATCCTCAACCTCCATCTCATCCCAACGATAGAGCGGAATGCCCCAGTTCTGCCCCCATTGTTGGAGAAATGGGTCACCCCCGAACATGCTTTCGGGTGGCGATCCACCACACCAATCAAGATAAAATGATTCGCGCCCGAAAAAGACATCGCAGGAATGCCAACTGATGCCAATGGGAACATCGCCCATGAGCTTGACGCCACAGTCCTGGGCGTGGGCGCGCAGGGCGCGCCATTGGCGGAAGCACAGCCATTGGACAAACGCGTAATAGCCGAGACGGTAAGCCACGGCTGCGGCATCGCGCGAGCGCTCATGGGCGAGGAAGGCGCGGGCGGCCTCCGGCGTCCTGCACGACTCGGGCCATTGGTCCCAAGTGAGCGATTCACCATGCCATTCCATCAGACATCGGAACAGGCAGTAATCCTCCAGCCATGGGGCTTCCTCACCTTGGAAGCGCGCGAAATCGCCACGGATGCCCGGCGCAACCTCGTCAAACCGCGACCATGCCAATTCTAACAATGTCCGCTTGGCACCGCGCACGGCAGGGTAATCGACAAGGCGGGCAGCGCAGACCTCAGCCAGGTTGAGGCGGGCATTGGCGACGTCCTCCCCGGTGAGGCCGGGAATTTCGCTGGCTTCGATGGCCAGATAGATCGGATCGATGGCAATGGATGAAATCGCGCTGTAGGGGCTTTCATAGACGCCGTGCTCATTGATGGGAAGGAGTTGAAGAAAACCGACCTGATGTTGTGCGGCCCAATCAATCCACTCGCGCAGGGCGAGGGTGTCGCCAATCCCGAGATCGCCTTGGCGCCGCGGTGAAAAGGCGGGAAGGAGAATGCCGGCGCTGCGATTGGTGGATGACTGCACGGGCGGGATGCTCGATACGGTTGAACTCACACGCACTGGAGATTGCAGCTTTGCTCGTGGAGGTGCCGGAGGACGGCAGGTGGCGTGGGTGAAGGGTCCGGGTATTCAAACACCTTGCCCTCATAGTTGCGCAGCGTGACCGTGCCGGGCGCCGTATCGATGATATATTGCGGGTTGATCGGGATCTTGCCGCCGCCCCCCGGACCATCAATGACGAATTGCGGGATGGCGTAACCGCTGGTGTGGCCGCGCAGGCCTTCAATGATGGCAATGCCCTCGGCCACCGGCGTGCGCAGATGGGAGGAACCGTTGATCAGATCGCATTGATAGAGATAATACGGCCGCACCCGGCACATCAGCAGCTTGTGGGCAAGGGCATTTTGGACTTCCACCGAATCATTGACACCACGCAACAGCACGGACTGATTCCCTAACGGAATTCCGGCGTCCGCCAGCAGACCGAGGGCATCACGCACCTCGGACGTCAACTCGCGCGGATGGTTGGTGTGAATGGACATGAACAACGGATGATGTTTTTTCAACATCGCACACAACTCCGGGGTGATCCGCTGCGGCATGAATATCGGAATGCGTGAACCGATCCGGATGAATTGAATGTGCGGGATCGCCCGCAAACGTGTTAGAATGCGGTCCAAGCGCTCATCGGAAAAGATCAAGGGATCCCCGCCGGACAGCAGCACGTCGCGGACCTGAGGCGTGCCTTCGAGGTATTTGAAGGCTGCTTCCCACTGGGTTTCCAAATGTTGCTCACCCACGCCGGACACCACCCGCGAACGCGTGCAATAGCGGCAGTATGAGGCGCAGCGGTCGGTCACCAAAAACAATACCCGGTCCGGGTAGCGGTGCACCAATCCGGGCACCGGCATGTGGGAATCCTCCCCACAGGGATCGGTGTACTCCTCCGGAGCCGTCCACCCTTCCTCAATGCGCGGAATGACTTGCCGGCGAATCGGACAATCCGGATCATTGCGGTCAATCAAATTGAAAAAATGCGGGGTAATGGACATCGCCAGCTTGTTGCCGGCCAACAGCACGCCGGCACGCTCACTATCGGATAGCTTCAAGCGCGCTTCCAGGTCCGCCAGGGAATCGACGCGGTTGCGCAGCTGCCAGCGGATTGCGTGCCAGTGCGGCATGGCTTCCTGCGGCCAATAACCGGGCGCGTGCGAGCGAAAGATGATGTCGGTCATGGGGAATAAGGGATTAAATGTTAGAGCGCAAGTTGAGGGAAGAGTGGCAACCTCAACTCAAGTGCCGCTGTCAATCGCGATCCGGTGCAGTCGTGGCCGAAGGGGTGCCGGCGGTGCCCGCCGGCGGTGGCGACTGGCTGTCGTCATCCACTTCGGCATCCACTTCGATGCCCTTGCGCCAAGCATGCGACACCCACGGGCGAACCAAGCCATAGATGAGATAACTACTGAAGACCACCACCGGCGTGATGGAGTGGAATTTGACCGCCATGACCAGAATCAGGGCGGCCACGACGAGTGCGCCCAAGGTGCCGCGGGTGCGCCAGCCGACTTTTTTAAAACTCGGGTAGCGCACGTCGCTGATCATCAGCCATGAGAGTCCGAGCATGGCGCCCGCAAGGGCGTATTTCCACGGCCCGAGCTCGCGATCATTGTCATAGATTTGCATGATCAAAAACGTCAGCGAGGCGATGAAGCCGGCCGCCATCGGAATGGGAATGCCGCGAAAATCCGTCGAGGTTCCCGGCTTCTTGGGCAGCGCCGCGAGGCAGTTGAAACGCGCCAGGCGCATCGCCCCGCATAGCAGATAGACAAAGGCAATCCCCCATCCGATGTCACCTAGCGGAAACAACACCGCCTTGGAAACGAGCATCGCCGGAGCCATCCCAAACGATACGATATCAGCTAGCGAATCGAATTCCCGCCCAAACGGCGAGTCATGGCCGCCCAGGCGCGCCAAGCGCCCATCCAACAAGTCAAACAAACACGAGCCGAAAATCAGCAAAATCGCGTACTCGTAGTAGTGCCGTGAAATCTCAAAATACTCCTTGGCGGGCAGCGGTAGACCAAACGGCATCTTCTGAGCTTCAATCTGCACTTCGATGAGCCCCTTGAAAATCATCAGCACCGCGAAGAAGCCGCAGGCCAAGTTGCCTGCCGTCATCAAGTTTGGCAGAAAGTAGATTTTCGGTTCGTCCGGGTCGCGGTATCTCGCCATGCGCGGGAGCATCGCACAAATCTCACAAAAAAACAGCCCAATTTTTGCCGCGCTTTCAATACCCACCGCCTCACTCATCATGGTAGAACCACAGCAGCACCAACAAGGCCACCCCGATCCCCCACACCAACCAAACATTGCCGAACAAATACGGGTAAATCATCAGCGCCAACCCGATCGTGACCGGCTGCCAGCGCTCGAGTTTCTTGCCGTAGGCAAACGCGCCGAGCCCGAGCGTGCCGAAGATCAAGCCTGCCAAAATGTTGTAGGGGTCGAAATTCACTGTCCCAGACCCTACATCTGGATCGAGATTAGGCCAGCTGCAATGCGCTGCGGCAGGACACCGAAGCAAATATCATTGACGCTCCGCCGCTTTGTAATACATTTGTCCCACCATGAAAGTACTTTCCATCCGGGTCTCAGAGAAAGAAAGGTCGCTGTTAGTCCAACGGGCAAAGGCGGCCGGGGTGTCGTCCGGCGCCTTG
>JBAXPF010000069.1:0-15071 GCA_037132955.1 Verrucomicrobiota bacterium | reverse complement strand
AGCCCGTGGACGACTACCATTGGAACACGTTGAGCTTGTCGGAAACCTCCCGGCATCTCGGCGCGGCAGGATTTTCTACGGAGGTGGTGTCAATTGCCGACGTGTTGGAGCAGCGTTTTCCCGGGTACCAGCATTACAATCAAGCCGCCCACATCCTGATCGGCAGGCGGGATGTGAATGGTCCGGCGACGTAGCGGCGATCACCGGTCGCCGTCGTAGCTGCGCGCCTCCGGCCGCAGTCTTCAAGAGGATGAATTTCACCGCAAAGCCGCGAAGCGCGCGTCTATATCGTAGCTGCGCGCCTCCGGCCGTCTTCAAGATCAAGAGTTTCATCCCAAAGCCGCGAAGCGCGCAAAGGGGGAGGGGATTAGCGCCACCGTAGCGGCGATCACCGGTCGCCGCGTATCGTAGCCCCGCTGCATCCCGGCGGAACCCAGTCCGCTCTGGGCAAGCCGGACCCGTCCCCATCATTCAGCCCGCCATGGCCCGCCAATTTCCCCTAACTCCATCAGATTATCAGGATCTCTCACAATTTGCTTCCGAAAAGACTCTCGATTTGCCTCAATGACGCAGGGAAGCTGAGATTCAGACGAAAGCTGCCCTTGATTCGTTAGGTACCAGTCTCGACCGATGTCCAACCCCTTCTTCGACCACCCGATTCTGAACTCGCCCTACGAGTGCCCCCGGCGGCATTGGGAATTGGCTTCGGATGGACAGCCGACCCAGCGCCTCATCGAAAACCGCCGTCGCGCCGAGTTCATCACCCCCATCCCGAAACCCAAGAAGCGCAAGGGGTCGGCGAAGCAGGATGAGATGGTGTTCGATGAGGGCAAGGGCCTCTCCACCGCCCAGCAGCAATACGACCCCACCTCCATCATCAATCAGGTGCGCGGCCATGTGGACACTTGGCGCAACCTGTCCAATCCCGGCCATTGGCAGGTCACACCTGAAACCGCCAGGCTCCTCCAGCACTGGCGGCACCACCCATTCAGTGGCGTCCGCCCGTTCTTTTGTCAGATCGAAGCCGTGGAAACCGCCATCTGGCTGACCGAAGTCGCGCCGCTCTCGGTGGCGGGAAAGCGCCTTCTGGAGCATCTCGCCAGCGCCAACAAGGATGCCAATCCGGAACTGGACCGCTTGGCCCTCAAGCTCGCCACCGGCGCGGGCAAGACCACCGTCATGGCCATGCTCATCGCCTGGCAGACGATCAACGCCGTGCGGCGTCCCGGCAGCAAGCATTTCACCCGCGGCTTCCTCGTCGTCTCCCCCGGCCTGACCATCAAGGACCGCCTCCGCGTTCTCCAGCCCAACGACCCCGACAGCTACTACAAGAATCGCGAGTTGGTTCCTAGCGACATGCTCGACGACGTGAACCGCGCCAAGATCGTCATCACCAACTACCACGCCTTCAAGCTCCGTGAGCGCCTCGATATTTCCAAGGGTGGCCGACAGCTCCTCAAAGGCCGCACCGGCGAGGAAATCAGGACGCTTGAAACCGAAGGCCAGATGATCCAGCGCGTCATGCCCGACCTCATGGGGATGAAAAACATCCTCGTGATCAACGATGAGGCCCACCACTGCTATCGGGAAAAACCCTCCGGTGCCATGGAGTTCACCGACGAAAAGGGCAACCCTCTAACCGGTGACGAGTTGCGGGACGCCAAAGCCCGCGCCAAGAAGGACAACGAAGCCGCCCGGCTCTGGATCTCCGGCCTGGAGTCGGTCAATCGCAAGCTGGGCGTCGAGCGCGTCATGGATCTATCCGCCACGCCGTTTTTCCTCAGTGGCTCGGGCTACGTTGAAGGCACGCTCTTCCCGTGGACGATGAGCGACTTCTCGCTCATGGACGCCATCGAGTGCGGGATCGTGAAACTGCCGCGCGTACCCGTGGCGCAAAATATCCCCGGCGAGGAAATGCCCATGTTCCGCGATCTGTGGAAACACATCCGCAGCAAGATGCCGAAAAAGGGCCGTGGCGCTGCGGAGGAACTCGATCCGCTCAAACTCCCAACCCTGCTCAAAACGGCGCTCGAAGCCCTCTACGGTCATTACGAGAAAACCTACAAGCTTTGGGCGGACGCCGGCATCCGCGTGCCGCCCTGCTTCATCGTCGTGTGCAACAACACCGCCACCTCGAAGCTCGTCTATGACTACATCTCAGGCTTCCTTCGCACGAACGATGACGGCACCGCCACCCTGGAAAACGGACGCCTCGCCCTGTTCCGCAATTTCGACGAAACCACCGGCAATCCGCTTCCCCGTCCTAACACTCTTCTGATCGATAGCGAACAGCTCGAATCCGGTGAGGCCCTCGACGACAATTTCCGCAGCATGGCCACGGATGAGATCGAACGCTTCCGCCGCGAGATGGTCGAGCGCACCGGAGATCAACATGCCGGGGCAAACCTGACCGACCAGGAACTTTTGCGGGAAGTCATGAACACCGTGGGCAAGCACGGTAGCCTCGGCGGTTCCATCCGCTGCGTGGTCTCGGTCTCCATGCTAACGGAGGGCTGGGACGCCAATACTGTGACGCATGTCCTAGGGGTTCGCGCCTTCGGAACCCAGCTTCTTTGCGAACAGGTCATCGGTCGCGCGTTGCGCCGGCAGTCATACGATCTCAATGACGACAATCTCTTCAACGTGGAATATGCCGACGTGCTTGGCATCCCGTTTGATTTCACGGCCAAGCCCGTCATCGCTCCGCCCCAACCGCCGCGGGAGACCATTCAGGTCAAAGCAATGCGGCCGGATCGAGACCCTCTGGAAATCCGCTTCCCGCGGGTCGAGGGCTATCGGGTCGAGCTTCCCGAGGAGAGGCTCACGGCTGAGTTCAACGACGACTCCATCCTGGAACTGACACCCGAGCTAACAGGTCCCACCAAGAACCGCAATGAAGGCATCATTGGCGAAGGCGTGGATCTCACCGTCGAGCACCTCGGCGACATGCGGCCTTCCACACTGCTCTTCCACCTGACCCAGCGTCTGCTCTACACCAAGTGGCGCGATCCGGGCGAGGCCCCCAAGCTCCACCTCTTCGGCCAGCTCAAGCGCATCACCAAGCAATGGCTGGATACCTGCTTGCAATGCAAGGGCGGCACCTACCCCGCGCAGCTCATGTACCAGGAGTTCGCCGATATGGCCTGCGAACGCATCACCGCCGGTATCACCCGAGCCTTCGTTGGTGAACGCCCTATCAAAGCCCTGCTGGATGCCTACAATCCGGTCGGCTCGACCAACCACGTTCGCTTCAACACCTCCAAGACCCTCCGCTGGGAAACAAAGTCCGATCGCAGCCACATCAACTGGGTCATTCTCGACAGCGATTGGGAGGCCGAGTTCTGCCGGGTGGCCGAGGCTCATCCCAAAGTGCGGGCCTACGTGAAAAATCACAACCTCGGCCTGGAAGTCCCTTACCGTTACGGCTCGGAAATGCGCCGTTACCTCCCGGACTTCATCGTCCTGGTGGATGACGGCCACGGCCCGGACGACCTGTTGCACCTCATCGTCGAGATCAAGGGCTACCGCCGCGAGGACGCCAAGGAGAAAGCCTCCACCATGAACACCTATTGGGTGCCCGGCGTGAACCACCTCGGCACCCATGGCCGCTGGGCCTTTGCCGAGTTTTGCGATGTCTGGGAGATCGAGTCCGACTTCGAGGCGAAAATCGAAAACCAGTTCAACAAGATGATCCAGCAAGCAACCTCCGCACCCGCGACGCCATGAAACCGGACATCGCCCAACCACCCGCCGGCGAGGTCAACACCCACATTTCACCCCCGGGATCTGCTCACATTGGCCTTTGCCGGGTGCCTCTGCTCTGCTATTGATCGTTCACCGTAGCCGACTTAAATTCGACACCATGGCCACTGCCACTCAAATCAAGGCTCTCCTGCAAAGCCACGGCACTGGCGACGACGAGCGATTCTACGCGATCGCGCTTCAAGTCGCCGCTGCCGAGGCGCGCCGTGGTCACGAAGCCCTTGCGGTGGAGATCAAAAAGCTCGTTGATCAGGCGAAACAGCGCAAATCCCTTCCCAAGTCCTCACCTTCGATCTTCCACGTAGCACAGCCCCAGGGCGAGGCTGCGGAACTTCTGGAGCACGTCGATGCCGGGTGGAAGGTGAATGACCTGATCCTCTCCGAGCCCTTGCGCAAGCGCGTCCTCCGCATTTTGGAGGAGCAACAGAACCTATCCCGCTTGAAGGAGCATGGGCTGCGGCCCCGCCAGCGACTCCTGTTCACCGGCCCTCCGGGCTGCGGCAAGACCATGACCGCCGCCGCGCTGGCCGCCGACCTTTCCCTGCCCCTGTTCGTGGTCCGCTTGGATAGCTTGATCACCCGCTACCTCGGTGAATCGCTCTCAAAGCTCAGGATCATCTTCGAAACCGTCAACCGGACCCGCGCCGTCTATCTCTTTGATGAGTTTGACAGCATCGGCTACACTCGGGATTTCACCGGCGACGTCGGTGAGATGCGCCGCTTGCTGAACAGCTTCCTGACGTTCATCGAGAAATTGACCAGCAACAGTCTGGTCATCGCCGCCACCAACCACGGCGATCGACTCGACAAGGCATTGTATCGCCGCTTCGACGACTTGATAGAGTTCGGCCTGCCTGAGGAAGACGATGTTTGGGAAACCATCAAAGCCCGCTTGAGCGGTCTGCCCGCACCGAAACTCAGCAAGGAGCAAATCCTCAAGGCGGCCGCCAGCCTCAGCTACGCCGAAATCACCCGCGCTTGCGAGGATGCCACCAAGGAAATGCTCCTCCGTGACCAGCAAGCCATTACCACCGAGATGGTGGTCGACGCACTGACAGAGAGGCGACTTTTCTTGAACCACTGATCCAAATCCCGTGGTGCGTGAACCCCATACCATATTCCAAGCTCCAAGTCCTACGCTGAGGCATATCAAACTGCCCACTCGTCCGGAGCGGTTCAATTACGCATCTCCTCCCGGCCGCGGAGCCTCGTTGCGCGAGGTTGAGCGCCGTCAGCATTCCGAATTCCTCCGCGGGCAACTCGAAGCGATCCGTGCCGAGGTGACAGAATTGAGGGGCGACAACATTGAGGCCACGCCTATCCCTGAGCTGGAACGCATACTGGTTTTCGAGACTGAGCCCGGCCATCCGATCTCTGCCGATCAGGCCTACAGTCTTTGCACGGGTAGCAGAATCGAAGTCATCCAGCTCCACCAGTTTGCCGATGCCACGGGCCGGAAAATCACGCGTGTCCTGTTACACGTGCCATTCGGCGACCTCCTGGCTTTATCAGAAAAGATCCGCCGCTACGGAGAAGGCCTGACAGAAGAGGGAAATGCCCCCAACCCGTGGGTCGCCAATCTTTCCCGAATTGGGACGGCCGCATTGGAGGATATGTGGACCGATAAGGAACCTCTTCCTGCGGACGACATCCCACACTGGTGGCAACTCTGGGTTCGTCGTCACCCTCCCGTGAACGAATATGCCTTCCGTGCGCGTCGGCAAATCGCCGGCATTGAAATCGCGGCCCAGGAACTCAAGCTGCCCGATCACCTCGTATTCATCGCCCGCTGCACAAGGCAAGCGCTTGAATCATCCTTCGGATTGCTAACCACGCTCGCCGAAGTTCGACTGGCCCGCCCCACCCATATCGAACTCAGCCATCTCTCAGCGGAGGAGCAACATGAGTTCCTCGCGGAGTCGGTAGAGCGAATCGAACCACCCCGGGAAGATGCGCCGGCGGTCTGCATCCTCGATACCGGCATTCATTGCGGCCATCGGCTGCTCGAACCTGTATTGCGGGAGGAGGATAACCACACGATCTTCGGCGACGGCGATGCCAGCGACTGCTACGAAGGCAGCGGCCACGGCACTCTGATGGCTGGCCTCGCCGCTTATGGAGATCTCCGGGAGTTGGTGCTTGATACAAATGGCTTTCAAGCGACCCATTGGTTGGAAGGTGTCAAACTCTACAACTCCCCGGACGGTCATGCGGATCCAGAGCGACCTCCTGTACACGGATCGTTTACGATGCAAGCGACGAGCACGGTCGAAATTCAAAAACCGCACCGTCCCCGCGTCTATGCGCTGGCGATTACCGCTTCAGGAGAAGATGTGGGCCGCCCATCCGCTTGGTCTGCCGCCATCGATCAACTTGCTTACGGCGAGGAGAGCGGGCGCGCGAACCAGAGACTCTTCATCATTTCCGCGGGCAATATCGTCCCCTCCGATTACGGCACTGGATTCCGATACCCGGAGCATAACCATCGCACCCCAATCGAGGATCCTGCCCAAGCATGGAACGCGATAACGGTGGGGGCTATCACCCATCACCACGTGGTGCTTGAGACCGATCCGGAGTCGGCTGCACTCAAGGTATTTGCACGGCCGGGCGGGCTGAGCCCATTCAGCCGAACTTCAATCGATTGGGACGACCACTGGCCAATTAAACCCGACATCGTTTTGGAGGGTGGAAATTGCGCCACCGGTGCGAGGAACGAGCCTGAAACTCGCGATTCTCTCGTTCCTCTCAGCACGTCGAAATCTTTCCGTCAGCGCCCGATCAGCCCTTTCACCGCCACCAGCGCTGCCACCGCCCTCGCCGCGAGGCTTGCTGCCGGCATCCGCGGTACCTATCCCGACCTTTGGCCGGAAACGATCCGGGCCCTGATGATCCATTCCGCCCGCTGGAATGACACCATGCTCGGCGGAATAGACCCTCACCGTGGCTACACCCGCGAGGATCGCGCCGCGTTCCGGACGATGCTGCGGACCTACGGTTATGGAGAGCCCGATGCCTTCCGGGCCCGCTTCAGCTCCGAGCAGGAGGTTACCCTCTTCCGGGAGGATTCCCTCACACCCTATCAGGGAGGCCCTGGCTCGGCTACCATCAGCGATTGTCACGTCCACGAGCTAAAGCTGCCATCCGCGTTTCTCAGCGAACTCCTCGATACCCCCTGCATCCTGCGGGTCACCCTCTCAAGCTTCACCGCTCCCAATCCCTCGGCCAGCAATCACACCTCAGGTTCCCGTTACCGCTATGGCGGCTGCCTTCTCCGCTTTCGCGTCCGGCATCCGGAACAAAGCGTCGAGGAGTTCATAGCGACGGTCGCCAAGAGTGCCAATGAAGTGGAGCAGTCCGACGAGGAACAGGACCCAGAGGGGGAGCCCCTCGCTGTGCCGCGCCCCGACTCCCGTTCCTGGGCGCTCGGCCCCAAACTCCGCGACAAGGGCGGCTCGTTGATCCACGACGTATGGAGTGGCAGCGCTGCCGAACTCGCCCAGATGGATCGCATCGCAATCTACCCGGTCAAAGGTTGGTGGGCCACCCGCAACTTTTCCATTGGCTCCCCATGGCACAACTGCCACCTCCGAGCCCTACGTTATAGTTTGATCGTGAGTATTGAGGTCGCTGCCGACGTTCCTCTCTACACCGAAATCAGCAACCTCATCTCCGTTCCATTGGGCCTCAGCTAACAAGCTATCCTCTCACATCTCAATTTCAGCTTCTCAGCATTTCAGATTTTCAGCATTTCCCAATCCGATGCCCGCCAAGAAAGTCCCATCCCCCAAGTCCGTCGAGACCATCAAGCACGATGAAGCCAAGCGGAAGAACATCCCCACCGCCGAGCACCAATCGGTCGTCCGTGAGGACGATGCCATTCCGCGCACGTTGAGGTATCCGCGCAACACCGACCTCGACCCCCAGCTCGTCTGGCGCGGCAAGGATGAGCAGGACTGGAGCGAGTTGGTGGTCCACGCCCCGCCGCTTTACATCCAGGAAAAAGTCCATCCCAAGGTGCTCATTGATGACCGGCTGAAACAAACCAAGGCGGATAAGAAAGCGGACGAAGACCAGTTCGATCTCTTCGCCGATTTTAACGGCATTCCCAAGGGCGCGGACAAGACCGAGTTCTATCAGCATGACCAGAACTGGTCCAACCGCATGATCCTCGGCGACTCCCTCCAGGTCATGGCCAGCCTCGCCGAGCGCGAGGGCCTGCGCGGACGCGTGCAGTGCATCTATTTCGACCCGCCCTACGGCATCAAGTTCAACTCTAACTTCCAGTGGTCCACCACCAGCCGTGACGTGAAGGACGGCAACGCCACTCACATCACTCGCGAACCCGAGCAGGTCAAAGCCTTCCGCGACACCTGGCGCGACGGCATCCACAGCTACCTCACCTACCTGCGGGATCGCCTCACCGTCGCCCGCGATCTCCTCACCGAATCAGGTTCCATCTTCGTGCAAATCGGCGATGAAAATGTCCACCGCGTCCGGACCGTGATGGATGAGGTGTTTGGGGATGCAAACATAGTCTCGCAAATAGCGTTCAGAACAACTACTGGCCGTGCCAACGATCAGCTTGCCGCTGCCTCTAATTACATAATTTGGGCGGCGCGCGATAAGTCGAAATGTAAATACAGATCACCCTACCAAGACAAAATGGCTGGATCTTCTACCGAGCAGGTCTACTCAGTGTGGCAGGACGATGCGGGCGTCAGTGCGCGTCTGAACAAGGCTCAGAGAAACGACCAATCTCTGCTACCAAGCGGAGCGCGTGTGTTCATGCCAGACAACCTGACGAGTTCTCGACCGGCAGGGGAAACGGATGTTCGCCGGTTCGCTTTTAGAGGACAGTCATTCAGCCCCGGCAAAGGAACCTTCAAGTCTGATGAAAAAGGGCTGATTCGTCTTGGCATGTCGGGGCGCTTATGGCCGACGTCCGAAGGGACCATTCGATACGTTCGTTACTTCAACGATTTCCCTGTCATTCCATTCTCGAATATGTGGACCGACACAGGAACGGGATCGTTTACCGAAGACAAGGTCTATGTCGTTCAGACTAACACAAAGGTCGTCGAACGCTGCATCCTGATGGCCACCGACCCCGGCGACCTCGTGCTTGACCCGACCTGCGGTTCCGGAACCACGGCCACCGTCGCGGAGCAGTGGGGCCGCCGCTGGATCACAATTGACACCTCGCGCGTAGCACTCGCGCTGGCCCGTGCTCGCATCATGGGAGCCCGCTATCCGTTTTACCTGCTGGCCGATTCTCGTGAAGGCCAGATGAAGGAAGCCGAAGTCACCCGCACTGCGCCGAGTTCGCAGCCCGTGCAGGGCAACATCCGCCACGGCTTCGTCTATGAGCGCGTGCCGCACGTCGGGCTAAAGTCCATTGCCAATAACGCCGAGATCGATGTCATCTGGGACCAGTGGCAAACGACGCTGGAGCCATTGCGCGAGAAATTGAACGCCGCGTTGAAGAAGCATTTGCAAGAGTGGGAGATTCCGCGCGAGGCCGAAGACCCGTGGCCCGCCAAGACTCAGGAGCTTTTCTACAAGCTCAGGTCAGAACAAGATCGGGAGAACGGAGGAAGCGAAGCGAAAGCCCTGGAATGGTTGCAAGCCATCAACCACAATCTCAAGCGAACCTACACCCTGAAGACACTTCCCGAGCGCCCTGCCGATCCGTGGCCCGAAGCACCGGCCAAACTTCACGCCGACTGGTGGAAGGCCCGCATCGCCCGGCAGCAGGAAATTGACAAGTCCATCGCCGCCAAGGCGGAGTTTGAATACCTCTACGACAGGCCCTACGACGACAAGAAGAAGGTCCGCGTGGCCGGTCCCTTCACCGTCGAGAGCCTCAGTCCCCATCGCGTGCTGGGCGTGGATGAGGACGATGAATTGATCGACCCGCTTGTGGTCAAAGAGGGCGGCGGCGAATACGAAGCCAAGCAGTCCTTCCCCCAGATGATCCTGGAGAATCTCAAAGTGGCCGGGGTGCAGCAAGCGCACAAGGAGGATCGGATCGCATTCACCGCGCTTACACCCTGGCCCGGCGATCTCGTATGCGCGGAGGGGCGATTTGTGAGTGATCAGTGGTCAGTGGTCAGTGATCAGAAAGATGCGCCGGCGGAGAAGCGCGCGGCGATTTTTATCGGTCCCGAGTTCGGCACCGTCCAGCGTGCCGATCTTGTCGCCGCCGCACGCGAGGCGGGCGATGCCGGATTCGATGTCCTCATTGCCTGCGCCTTCAACTACGACGCCCACGCCACCGAATTCAGCAAACTCGGCCGCATCCCGGTGCTCAAGGCCCGCATGAATGCCGACCTGCACATGGCCGAAGACCTCAAAAACACCGGCAAAGGCAACCTCTTCGTCATCTTCGGCGAGCCGGACATCGCCCTCCTGTCCGAGCCCGACGGCAAACTGCGCGTCAAAGTCAACGGCGTGGACGTCTTCAAACCCCAGACCGGCGAAGTCATCAGCCACGGCGCAGACGGCATCGCCTGCTGGTTCATCGACACCGACTACAACGAGGAAAGCTTCTTTGTCCGCCACGCCTATTTCCTCGGTGCCAACGACCCCTACAGCGCCCTCAAAACCACCCTCAAGGCCGAAATTAACCCCGAAGCCTGGGCCACACTCAACAGCGACACCTCCCGCCCCTTCGATAAACCCAAACAAGGCCGCATCGCCGTGAAAGTCATTAATCATTTGGGCGATGAGGTGATGAAGGTGTTTAAAGTCTCATGAAGATTGTACCAGTCTCAAAATTGCTTAACGACGCCGGTTATACAGAACCGGTGCTCAATGCGTTGATTCCAAATGAGCACAACTATTCAGTTCTGCTTATGCAACCTCGCGGTCAGATCGAGGCAAACGCTTCCGGTGTGCACAATCGGGATCAAAACCTTGCGCATGAGCAGTTTAGTCAATTTCTCCGCAATGCGTTCGCAAACCAAGCCGATCTGGTAATCACGCCAGAATACTCCATGCCGTGGAAGGTCCTCGTCACCTCGTTAAAATCAGGAATTATTCCTAATGAGGGAAAAATCTGGGCGATTGGCTGTGAAAGCATTACATATCCAGAACTCGAAAAAATCAAACAGGATATAGCCCCAAATGCCACGTTCCTCTTCGAAAATCTTCCTCATGTCCCCGACCGTCAAACAGATCCGCTTGCGTATGTATTCTTAGCGAAGCCGAATGATTCAGACGCTCCGAAAGTGGTAATTCTGGTTCAATTTAAGACGTGCACAATGGGCGCTGATTGCGATCATTTTGAGATTAACCAACTGCAGTTAGGCACCCTTATTTACCAATTTGGCAGCGTCCCTAGTTCACTACGACTCATTTCGCTCATTTGCTCAGACGCTTTTGATTTCAGCGAGCAGAATCACGCCAAGGATATCTATGTCAACACCCTAATAATTCATGTTCAGTTGAATCCCAATCCACGTCAAGCTACGTATAGAAAGTATCGCGATCAATTATTCGGATATGCGGGCGATACTACCGAGGTGATTTGTCTGAACTGGGCACACAGTGTTGAGGAGTGGGGTACAAATGGTAAGAATGATTGGCAGAACATCGCAGGCTCCGCTTGGTATCTCAGGCCAAATCGGTTCGACATCAAGGACACAACTCTATGCTCAAACCACCAACGTGGGCTCTATTATACGTGGTTTCAAAATACGAAAACCCATGCGTTATTTTTCAACTATCAGGAGGCGGTCTTTCGTATCACTACAAGTAAAGTTGCACATGTAGGCGTATTGGATTTGAAGTCTCAACGGCGAGGTCCGCAACTTACAAATGTACTTATCTGGGATGAGAATAACAACATGTGGAAGGAGCAAGACACGGCTGAGGATGGTTTCACTGCTCTTTCCGAACAAAGTGGGCCAGCTAAAGAGGAACTTAGATGCATCGCCAAGCGCAACCCAATCGAAGTTGAACGAGTTATTGCACTGTGTGTTGGGGATATTTGTCACCAAGGTGATTGGTATAGCGTTCAGCGTCTAGAGTCATTTGGCATTAATGCGACAGAAGTGATCAATCGACTCACGTTTTGTCAAGACAACCACCAACTTGCATATGAATATAGGACGGCGCGGGTAATCAAATGCGGCCACCTCTGGCGCATTCTCAAAACGAACAATCAATTACCACCGTCTCTCGCAGAGTTCGGAGATGGGTTTAGCCTTGGGTGGGATCCGGATTGTCCTCATCAAAATGCAATATCTAGTGCTGGCAAACGGGCGACAGTCATCTATTTAGGCGAAGATAAATCATATGACCAAGTGGAAAGAGTCTTCACACAAACAGCGGCTCTGCTACAAAGAGGATTCACTGATGCTAACGAAAGTCACGGAGCGCGGCAGCGGCTGGCTGTCTGGTATAGAGACATTGATGGCGAGATTAAGCAATATGCACGCGGGCACTTTGTTAATTATAGCAACCCTGGGGATACGAATGAGTACGACATAGCAAAAGAATCATGACAATAAACATCTCAAAACTCCGCGATCGTATAGAAGCAGGAATCGGATTCTCTGAAGTCGAGCAAGTGAGCGAATCGATTCTTCGTGCAGTGAGAAAGGCTGGCGATCTGCCTTTTGCCGTCTACTACTTTGATATTGCACAACACATCCCAACATCAAAGGAGATATTGCTACAATATCAAGATACAGTCATTGGAAGTAGGTACTTCGATGGACAAAAGAGCCTTCAATGGAATAATTATTTATATTTTATAACCAGCAAACATAGCCTTTATACAGAAGAATTTAGGAAAATCAAAAGCTGGATCGAGCGAGATCGCAGTTATGCTAGAAAGTTCATCATCACGGAATTGGAACTTGAGATAGTATTTAGACCACCTATAGTGGCACCAGCGGATGATGTACTGCCCTCCAGCATCCGTTCTGTTTGGATGGACATCTTGGTAAGAAATGGCCTTGAGGCGGCAGTTCTTTCAGACAAAGACCTTACCACACGAATACGCGACATCGAACCTACCGTCAGGCACTGGAAGAAGATAAGTCTAGCACCAAAGCCAAAGAGTAGTGGTGATTGGATTTCTCCAATTCGTTCTTTGGAATTGGTTAATTTCAGGAGATTTCCAACTCAGAAGTGCTTTAATTTCGGTGACGTCAATCTAATCTACGGTCCCAACGGTTCTGGCAAGACCTCGTTGCTAGAAGCGATCGAGTTGTTGTACTGCGGAATGAATAAACGGAATCCCGATGCTCCAGACTCATACGAGTTAGTTGCAACATTGGCAAATGGCAGCACTAAAACCGAAACAAGTGATAAGCACCCAAGATCTTTTCGCTCGAGGAACCTAAACTGGTATGGTGAAACTGAAATGATACCGCGTGGAAAATCTAATGTAAGGACAAAGAGCCTGGCTCTAAGCTTTGCGAAGTTTAATTTTCTAAATACTGACGCAGGAGTCAGTCTCGCCGATTCAACAGAGCGCATGGAGGAGGCGCTCACCAAGTTGCTCGTCGGACCCGACACTGCCGGAGTTTGGCAGAGTATTGTTCTGCTAAACAACTATGTAATCGGTATTTTGAAGGAGCGGGAAGAGCTTGAGAAGCAATATAGCAATGAAATTGACGAACTTGAACGCAAGCTAACTGAAGCCAAAAAGGTCAAAATTGAATCAGAATTAATTATAGCACGTTTTGAGGAGATGATCAAAGCGTTGAGCGTGAGCGATCACGCGGAAAAAAAAGACATGTTATCTAGCCGAAGCATTAGCCGTGTGAGAACGTTAATAACGGTTCGCGAACTCAAGTTAGCGTTACAGTCGGCAACGAAAATCGAAACCCACGAATCGGAAACTTTTACAGAAGCAGAAAAACGTAAGCTTGAACTTATTAGGAAGAGATCGAACTTGCAAGAACGTATCAAACTTCTGAATGAAGCGCATAATACGTTTGAGCATATTCGGGAGGAGTACTCGCTAGGATCCGCTATGAAATCCGCGATGCAGCGCAATCGATTGGGTATCGAAACGATATTCTCACGTATTCAATCTCCAGCAGAATTCAGTGGACTCGGCGATGAATTTGGAACCCTTGTCCGCAAGGATGGAGGGGTGGCTAGGCCTGATCAAATTAGCACAGGACAGCGGGCGGCGTTTGCTCTTTCAATTTTTCTTGCATTTAATGCGCAACTTAAAGCTGGACCTCCTGTTATTTTGATTGATGATCCGATAGTATATATCGATGATATAAATACATTGGCCTTCCTTGATTACCTTCGTGAGATTGTGTTGAACGGTAACAGGCAGATATTTTTCGCTACAGCAAATGAAAAACTTGCCACTTTATTTCAGCGTAAATTCGACTTTTTGGGTGATGCGTATCGAAGCTTTAACATTTCAAGGGAATAGTATCGCAATTGCTGATTGATAGACATTTCCCATGACCTTCCTCATCTCCGACAGCTTCACCGACAGTCTCGCTCGCCTGACCGGCGACGAGCAGGCATCCTCTATGACAGCGACGTTTGATTTCACAGAGAAGCGTTACTTATTTGATTCAAAATACCCTGAACAATCCGCACCACCATGGTCATCACACCCACCACACTTAAAATCACACAACTCCTTGGATCTGCCAATGAGCAGTATGTCATCCCAGCCTATCAACGCCGTTTCTCGTGGAGGTGCGCCCAGGTCGCGGAACTGTGGGACGATATCGATGTGGTGAGCGGGTCTGACACCCACCTCCTTGGAACCATTGTCTGCCTCGCCGGTCATCACACCGCTGGAATCAACTGTCTTGAGTTGGTAGACGGACAACAGCGAATGACCACTATTATCATCATTCTGCATTGCATTCTGGAGCGCATGCACGTGGAGGAAGAGAAGGAGACCGCAGGGGACTTGGAGCGCCTCCTTGGTTGCAAGGCTATCGGGGGCCGCACGAGTTCCAAAATCGCCTTGGACTCATTGGATTCCCGCCAGTTTGCAAGACATGTCGCGAACGAGGATGTTTCCGCTCCGGAAAATCAGCGTCTCGCATCCGCGTTTGAGTCGATTCGGGAATGGATCGAGGAACTTGATCTGACGTCTCTCGGTGAGTTTCTGTACAAGCTTCTGAATCAGGCCTTCGTCATCCGCCTGGACGTCAGTGAGGCAAAGGACGCCTTCAAACTCTTTGAGACGATCAATGATCGCGGACTCAGGCTCAGTCCCACGGACATCATCAAGAACTTCATCCTTGGGAACGCCGCGCGCTTCGGGCCGAAGGACTTGCAGTATGCCCAGGATCGTTGGAGAGATTTAC